>NZ_OY762269.1:3242500-3532236 GCF_963665245.1 uncultured Paludibaculum sp.
GTATCGGCGCATCTACGCGAACGAACCCGTCACCGCCGAGCCGGAGCCCCCTGTCCAGCCGGTTGTTGTCACGCGAGCCAAACCTCCGGCGAAGTCCGTCAAGAAGACCCCTGTCCGAGCGTCAACCAAGAAGCTGACTCATCCTACTTCCAAAAAGAGCAAGACGAGTGCCAAACGATAACGACACCGAACGCTTCCGATCGAACCGGGTAGCGCATTTCACCGAGAGCGTCATCCGGGAGATGACCCGCCTTGCCCTGCGCCATTCGGCCGTCAATCTGGCCCAGGGCTTCCCGGATTTTCCGGCCCCGGCGGAGCTGAAAGAGGCGGCGACCAAGGCGATTGCCGAGGACTTCAACCAGTACGCCGTGACCTGGGGCGCCAAGCCGCTGCGCGACGCCATTGCCGCCAAGTACGCCCGCCACTATGGGCTGGAGGTGGATCCCGAGACCGAGATCACGGTCGTCTGCGGATCCACGGAAGGCATGATCGCGTCGCTGCTGGCGACCACCAACCCCGACGATGAGATCGTGATTTTTGAGCCGTACTACGAGAACTACGGGCCGGACGCCGACCTGTGTTCCGCCAAACGCCGGTACGTGACGCTCCATGCGCCGGAATGGACGTTCGAACCCGATGAACTGCGGGCCGCGTTCAACTCGAAGACCAAGGCGATCATCGTCAACACGCCCAACAATCCGACCGGCAAGGTCTTCAACCGCGAGGAGTTGGCGCTGATCGCCGAGCTGTGCCAGCAGCATGACGCGCTCTGCATTACGGATGAGATCTACGAGCACATCCTCTATGACGGGGCCGTGCATATCCCGATGCTCACGATGCCGGGGATGCGCGACCGCACAATCCTGGTGAACTCGATGTCGAAGACCTTCTCCGTCACCGGATGGCGGGTGGGCTGGGTGCTGGCGGCTCCGCACCTGACAACGTCGATCCGGAAGGTTCACGATTTCCTCACGGTGGGGGCGGCGACGCCGTTGCAGCAGGCGGGCGCCTTCGCCTTATCCTTGCCTGACAAATATTTCAATGATCTTGCTGTCCATTATGCGGAGCGCCGGGACTATCTTCTGAGCCAGTTGGCGAGTGCCGGATTGGCTCCCTACCGTCCGGCGGGGGCATACTATATCATGAGCGACATTAAAACCATCGGGTATTCGGATGACGTTCTCCTTAGTCGCCATCTGGTTGAAACAATTGGGGTTGCATGTGTACCTGGAGGGTCATTTTTCAGTCACTCGAGCCTGGGATCGCACTTAATTCGCTTCTGTTTCTGCAAAAAGTATGAGACGCTTGAAGAAGCGGGACGCCGTCTACGGCGTGCGTTCCGTGGTGCCGCCGACTAACTGACGTCCGAGCGCGTCCTGTAGTTAGAAGTGCATTCGATTGGCCGAAGGAGAAACGATGCTGCCGAATTTCCTCCTGCCGGAACAAGTGGTCCGTCAGAACGGGTCCGGTCCCACGATTGAGATCGGCGATTCCGCAGGCGACGTAGTCAGCCTGACGCTGGGTATTCATCGAACCATAGAACAGCAGAGCCTGGACTTATCCATCTCTGGATCCACCGACGGGGAGAACTGGGGCGACAAGCCTCTCGCCGCATTTCCGCAGAAGTTTTACTGCGGCGTTTACAGTCTGATTGTCGACTTGTCGGACCGGCCCGACATCCGTTATCTGCGCGTTGACTGGAAGGTCAGCCGTTGGGGCCGGGGCGAACCCACCCCGCTATTTGGAATGTATGTCTTTGCCGAGCCCGTCCGCCAAGGCGTGCTGGGCGCCGCAGGCTAAACACGAGCCCCCACTAAAGACGGTTGATGAGGCTAGCGACATAGCCGCCGCCAAAACCGTTGTCGATGTTCACCACGCTGACGTTGCTGGCACAGCTATTCAGCATCCCCAGCAGCGCCGCGAGACCGTTGAAGCTTGCGCCGTAGCCCACGCTGGTGGGTACGGCGATCACCGGGCAACTGACCAGACCGCCTACGGCGCTGGGTAGCGCCCCTTCCATGCCCGCGCACACGACGACGACGCGCGCCTGCGAGATGCGATCCAAGTTGCCGAATAGCCTGTGGATGCCGGCGACGCCCACATCGTGGATCTGGTCCACGTCGTTGCCCATCACCTCGGCCGTCACGACGGCTTCCAGCGCGACAGGCATGTCCGTGGTACCGGCACTGATCACCGCCAGCCGCCCCTTGCCGTGCATGGTGCGGTCCCGCCACACTCGCAGGGCTCCGCACGCCGGGAAATACTCGGCTTCCGGGTAGAGGACCTTCATCCGCCCAGCCACTTCCTCATTGGTGCGCGTCACGAGTACGTTGGATGCGCGCTCCAACAGCCGCTCGGCGATGCCGAGGATCTGCTCGGTGGTTTTGCCCTTGCCGAAGATCACCTCCGGCATCCCGGTGCGGATTGCGCGATGGTGGTCGACCGTCGCATAGCCCAGGTTTTCAAAGGGCATATGCCGCAACCGCGTCATGGCGTCGTCGATGGCTACCGCACCCGAACGCACCTGTTCCAACAGTGACTTGAGGTGATCCTGATCCATTTCGGTGTTTGCGCCTCTCTAGAAATCCAGCTTCATCCCCGGCTTGATGTTGTTCTTGGCGGCCACGCCGGCGGCTACTTCCAGGACGTACACGGCATTGAAGGCGCCCCCATACGACAGGCACTTCTCCTGCGGGCCCGGACAGGGCGGCACCTGGTGGATCAGTTGTACAACGGTGCGGCTGTGGTCCATCCAGATCATATCCAGAGGCACCTTGACCTCATACATCCAGTAGGGGTACTTGCCTTCTTTCGTATGAATGAACAGCATCCCGTGGTCTTCGGCCAGGGAATCGCGGTACTTCATACCGCGCATCACATCGGCGGGATGAACTGCCAGCTCGGCGACGATCTTCTGACCGTTAGGCAGGGTCACCACCCGGGTGTTGTAGTTCTCGGACGACGGGCCGTTGCCGCCGCCGCATCCGGCAAGCACCAGCGCCATGGCTGAAGCGGCCGACCACACCCACCGGAAGCGTCTTACGTGCATCGACTAAAATGGTAACTGGATTGCCAGCCGGAATGCACCAAGCCACATCTTCTTTCAGTCCTCCAGCCCTCTGGCGGCGTCTTGTCCTGACGCTCGACATGATCCGGTTTGAGCACTCCGTCTTCGCCTTGCCTTTCGCCCTCACAGGCGCGCTGCTGGGGTGGCGAGAGGTTGGCTATCCACTAGACGGGATGGCCGCCAAACTTGGGTGGATCATTGTGGCCATGGTAGGTGCGCGCTCCGCCGCGATGGCCTTCAACCGCGTGCTCGACGCCGATATCGATTCTCGCAACCCGCGCACCAAGTCGCGCCACATTCCGGCCGGACTGTTGAGTCGCACCTTTGCCTGGGGCTTTATCGCGGTGACTTCGGCCGCGTTCCTGCTCGCGGCGGGCATGCTGAACCGGCTTTGTTTCCAACTGGCGCCGGTCGCGCTGGGCGTGGTCTTCTTCTACTCCTGGACCAAGCGCTTCACCCCGCTCTCACATGTCGTGCTGGGGTTCGCCCTGGGCATCGCGCCCTCGGCTGCCTGGATTGCCATGACGGGCTCGCTGGATGGGCGCATCGTCTGGCTCACCGCCGCCGTCACGCTGTGGACCGCGGGCTTCGACATCATCTACTCCTGCCAGGACTATGAATTCGACCAGCGCGAGGGGCTGTTCAGCCTGCCGGCGAAACTGGGAATCAGCGGCGCACTGATTGCGGCCCGGCTTTTCCACGTCGCCATGATCGGGTGTCTCGCTATTCTGGCCCTGTCGTTAGGCGGAGGTCTGTCCGCCTGGCTTGGCATTGGCGTCGTCGCCGCGCTGCTGCTTTACGAACACTCACTGGTGCACGCCAACGACCTCTCCCGGGTCGACGCGGCGTTCTTCACCGTGAACGGCTGGGTGGGCATGTTATTCTTTGGTTTCTGGGCCTTTGACATCCTCTCCGCCATGCCCGGAACGCACTTTCTGGGAAACTGACACTCCTATGCTGCCTGATTTCTCTCAGCCTACCTTTGACGACCGCCGCCTTCTCCCCATCTTCGACAAGGTCCAGGCGGGAGAACGCCTCAGCTACGAGGATGGCCTCACGCTCTACCGTTCGCCCGATCTGCTTGCCGTGGGCCACATGGCGAACCTGGTCCGCGAACGTCTGCACGGCAGCGTCACCTACTTCAACGTCAATCGACATATCAACCCCACCGACGTCTGCGTGGCGTCCTGTAAGCTGTGCGCCTTCGGCAAGAAGGCGAAGGATCCCAATGCCTACACCATGTCGCTGGAGGATGTCTGGGCGCGTGCCGGGCACGGCGTGAGCGAGGCTGTTACTGAGTTCCACATTGTTGGCGGCCTGCACCCTGAGTTGACGGTCGACTGGTACTGCGAGATGCTCAGCGGGCTAAAGCAGCGCTATCCACAGGTGCACCTGAAGGCGTTCACGATGGTGGAGATCGCCTACTTCCACAAGCGGTTCAAGATCCCCATCGAAGAGGTCCTGCGCCGGTTCAAGCAGGCGGGCATGGACTCGATGCCCGGTGGCGGCGCCGAGATTTTCAGCGAGCGTGTGCGGCGCGTGATCTGCGACCACAAGATCGATGGCAACGAATGGTTGGACATCGCCCGCATGGCGCACAAGATGGGCATCAAGTCCAACTGCACGATGCTCTACGGGCACATCGAGAACGAGGAAGATCGCACCGACCATCTGGTCCGCCTGCGCAATGTACAGTCCGACACCAACGGCTTCGTTACCTATATCCCGCTGGCCTTCCACCCCGACAATACGCCGTTGGAGCACATCTCGAAAACCACAGGGTTCGACGATCTCAAGAACATCGCCGTCGCCCGTCTGATGCTCGACAACATCCCGCACATCAAGGCCTACTGGGTGATGATGACACCCAAGATCGCGCAGATTGCCCAGCGCTTTGGAGCGGACGACATCGACGGCACCGTGGTGGAAGAGAAGATCTACCACGACGCAGGGGCCGACACCAGCCAGGGGCTGCGCCGCAACGAACTGCTGCGACTCATCCGCGCGGCCGGCCGCGAGCCTGTCGAGCGCGATACCGCCTACAACCGGGTGCAGCGCACGGAGAGCACGTTCGCGATTCTGGTTTAGCGCCCGGAGCGCGGGCTTGGTAGATGGTTTGAGAAGTTCGGACACGTGTTGGCGGTGAGCTCTCAGCGATCAGCACTCAGCAATCAGCCCGCACTGGCATAGCTGACGGCTGAGAGCTGATGGCCGATGGCTGTGTCGCAACTACGTCACCGGAACTCCGAACGTGAGTACTTAGCGAGCCTGCTTCGCCGCCTCTGTCCGGCTTCCAAACGGTAGCCGGATCCTCAGCACGCGTTCCCTGTGGCGCTCTTCCGTGAGATTTCTGGAGCGCGCCCGCAGCAGGTCTTCCAGAGAGATCATGCCCACCAGCCGCCCGCCGTTGGCCCGGTCCACCACTGCCATGCGCGTGAACCCGCTCTCCGCCATCCGGTACACCGCCACGCGTAGCGGTTCATCCGCATAGGCGATCACCGGATCCCGTCGTGCCAGCATGCCCGCTGTCTGTGCCCCTTTGGCATCGCTGTCCGCCAACCATAGCCGCACGTCCTTCCGCGTGATCACACCCTGCAACCGCTTCTGTTCATCCACCACGGGGAAGAGATGCTGCCCGCGGGGTGAGTGATCCGGCCGGAACCAGCCCGCGATCTGTGCCAGCGTCTCGCCCTCGGGGAAGGCCACGAGGTTCGTTCGCATCACCTCGCGGACAAACTGGATCTCCAGTGGATCGACTTCGTACTCGCGGCTCAGATGGAACCCGCGCCGGCTCACCTTCTCTGTCAGGATCGACCGCTTCATCATCAGGACAGTGACGGCGTAGGCGATGACATTGGCCACCAGTAGAGGCAGCAGGGCACTGAAATCGTGCGTCAATTCCAAGGCGAAGACGATGCCGGTGAACGGCGACCTCATGGTTCCACCTAGAATCGCGCCCATGCTCACCAGCGGCCAGAAGCCCGCGCCCACGGCCGGCAGAAACATGGCTTCCACACCACCCAGCGCGCCGCCCATCATGAGAAGAGGCGCCAAGACACCGCCGGATGTGCCCGACCCCAACGACACGGCCCAGATGATGGACTTCACCACGAGGATCCCGATGATGGTGGCCTTGGGTACATCGCCTTGCACGAGCGCGGCGATTGTCTCGTAGCCTACGCCCAGTGCCTGCGGGAATATCAGCCCGCCCAGGCCGACGACCAGGCCGCCAATGGCGGGCCACCACATCCAGTGAATCGGCAGCTTCTGGAAGGCGTCTTCGGCCGCATAGACGGCCCTGGTCAAAGCCGCGGAGAGCAATCCCGCGAGAAGCCCGGCCACCACGCATCCCGCTAATCCGGCGGGACCGATGAACACGGGATGTGCCGGCGTGTGAAACAACGGGCCCAGGCCCATCAGGTATCGCCGGGCCGCTCCGGCTGTTGCGCTGGCGAGGGCCACGGGAATCATGCTGCGAGGCTTCCATTCGAACAGCAGCAACTCGACGGCCAGCAGCACGGCGGAAAGCGGGGCAGCGAACGTTGCCGACATGCCAGCCGCGGCGCCCGCCACCAGCAGCGTTTTCCGTTCCGCGCTGCTCAGATGGAAGAGCTGCGCGATCATCGACCCAAAGGCTCCGCCCGTCATGATGATGGGGCCTTCCGCACCAAAGGGCCCACCCGAGCCGATGGAGATGGCCGACGACAGTGGTTTCAGCACCGCCAGTCGGGGTTGCACACGACTGCCGTTCAGAAGGATCGACTCGATCGCTTCCGGGATGCCGTGCCCGCGAATCCGCTCGGACCCATAGCGCGCCATCAGGCCGATCAGGAGCGCGCCGGCCACGGGCACCAGCACGGACCAGAGTCCGAGGTGATGGCCGGCCGGCGATACCAGGGCCGTGCTCCACCGTTGAAAGTAGAAGATGTTTGTTGCCAGACCGATGAGTTTCAGCAGCAGGAGCGCCACGAAAGAACTCACCAACCCGATGACTACGGCCAACGCCGAGATGGGTATCAGCCTCTTGGATGCCGTGAAGTCGCCCAGTTCTTCCGCGCCGCTGCTCATGCCAGCCCGCCCTGAGCAGAGCGCCGGATGATGGCACGCAGGGCCTTGGCGAGTTGAGGGGCCGTCTCGTCCAGTTCCTCCCGATGTGTCAGCGAGAGCCGTTCCAACAGCGCCTCTCCGTGGCTGGTCAGCATTACGAGCACCTGCCGCCCATCGGCTTTGGCCGCCACACGCTTCACCAAGCCACTGCGCTCCATGCGGTCCACCAGGCCCACAGCGCTCTGGTGCCGCAGGAACAGGCGCTCGGCCACGGCTCCTATCGTGGGCTCCAGGCCGTGGGGCAGTCCCTTCAGGGCCAACATCGCCTGATGGTGCTGCGGCTCCAGCCCTTCCGCCTTAGCCACGGCTTCGCTGAACTGCAGGAAGCGTCGAATCTGGTACCGGAAATCAGCCAGCTCCTGATACTCCGCCTTGGAGAGAGGCTTGCCTGTTGTGTTCAGCATAGTTATATCGCGATACGATTATATCGCACTACGATGTAATGGCGCAGGCAGGAAACCATGCCCTGCCATCGCGTGTTGAGGGTTACGGCGCGCTCTCAGCGCGAGGCGGAAAACTTGTCGAACGTGATGTTCGAGGTCGCCCCGAATTTGCGGTAGTTCCGGAACGCCAACTGGTTCCGGAAACACGCGGCATTGCCGCCGACGCAGCCCACGCTCTCGCCCTTCGCCGGCAGCAGATAGGTGCCCGACTCCAGCTTCACGAAGGCGAACTCCACCGACGTCTCGGCGCTCTCATACGGCATGCGCGCCGTGATGGTCGCCTTCTGTTCGATCCGCAGGACCTTGTGCGTCGCCTTGTCGATCCATACTTGCCCGGTGTAGGCCGGCTTGAACTCCCGGCCCTCCTGGCTCATAAGAATCCAGTGCGAATCGGCCTCGGCCACGCTGATGTCATAGAGAAGAGCATTGCGGCCCCCGATCTGCTCCTCGCCGCGGGCCGTGAACTTCGTGTGGGTGGAGGGGGCCATGATGTCCTGCAGTGTCACGACGAACTCGCCTGTTGTCCAGGCGCCGGTCTTGCCGATGGGGTCCTGGGTCGGACGCCCGTTGATGCGGATGTTCTTGTAGTCTTCCTTGCCCTGTGCGACGGCGACGTCGGCGGTGACGACATCGACGACGCGCCAGCGCGGCGGGTCGGTGAATCCACTGGAGCGGGTCGTCGTTTGCTCGGCGACAAAGTTCGGCATCTCGTGCATGATGGCGGCCGCGGCGTCGCGGGCATCTTCCACGGCCTGGCTATCGGTGCGCGGCCGGGTGTTGCGCGGCGCTGCCTCTTCGTCGTCGGCTGGTGGCTTGGCCTCGGCCGATTCCGGTCCGCCGGCCGCGCCGGTGCCGTCCAGATCCTGCGTCTCGGGCATCTTAACGCGTGCCTCGACGACCGCGCGTTCGGCCTCTTTGCGCTCGTCCTTGGTGCCGGCCCGGGTCATCGTTATGCGGTAGGCGGTCTCTATGTCATCGGCGCTCACCTGAACCATCAACCGGTCACCGGGATGCAGAAGGGAGTCGCGCATCGCCTCGCCGTCGGAGTTCCGGAACTGTGTCTTGGCCAGCAACCGGAAGCGCAGCACCTTGTCGGTGGATATTTCCAGCAGCAGATCCTTCTCGCCCAGCTTGCGAAGGATGCCGTCCACGGTCCGCAGGGCGACTTTCAGTTCGTCGGCCGCGCCTTCCTTCTTGTCGTCCTTCTTCTCATCCTTGGGCTTCTTCTTGGGCCACTTGATGCGCGGAATCGGCAGGCCACCGCCGCTAGGATACTGCTCGCCCGGGTATTGTCCGGGTGGATACTGGCCCGGCGGATATTGCCCTGGGGGGTACTGCTGCGGATACTGTTGCGGGTACTGGGCCAGGGCGTCGCCCGCTCCGGCGGCGATCCACAGGCCAATCATCGCTTGTACGGCCAGTTTACTGTAGGTCCGCATACTTTACGCCCTCACACGTATTATATGGATGGGCGCCGGGAATAGTTACCCCTGAACTTCAGGCCGGCCGAAATTCCCGCAGCAATTCGCCCATCCGGCGCAAGCCTTCAGAGAACATCGCGGTGTTCACGCCCATGCCGACGCGGAAGTGGTCGGGAGTGTCGAAGAAACGGCCCGGCACCACGGAGGTGTCATATTCCGCACGGAGCCGCTCGACAAACTCCGGGGCTCCACCGCCAGCCAGCCGCAAGAAGGCCGTGGTGCCATGGGTGGTGCGCGGGGCGATCACCTGGGGATGCTCACCAAGGAACGCCTCGAACAGAGCCCGATCCGCCTCGACCACGTGGCGGGCGCGATCGCGCACCATATCGAGGTGCTCCAGCACCCGCACGGCGATCTGGTTGCCGGGATGCGACGGGATGGAGCCAAACAGATCGTTCAGCCGGTACATTGCCCAGGCCAGCTCCGGCTCGGCCAGAATCCAGCCGCAGCGCAACCCGCTGACGCCGTATACCTTAGTGAGGCTGTTGGTGACGACGAACTCCGGCCCCAGGTGGAATACGCTGGTGGGCGTGTTCTCGTAGATGGCGTCGACATAGATCTCGTCGACCAGGACCCGTGCCCCGGCCTCGCGCGCCAGGGCGCCGATCTTGGCGAACACCGCGGGGTTGGCCTGCACACTAGTGGGGTTGTGCAGGTTGGTGATGACGATGAGCCGGGTCTTCGACGTGATGTTGCGTCGGATCTCCTCAACATCCAACGCGTAGGCGTTTTCTTCGCGGCGCAGGAACCGCTTCACGGTGGCGCCTGTAAACTGGGCGGCCGACACCAGTAACTCGTAGGCCGGCTGCTCGATCAATACCTCATCGCCGGGCTCCAGGATCGCGGCCGTGGCCAGGTAGTTTGCCTGCGACGCACCATCGGCCGTCACCACGCAATCCGGGCTGACGCCGCACTTGGCGGCCAAAGCCTGGCGCAGGGGCGGGAAGCCATACTTCGTGTCGCCGTTGATCTCCAGATCGTCGATGCCAATTGGCAGCTCGCGCAGCGGAAACGAACCAACACCGCTGGTGGCCAGATTGAACCGGGCGTGGCTCCGGGTCTTGGCCCAGTTCATGTAGTCGGAGTACTTTCGCCTCATACTTCCTTCGTGGCAGAACTCGCAGTCCGCCACCACGATAGGCGAACACGCCCAGCGCTCGTTTCGGCCGTACTTCCGCCAATCGCCCTCTCGATTTCTAGGGGACGAGGATCAGCTTGCCGGTCGTTTTGCGCGACTCCAGGTCGGTCTGCGCCTGTCCCGCATCGGCCAACGGGTAGACCTTGTGGACATTCAGCTTCAGTGTCCCGTCGGCCAGCCAGCGGAAGATGTCCGACGCGCGCCATTCCAGTTCCTCACGCGTGACCGTGTAGTCTCCGAGCTTCGGCCGGGTGAGAAACAGCGAGCCCTTCTGGTTCAGCACCAGAGGTGCCATTGGGGGCACCGGGCCGCTGGCGTTGCCGAACGTCACCATCATGCCGCGCCGCTTGATTGAGTTCAGACTGCGCTCCCAGGTCGCGGCGCCGACCGAATCGTAGACCACGTCCACGCCGTGCCCGTCCGTGAGCTTGCGCACCTCTGTATCGAACTCCTGCTCCACGTAGTTGATGACTTCATCGCAGCCCGCCTTCTTCGCTACCTCCATCTTGGCGGCCGAGGAAGTGGTGCCGATGACGCGGGCGCCGCGCACTTTCGCCGCGGTCACAATCCACTGGCCCGCGCCGCCCGCGGCTGCATGCACCAGGCAGGTGTCTCCGGGCTTCAGCGGGTAGGTGGAGTGCGTCAGGTAGTGCGCGGTCATGCCCTGCAGCATGGCGCCGGCGGCCGTCTGGAAATCCACCTCGTCGGGGATCGGAACCAACTGCCAGGCCGGTATGGCGGCGTATTCGGCGTAAGAGCCGCGGATGGTTCCGAAGGCCACGCGGTCGCCTGGTTTGACGCTCGTCACATCGGGCGCCACCGCTTCCACGACACCGGCTGCTTCCATGCCGAGAATCACCGGCGGCGGCGCCGGGTACAGTCCGGTGCGGAAGTAGATATCGATGAAGTTCACGCCGATGGCGTGGATGCGGACGAGGGCTTGGCTCTCCGTCGGCTCCGGCACCGGGAGGTCTTCGTAGCGCAGCTTATCGACGCCGCCGAACTCGGTAACAAAGACAGCTTTCATGTTCTGGCAATTCTCCTCAGGTGGAAGTAGGCTGCGAACAGTAACAGGTAGGTAAACGTGAACGGGAATAGTAGCAGCCGCAGCGCGGTGCTGACACCGGCCGTGCCGCTCAAGCCGGCCCGGAACAGCGCGAAATGCTTGATGATGCGCCACTGCGCGCGCTCAAACCAGAAGTAGTCGCCGTTCTCATTGAGGATGAAAACCTTGGCCGGCACCTGCCAGGCCAGCGTCCACTTCCACTTCGTCATGATGGGTTCGCCGGAACAGACAATGCCGGTGATGTCGTAACCCTCGGCGCGCAGTTTGGCGTAGAGGCTCGTGCGTGCTGCGCGTCCGACGTAGTCGGTGACGCGGTAGACCGTGCCGCGCGAGGTATCGAAGCCCTTAGGTGTGCCGGGGAAGCAGGTGACCAGGTCGACGCGCTCATTCACCGGATGATTGGAATATAAACCGGAGAGAAGACCCTCGATGAGATAGCGCGAACCGCTCTCCACCAGCAGCACGCGCCGGAAGTGTGGGATCCGTCGTGAAAAGAATAAACGCAAACTATAATTCTAGCTGGTGTGGATGGCAGAGTAAGCGGTTGAGATTACTCCTCCTCCCACATCCGGAACACATGCTGGTGCTTCTCCATATTCACCTTCCGTCCCCGGAACGTCACGCCTTCCATCTCCAGCCGCATCCGCTGTTCCAGTGCCGCATCCATGTGCAGCTTGATCTCGCCTCCGGCGCCCACGACGCGCTGCCAGGGTAGCCGCCCCCCGGAATGCCTCAGGATTCGCGCCACCAGGCGGTGGTACATGGGATACCCGGCCGCGCCCGCGATCTGCGAGTAGGTCGCGACCTTGCCCTTGGGGATCGACCGGATCACACGAATGATCTCGGAATCACGCGCTTCGTTGGGACGCTGGATCTCCTTCATCAGCGCCCGGACAATCTTCTCTTTCGGAATCCTCGGCTCTCGCCCCATGCACACAGCCTAAATGGAAAGGACCGCCCGCGTCAGCAGGCGGTCCAGGAAACGGTGTCGATCCAAAGAGAGACTACACGCCCCAGCAGTAGTCCTCCACGGCCTTTTCGATCGACTCATCCTTGTCCGCCAGCCGCATCAGCTCCAGCCGGATCGCGTCCACCAGCGCATTCCACGACGCCTCCAGCACGTTGTCGCTGACACCGACCGTGGCCCATGACCGCCGATGATCCGACCATTCGACGAGCACGCGCA
The DNA here is from genome assembly GCF_963665245.1 of uncultured Paludibaculum sp. Lineage (NCBI taxonomy): Bacteria > Pseudomonadati > Acidobacteriota > Terriglobia > Bryobacterales > Bryobacteraceae > Paludibaculum > uncultured Paludibaculum sp. Next base: position 3,254,989 of record NZ_OY762269.1, read on the forward strand.
CCTTCGACGCCGTGCCCTTCTCGGTGGAAATCACACGCACTTTATAGTCGGTCAGGCGCACGTTCGCAATTGCCGGATACGTGGCCGAGATGCATTGCCGCAGGCACAGATCCAGCGCGTTCATCGGGCCCTCGCCCGTCGTCGTCGCCGAATGGATTGCCTCGTTGATACGCAGAATGATGGTCGCGGTGGTCTCCGACGGGCGGCTGCCGATCATCCGCGTGCCCACTTCGAAGCTCACCACTTCGAAGAAGTGCATGCCGGGCTGCAGCGCCTCGCGCACGAGCAATTCGAACGTCCCTTCGGCCGCTTCCAGTTCATAGCCGAGGTATTCCATCGTCTTCATGCGGTCGAGCAGTTCGCGCTTCGCTTCGTCCGTCAAACGGTCGCTGAGGCCGTACTGCTGCAGCTTGTAGAGAATGTTGCCGCGCCCGCTCAGGTCGCTGAGCAGCACACGTTGCCGGTTGCCCACCACCGACGGCCTGATGTGCTCATATGTGATGGAGTCCTTCAACACGGCGCTGACGTGCACGCCACCTTTGTGCGCGAAGGCGCTACGGCCCACGAAGGGTTGGCCGGCGGGCACCGGCAGGTTCGCCAGTTCCGCGATGTAGTGCGCCACCGACGTGAGCGACGTCAGCTTCTCGGGCCCGATGGTGGAGTGGCCCAACTTGGCTTCCAGGTTGGCAATCACACTGGACAGATTCGCGTTGCCGCAGCGTTCGCCATAGCCGTTGACGCAGCCTTGAACATGCGTGACTCCCTGATCGACTGCTGCCATCGTGTTGGCCACGGCCAGGTCACAGTCGTTGTGGCAGTGGATGCCCAGCACGCCGTCAAAGCGCTCGCGCACGATGCTGACGATCTCGGCCAGGCGGTGCGTCAAGGTGCCGCCGTTGGTGTCGCACAGGCAAAGCACGTCGGCACCGGCTTCCTTGGCGGCTTCCAGCGTGCTGAGAGCATAGTCAGGATTCGCGTTGTAGCCGTCGAAGAAGTGCTCGGCGTCGTAAACTACCTCGCGGCCATGGTCCTTGAGGAAGCGCACGGTGTCGGCGATGAGGGTCAAGTTCTCTTCGAGGGTGATGCCCAGCACGCGAGTCGCGTGAATATCCCAGGTCTTTCCGAAGATGCTGATGACGGGAGTTTCGGCCTCCAGCAGCGCGAGGACGTTGGAGTCTTTCTCCACCGGATTGCGGGCAAACCGGGTCGCCCCGAAGGCGGTGAGCTTGGCATGTTTCAGCTTCAGCTCACGCGCCTTCAGGAAGAACTCCTTGTCCTTCGGGTTGGACATCGGCCAGCCGCCCTCTATGTAGTCGATACCCAGTTCGTCGAGCTTCTGGGTAATGAGCAGCTTGTCTTCCACTGAGAAAGACACGGCTTCGCCTTGCGTGCCGTCACGGAGGGTGGTGTCAAATGTCCAGATACGCATTGCAGTTTACTCTTCTACCTTCTTCTTCTTGAGGAAGGTCATCATCTCGCGCAACTCGGCGCCGACTGTTTCGATACGCTGCTTGCGCGCGCCTTCCCGCATGGCCAGGAAGCCGGAGCGGCCGCTCTTGTTCTCGGCCATCCAGGTCTTGGCGAATTCGCCGCTCTGGATCTCGGAGAGGATCTTCCGCATCTCGGCTCGCGTCTGTTCGTTGATGATACGCGGGCCACGGGTGTAGTCGCCATACTCGGCCGTGTCGGAGACCGAGTAGCGCATGTAGCTGAGGCCGCCTTCATAGATGAGGTCGACAATCAGCTTGAGCTCGTGCAGGCACTCGAAGTAGGCGATTTCCGGCGCGTAGCCGGCATCCACCAGGGTTTCGAACCCGGCTCGGATGAGCTCCGAAGCGCCGCCGCACAACACGGCCTGCTCGCCGAAGAGGTCTGACTCCGTCTCTTCCTTGAATGTCGTCTCGATGACACCCGCCTTGAGGGAACCCAGCGCCAGGGCATAAGCCAGAGCGTTCTCGTGGGCTTTGCCGGACGCGTCCTGCGCGACGGCGATCAGGGCGGGGACGCCCTGGCCTTCGGTGAAGACTTCGCGGACGCGGTGGCCGGGGGCCTTGGGCGCGATCATGGAAACGTCCACGCCGGCCGGAGGAGTGATGAAGCCGAAGTGGATGTTGAAGCCGTGAGCGAACATCAGCGTCTTGCCCGGCTTCATCGACGGCGCCAGGTCGTTGTTATAAAGGTCGGCCTGGATGTGATCCGGCACGAGAATCATGATGAAGTCGGCCTGCGCGCCCGCTTCCGCCGGCGTCACCACGGTGAGCCCGGCGGATTCGGCCTTCGCCTTTGACTTGGATGTGGGCGGCAGGCCCACAATCACATTCACGCCCGAATCCCTCAGGTTTAGCGCGTGTGCATGGCCCTGCGAGCCGTAGCCGACGATGGCCACTGTCTTGCCCGCGAGCGGAGCGAGCGAGCCGTCCTTCTCATAAAAACGTTTTGCCATAACGAGTACTCAGATTCCTTTCGAATTCAAACCAGGGAACTCTGCACCGTCCCGAGACCGCCAGACGCGACCGTCAGAGAGCAGTCGTTCCACAAGACTCTAGGGCTGCCCCACCGGTTCCGGTTGGGTCTTCGAAATGGGCGGCGCCAGCCTCAGCTTCTTTGCCTCCAGGCTCACCGCGACCATGCCGGAACGCGTGACTTCGATCTCGCCGTAGGTCTCCATCACGGCGATAAACTCCTCCATCTTTTCAGAGGCGCCGGTCGCCTCCAGAGCGAACCCCTCCACGGAGGAGTCCACGACGCGAGCTCCGAAGATCTCTGACTCTTTCAGGATAGCCGTCCGGTTCTCCTGCGAGGCGCGCACCCGCAGCAGCACCATCTCGCGCATCACCGCCGGGGCGTCCGTCAGATCGGCCGCCTGCAGCACGTTGACCAGGCGGTTCATCTGTTTGATCACCAGGCCCCGCAAGCGCGATTCGACATCAACCGTGAGCGTCATTCGCGACAACGTCGGATCAAGTGTCCGAGCCACTGTCAATGACTCGATATTGTAGCCGCGCTGGCTGATCAGGCCCGTGACGCGCATTAGCGCGCCCGGCTTGTTCTCCATCAATATTGATATGGTCATCAGCATGACAATTTCTCCTTAGCGGGGCACGGCCACCGGTTGCGGCGGAGCCAGCACCATCTCGTTGATGGCCGCCCCGGCCGGAACCATCGGGTAGACGTTTTCGAACTGCGACACGCGCACGTCCATCAGGTAAGGACCGGGCTCGGCGAGAGCTTCCTTCAGCGCCGAAGCCAGTTCCATGGGCGTGTGCACGATGCGCCCCTTCATTCCGTAGGCAGCCGCCAGCAACTCCACGTTCGGGAAGGCGCTCAACTCCACCGACGACAGCCGGTTGTTGTAGAACAGCTCCTGCCACTGCCGCACCATGCCCAGGTAGCCGTTGTTCATTACGATCACCTTCACCGGCAACTGGTAGTTCACCAGGGTCGCCAACTCAGGCAGCGCCATCTGGAAGCCACCGTCGCCGCAGATCGCGAAGACGGTCTGATCGGGATGCGCCATCTGGGCACCGATCGCGGCCGGCAGGCCAAAGCCCATCGAGCCCAAGCCACCGGAGCAGATCCACGTCCGCGGATTGTCGAACTTGATGAACTGCGCGGCCCACATCTGGTGCTGGCCCACGTCGACGCTCACAATCGCCTTGCCGCCGGAGAGCTTGTTGATCTCATACATCAGGTGCTGCGGCTTGATCTCGTCGGCCGAGAAGACCGGCTCCAGCGGATGCTCCGCCTGCCAGGCGCGCAACTGCTTCCACCAGGCCTTGCGGCTCTCGCTGTTCTTGGCCGCCATCTCCGGTTCCAGTTCCTTCAGGTTCCGGTTCAGCTTGCTTAGGACCTTCTTCACATCGCCGACAATGGGCAGGTCCGCCGCGCGGTTCTTGCCGATCTCCGCCGGATCGATGTCGACGTGAATCACCTTGGCATGCGGAGCGAACGCCGCCAACCGGCCGGTCACACGGTCGTCAAAGCGCACGCCCAACGCGATGAGCAGGTCGCACTCAAACATGCCCATGTTGGCGGTGTAGGAGCCGTGCATGCCCGGCATCGAGATGAAGTTTGGATGCGATCCGGGGAGTCCGCCCAAACCCATCAGCGTGCACACCGCCGGCGCATCCAGCGTCTCCACCAGTTCCGTCAGTTCGGGCGACGCACCCGCCGCCAGAATCCCGCCGCCCGCGTAGACGTAAGGCCGCTGGGCTTCCCACATCATCTGGGCCGCGCGCCGGATCTGGCCGGCGTGCCCGTCCGTGACCACTTTGTAGCCCGGCAGGTGAATCTCGTTGATAGGCGTATAGTGCGCCTGACCCTGCAGCACGTCCTTGGTGATGTCCACGAGCACCGGCCCCGGGCGCCCGGTGGAGGCGATGTGGAAGGCTTCGTGGACGATCTGCGCCAGTTCCTTGATGTCCTTCACCAGGAAGTTGTGTTTCGTGCAGGGCCGCGTGATGCCGAAAGTATCGGCCTCCTGGAACGCGTCGCTGCCTATCAGCTTGCTGGTCACCTGGCCGGTGATCGCCACCATGGGGATCGAGTCCATCATGGCATCCACCAGGCCGGTGGTCAGGTTGGTTGCACCCGGGCCGGAGGTGGCGCAACAGACGCCCACCTTGCCCGTTGCTCGCGCATAGCCGGCGGCGGAAAAGGAGGCGTTCTCCTCGTGCCGCACCAGAACGTGGCGAATGGGGTTGTCGTAGATGACGTCGTACAAAGGCAGCGTGACGCCTCCGGGATAGCCGAAGATGACATCGACGCCTTCGCGCGCCAGGCACTCCAATAAAATGCGTGCACCACTCATCAGGTTGGACATCGGTCTGAGGAATCCTCTCTTGTCAATCAGGGACTGGGGTGAATTGAAAAGGGCCACCTCGGCGGGATCTTTCCGCCTGGTGGCCCTTTTTTTAACTCAGGTAAGGCTCACTCAGGCAGGTCCCAGTACGGTGACCCCAATCTGAATAATCCCTACTACGAAAAAGTGCGCAGCCCTGCCGCTCAGTTGCTGGTGGTTCCAGTTCTGTTCGGTCAGTGCCATCTGTTCCAGATTAGGGTGTAAGCCCGGAAAATGCAAGATGTGATCGCCATAAAATGGGTTTATGGCGGTATAGCCCATCACCGTACGGGTGTACCGGTCAGACCAGGCACTTAGTCCTGCCGCAAAGTGGCCATCGGATCCACTCGCGACGCGCGTCGCGACGGCAGCACCGACGCCACAAACGCGATCAAGCCCAGGCTCAGCGCCGCGGACCCAAAGGCCACCGGATCGGCCGGTTGGATGTGGAAGAGCAATCCTTTCAGTGCGTAGGCTGCCACGGCCGCGCCAGCGATGCCAAACGTCAGGCCAGCCGTCGTCCAACGGAGTGCGTGGACCAGGATCATCTTCAAAATCTGGGCCGGTGTCGCGCCCAAAGCCAAACGAACCCCGATCTCCCGCTCGCGCTGCGCCGCCAGATACGATATCAGTCCATACAGTCCGGCAGCAGAGAGTATTAGCCCAATCACGGCGAAGAGGAGCAACAGTACGGCCTGGAACCGGGGCCGCGCCGCCAACTCGCCCAGATGCTGGTCGAAAGTCTGGATGGTCGGCGGGATGACGGGATCGAGTGACGCCACCTCCGACCGGATCCACGACTCCAGCATCTCCGGTTTTGCCTGGCCTCTCACGATCACCGAGGAAGTCGCAAGGGCATCTTCGTCGGAGTGCCTGCGAACGACGTAGTACTCCGGATGATTGGCGTCCGTGAGCCCGCCGTTGCGTACGCTGGCCGCGATGCCCACAACGGTGTACAGCGGCCCTCTCGGGAAGCGGCGCATCTGCTTGCCCAGCGCATCCTCACCGGGAAAGAGCTTACTCGCCAGGGATTGGCTCACAACGATGGCGAACTGTTTGGCCCCGCGATCTTCTTCGTTGAAAGCCCGTCCCTTCACGATGGGGATGCCCAAGGCCCGGAAGTAGCCGGGAGTGACGTGCCGCCAGATTACGATTCCGCTGTTCGGCTGGGCCGGCGTTCGGACACTGCCTTCCAGCGCGTAGAGCGGCTGGGAGCGGGGCACCCCGCCGGGCGGCAACGAGTCACTGAGCGCGACGGTTTCCACACCGGGCAGGCGGGCGAGGCGCTGCTCCAGTGTCTCGAAGAAGGCCAGGCGGGCTGATGGTTGGGCGTACCTGATCGTCAAGGCCATCTCGGCGGTTACGACATTGTCCGTGCTCATGCCCAGCGCCAACTGTTGCCGGTTCCAGAGGCTTTGGAGCAGCAGAGTGGCGCAGGTCAACAGGATGAGGGAGAAACTCAGTTGGGCGCTGACCAGGGCATGGCGGGTAATCATGCTTGAGCGCGGCGTGGCCCTGGCTCCGGAGACGGTGGCCGCTGAGGGTGTGTGCAGTGCGGGCGCGAGTCCGAAGATCAACCCGCAGAGCAGAGAGGCGGCGACGCTGAAGGACAGTACCCGGAGGTCGAGCTGCGCTCCGGCGAGATGGGGCATCCCCACCGGGGCTATGTACACGAAAACACGCAGTAATCCGTAGGCGAGCAGGATGCCCGTTCCGCCTCCGGCGAGGCTCAGCAGCATGCTCTCGGTGAGCGTCTGACGGATCAGGCGGCCCCGGGAGGCCCCCAGGGCGGCCCGTACGGCCAGTTCGCGCTGTCTGGCCAGGGTCCGTGCCAGCAGCAGGTTAGCGACGTTGGCACACGCAATCAGCAGCATGGCCAGCACAGCGCCCAGCAGGGTCCAGGCGGCGAGGTGCATATCGCCGGACTGCATCTCCTGCAGCGACTTCACCTGAAATTTCAATTGTTTGCGGGCGGCCGGCGGAGCGAAAGAGAAGATGCGGTCGGCCAGCGGCATCACGGAGTCGCGCAGCTGCTGCGTGGTGGCACCGGGTTTGAGCCGCCCGTACACCCGCATGGGCCGGCCGCCGCCGGCAGGCAGGGGCGGCATCGCCTGGGGGATCACCAGATCGGCCTTCTCGAGTGTGGGTAGCTCGAATCCGGGCGGCAGGATTCCGATGATCTGGCGTTCCGTGCCATCAATCGTCAGGCGGCGGCCGATCACCGAGGATTGGCCGGCAAAGCGGCTCTGCCACATGGCATGGGTAATCAGCGCCACGCCAGGGACGTTGGGGCGATCCTCCTCCGCGGCGAAATTGCGGCCCAGTACAGGTTGAATGCCGAGCACAGGTAGAAACGATGATTCGATACGCGCGCAGCTCAGGCGGAGCGGCCGGTCGCCCGTCAGGTCACAGTCCACCACACCGGCCCACGAAGTGATGCTCTGCAGTTGGGTGGGCGTCCGCTTGAGTTCACCGTAGTCGGCCCAGGTGAGGAAGTCGTAATCCATCCACGGTATGGTGATGCCCATCGAGACCAGACGGCCGGCGTCAGCGTACGGCAAGCCGCGGAAGAGAATACGGTCGACAACGCTGAAAACGGCTGTGGAAGAACCGATGCCGATGGCCGTGACCGCCAGGACCGTCAAGGCAAAGCCTCGATTCCGATGGAAGTTGCGCAGCGCGTAACGCAGGTCCTGCGCGACGCCGTTCAGCCAGTCGAGGCCCCGCGAACTCCTGCATTCTTCCTTGATCTGGTCGACAATGCCAAACTCACGCAACGCGGCGTAGCGGGCCTCGGCCGGTGGTAGGCCGTTGGCGCGATTCAGTTCGATCTGCCGTTCGAGGTGAAAGCGGAGCTCCTCGTCAAGTTCTAGGTCTGTGTCGTTCTTCCGAACGAGGAAGCGCAGCCGCTGAATCCAGTTCATATTACTGCTCCTTATGAACTTAGGCCATTTTCACGATCAGGCCGATGGCACGGGAAAGCCGCTCCCAGTTAGCCTCTTCCTGTTCCAGGTAGTGCCTGCCCTTCTGGGTAAGGGCATAGAATTTCGCCCGCCGGTTGTTCTCGCTGCCGCCCCACTCCGACTCGATGAAACCCTGGGTTTCGAGCTTGTGGAGCGCGGGGTAGAGGGAGCCTTGCTGCACCAGAAGAACCTCCTCGGAACGCTCCTTGATCATCTGGGCGATCGACCAGCCGTGCTGGGGCCCGAGGGTGAGGGTCTTGAGAATGAGGAGGTCCAGCGTGCCCTGGACAAGGTCGGTTGGTTTGCTCATCGTGCTCCCCTTGGTTATCTACAAGAGAAATCATACGCCCGCTCTTGTAGGTAATCAAGGGGAGACTGAGCAATTATTTCGGCACCGACGCCAGGGGCTCGATCCAGGTAGACAGGAAGCGGCCCAGCAGCGGGACGTAGCTGTTGATGACGCCCAGCAGCGGCAGGGCGCCGAGAACAATCAACCGCATCAGCAGTGGCATCAGTTGGCTGCCGGACTTCCCTTCGGGGTTGGACGACAGGCGGCGGAGGATGGAGTTGCGCTCCGCCTTCAAAACCACGAACAGTACGGGGATCCCCAGTATTGCGAGAAACAGGTTGGTCATCCAGCGGATTGAGCCCTGGGAGCGGAATGGGTAGGCCGTAGTCGAGAGCACGGCGAAGAAGAAGCCCAGAGCCAGGAACCAGATCTGGCACCACAACTGGGCGACCGAATAGCGGATGACCGCCAGAAAACGCAGGGCCAGGAACTCCTCGCCAAGCGAGACTTCCTTCGACAGGACCTCGCCGCCTTCCTTGACGGACGCGCCCTTCGACCACGCGGGTCCGAGGCTCTGCGCGATCGACTTGGCCTGTTCCGCGAGCGCGCTCTGGACCCGGCGGAAATATTGGCCCGCGCACGGATGCGCCTGTGCCTCGCGGCAGACATAGCGGTTCACGTTCCGCCCGAGATGCGGCAGCGCCTGGGCGATCTGTGCGGCCAATGCGGTGGACTTTGTTTCCGCCGCGAACGCCCGCAGCGTGTCAAGAGACCGAATGAGCATGATGCGGTGGTCCTGACGGCGCGATGACGGCAGCAGCGGCGAACTCGAGAATTCGGTTGGAAGCGCGGTGAAGGCTCGGCGCAGAGGTGCGCGTTCCAGCGTCAACAGAAGACACTGCAGCGGACCCCAAAGCCAATGCAGGCGCACTACGGCCGTGACGAGAGCGGCCCACAGCACGGACAAGCCGCTAAGGTAGAGATGATCGAACTTCGGACCGTCGAAAGACTGCCGCTCGAAGAGGTGAAACAGAACGTACGCGGTGAAGAGCGCGACAGAGAGGAAGAGGACGATGGAGAGGGGACCGACCGCCGGGCCGGCCGAATGGAAGGCAGTGGTGATCTGTGGAAAGACCTCGGGAATGTCCGGCCGCACCCGCAGGTAGAGCTCATGCCTGCTCATCTGGGTCCAGGCCAAAGTCAGAAATCCGCAGCCTAGCAGCAGCACGGGCAAGGAAGGGGAGACGCCGCTGAAGGCATCGAGAGCCCTCAGACCCAGGAAATGGCTGCGCAGAGTGGCCGGATCGCCCACCACCTGCTGCCAGTAGGAAAGGAAAAGGAGGCCCACGCTGTTGGCCGTCACGATAGCAGCCAGCAGCGGGATGCGCGGGTTTCCGGTGAAAAGCCAGGACGAGAGAGACCGGGTGGGCGGCTCAATGGCGCGCGTTTTCGTGGTGAGTTTCTGAATAGTCGGCCACAGCAGACGGAGCCCGCCGAGCGTGGCGAACACGAGCGACAGCAAACACAGCACCAGGCCGGCGGAGTCGAAGGAAGCGATGGGTAAGCGCTCGATCCTCCAGTGTGCGAAGGGGGCCGTCAGGACATAGGACATGCAGCCCAGCAACAATACCCCGAGGGAATGATAGCCGACACGGCCCTCGAAGCCTTCATCCCACCAGCGGAAACTGCGGAACGGGCGCGGCAGCGAGATGCCGAAGAGACGCCGGGGCAGGCGGGGATGGATCAGACTGTAGAGGATCAGCAGTTGGTAGAGCGCGGCCAGACCGAGCACCGTGCAGACCAGCAGCGCGGTGAGGCGGCTGAGACGGCCGGACAGCAAAGGGTCAGCGCCGGTGTTGGGCGTCGTAGGAGATTCGGGCGCCTGGACCGTTGTTCCGAGTTCGCCAATAGGCCAAAGGCTTTTGCGGCCCACCACGCTCAGCCAGATGGGCTCCCGCTCTTCCTCCTCCATGCTGGTCATCGCGGTGCGGCTGTGTTCATCGGGACAGCCCTTGCCGGCGCTGGCCGCAGTGGCCGCTGGGGACGGACAGCGAGGTGGAAACAGTTCGCTGATGATGGTGTACGCGGCATCGTAGGTGGCGTGTTCGAACTGGCTGGAAGCGAGCAGCGGCGTCCAGTAGTTGGGTAGGCCGGAGCCGGGCCGCTCCGGCGCGAACAGGTTCTGCGGAGGCGGCAGGAGGCTGGCGAGGACCCAGACACCGTCCATCGACCACTTCGACGTGGTCTGGAGGAACAGCAGATCCCAGTCCTGCACGATGACCCGTAAATTGGGGCACGACTGGCGCAGATAGCCTGTGACGAACGTCAGGTCGAGCACGTCGGAGGCGAAGATGAAGGCGGTCTCGAAGCCGCCGCGGTTGAGGATGCCCGCGATCGTCTGCATCTGGGCCTCCTGCGCGACCGTAAGGTGCTTCACATTGAACGATTCCGGCGTATCGCTGCCGGCTGGGCTGCCCCGCAGCGAGAGCGGCAATTGCTCCGTCGCCTGAGTCGAGCCACCACCTGACGATTTGGCGGGCGCGTCCTCGGGATAGACGTCGCGCAGTTGCGCGATGCCGCGCGGAAACGAGATGCGGGTGATGCGCGGTACCGGCCCCTTCTTCTTCCACTGGGAGATCTCCGCCGACCCAAACGCCGTGTCGCCCTCAGAGAGCGTGGCGATGCGGCCCAGTCCGTCCACCCCGTTCAGCAGCGCATTCATCGTACTTTCGTCGTCACGCTGGATGGCTGTCAGTCGCACCTTCAGATCGCTGGCTCGCATCTGACGGCGTGCTTCCTTGACCGTCGTATTCGAAGAGACGATCCGGTAGGTATGAGTGGAGAACGCCTGGTGATCCTCGCGCAGACACTTGTGGAGCGAAGCAAAGGTGCCGGAATAATTGGGCCCGAGGATGGGTATATCGGTGGCAGACGGTGTCAGCGTGTGGAGGTAGTACAGCGCTTCCGCGAACTGATCCCGACGCATGCCGGAGATGTTCGATTCGCCCACCAGCAGTACGAGCAGGTAGGCGCCTTTCGAGTTGTGGTCCGCCGGCTCCCAGGATGCGGACGACTGGCGGAAGAGCAGCGCGCCGGGCAGCGTAGCCGGTGTGTCGAGCCCCGCGGGCACCAAGGGGGGGGCACCCTTGGCCGTGTCGGCCGCGGTCCGCGAACCTGGCGCCTTCCACGGCACCCAATAGGAATCGAAGAGAAAATCCGAACGTCCAGCGGCGAGGATGATGCTGTCGATGGTGCGGCCGTAGTACAGAGCCAGGCGCGTCATTTCGGGGTCGGGGACCAGTGAGACGGCGACCTTCAGACTCGTGTGCGCGCGCTCGACCCAGGGCTGGCACTCCCAGGGTTTGCCGGTGGCCTTACATACCGGCGGGGCCGGCCTGTTGCCGAATTTGGCTGTACCGGCGATGCGATTCGAGTAGATCTCTCCAGAAACGGTGCGCGCCGGCGTAAGCTGGCGGCATGCCGGGCGTAAAGGCGGCGGCACGTCGAGGCAGGCGAGATCGCCTTCCTCTTTCAGATCGGGCCGGGCGGCTTCGGCGGCTGATGCGGCGGGAGTCGCGGTGGGCGCCGAAGGCGGAGCCGAGGTGGTGGTGCCGGAACTGAACAGGGCGTATGCGATGAAAAGGATTACTGCCACACCCAAGGGCAGCGAAGATTGATTACCCACGGTCTAGCCGCGGCTACCGCCGCGCCTCCGATGGTTGACCCGAGACAGTGTGTACACGGGGCCGCTCCTCTCCGTACGTATGTGACTTCATTCGGCCGGACGTTTCAAGCCGGTGAAGGTCAGATTCGATCCCCACGTGCTGAGACAGCGTGAATAGGCCGGAGAAAGTGACACGCGGAAAGAGCTGAGGCTCCTTTTGAAGGAAGCTCACTCTTCCGCGGACGGCGCCGGTGCTGCCTTCCTGGACTCCGCTTCCACCAGTTCATTCATGCGCTTGAGTTGCTTCTCGAGAAACGCCATGTCGGTGAACGGATCTCCGCCGAGGCGGCCCCAGTAGACGCGGCCCTTCTTGTCGATGAGCAACGTGGAGTGCAACTCCATGTCCTCGAAATCGTCATAGGAATGGAACCGGCGGGCGTTCTCGTGGTTGGTGTCCGACAGTAGCCGCACGGCCAGTTCGCCGTACTCCTTGAGGCCGCCCTTGTTCTTCGAAGGCTCTGCGCTGCTGACCGCCAGCACCACGGTCTCCAGACCCTCCCAGTCGTCCTTCTTCTTGCCCAGATCGCTCAACTGCTTCATGCAGTGCGGGCACTCCTGGCCCAGATAGTAGACCAGGATCACGTTCTTCCCCTTGAACTGCTCCAGGGAGACGGTCTTGCCGGCTGCGTCCTTCACGTCGAGGCGGGGCGCCGGATAGGGCTCCCATTTCGCCGGGCCGTAGCTTTCCAGCGGGATCCGGGTGTACTCGCGTTGAGGCCCAGGGGCGGCATCCCGCGGCGCCGCCATCACCCCGGTGGCCTTGGCCTGCTCCAGAAGCTTCAAGCCGGCATCGGCGTGGCGGGTTTCAAAGAGCAGCCGGGCCATGGCGTCCTGGGCCTTGGCCGTCTCGCCCAGTGCGGAGCGGGCGCGGACGAGGCCCGAGAGCGCGAAGATGTCGTTCGCGACGAGGGTGAGGTCCTTCTCGAAAGCCTGCGCGGCCAGAACCGGACTCTTGGCGGCCAGGTAGGCTTCGCCCAGCGTGTTGTAGAGGGCTTCAGGATAGAAAGGTGGATCGGCGTACTCCCGCTGGAGAGTGAACTCGCGATCGGCCGCATCGGCCAACAGGCCGAGGCCGAAGATCGTCTCGCCTTTGGCCAAGGCAAGCCGGGCGCGGAGTTCGAGTACATGCGTATCGAAGATGCGCAGGCGGAAGTTGTCCTTCTCGAATTCCTTGCGTAGCGGTGTGAGCTCGGTCAGCTTCTTCTCCGCGTCGTCCACCTTGCCCTTTCCAAGATAGGCGCGCGCCTCGAAGTACGCCTTGGACGCCTTCTCTCGCGGGATGTCGCGCCACGGGATATTCTTCGGATCGAGCAACTCGTCCCAGCGCTCGAACTTGACGAGTACCCGGGCGGCGGCCTGCAGTCCATAGGAGTGGCTGCTGTTGGGGACGTCATTATTGCCATCCGGGTCGAGCGGCGCGTCGATCAACTGACGCGCGCCGAACAGAGCCGCCTCCACCATGCCCAGTTGCTCCTGAATGTAGGAGAGATAGTTGCGATTGTGGCCGTAGTTCCAGTTGTTGAACGGGAACGTGAGGCTGTCGCGCATGTACTGCTTCTCGACGCGCGTGGCGGAATCCATCGAGATGGCGGCCTCGTCCCACATGCCGACGATGCTATAGATGTGCCCGGGCATGTGTTGGGCGTGGCCGATGCCTGGTACCGCGTCGGTGTAAGCGCGGCAACTCGGCAGGGCCTGCGCCGGCTCGTGGTAGTCCCAGTTGTGAATCCGGTAGTGGTGAGCGCCCGGGTGCATCGGCTGGCGGGCCAGGATCTCGCGAATCACCATCTCGGTGCCATACCGGGCGTCACCCAGGGTGGCCAGAGCGAGGTACGCCCGCGCCTCCATATCGTCCGGATACTTCACGGCGAGCGTTTCAAGCTTCTTGATGTGGGCGGCGCGCTGCGCCTGATAGGCCTTGTCGTCATCGATCTTCGCATCCCGGGAGTGTACGGCGTCGGGCAGCAACACGGCCTCCCAAGCCTCGATGTACAGGCGCTCGCGTTCCGTCACCGAGTTCTTCCGTCTGGCCGCCTCGCGGATGAAGTCGGCGGGCCGGTCGCCGTCGCCCGCCCGGCGATCCGCGTTGGCGACGGCAAGGCCCCAATAGGCCATGGCATTGTCGGGCTCCAGCTTCAGGCACCAGCGGAATGAACGCTCAGCCTCGTAGAACCAGAAGGAGTGGAGCAGGGCATTGCCCTGGTCGAACCACTTCTGGACTTCGGGGTTCTTTGTCGTGATGGGGAAATGCGCGACGCCGATGCCGGGCAGAACCCAGGGCTTCTGGCGGGGTCCGCTATCGAAGGCCGCCCCATGGGAGGAATGGCCCAGTTTGTAGCTGTCAGATGGGCTGAGAGTCTGCGCCGAAACCAGCCGGCAAAGCAATGCCGCCACGATCCATGCATCCCGATAAGCCATATTGGTTGACAGTATAGCCGTACGAGCGAGATGGACCTATCGGATTCATCGGCGTTTCCCCCGGCGTTTGGGCGCCGGCTTCTTCACCGGCGCAGCACCGCAGGCGGTGAGCGGCGCGAACTTCGCAGGGTTGACGGCCACTCCGTGAACATTGACGCTCCAGTGCAGGTGTGGACCGTTGGCCCGGCCGGTCATGCCGACATAGCCGAGGATATCTCCCGCTTTGACGACGTCGCCCTCTCGGGCCACCGTGCGCGACATGTGGAGATACATCGAGACCACGCCCTGGCCATGATCCACACCCACCACATTGCCGTGAACGTTGTACGAGCGGACCATCCGCACTGTGCCGGCCGCCGCGGCCACAATCGGCTTACCCATGGGCCCGCGCTGGTCGACCCCCGCGTGGATGTTGCCCGTGGGCTTCCCATTCTGGTAGCGCTGGACGCCGAACGGAGAGTTCATGCAGCCGGGCACCGGGGCCAGGAAGGGCTCCGACCAGAGTTTGGCCGGCGATTCGAGGTGCCTCAGCGCACGGACCGTCTCCATCTCGCCGGGTGAAGGTTTCAGTTCGGTGACGGCCTTCGAGAGGGCTACATTCTGTGTGAGATAGTGGGCATCCAGGACGGTAAGCGTCCTGGTCTCCAGCGTTTTGCCCTCGGCGGAAAGCAATTCCAGCGGGTAGTCGCCGGGTTTGTCCGTCGCGGCCAGGGGGATGAGTGCGAGGCCGCCGTAGACTGGCGTCTTCCGGTCGAGGATGCGGACGTAGGCGGCGGGTGTCGCATATCGGACAACTTCGCCCTGTTTGCCTTGCAGGGGCGGCTGGCCGGAAGCGGCACCCCTGCCGGCAATGGCCACCAGGGCGAGCAGGAGGAGAGAATGGCGCGCAGGCATCCTCAAATATCGTACCTGGAATGCGTTACTTGGCGAGTTCGGACGGTGGCGTAAGTTAGAATCAGAGAGACGCCATCAGCGTACGCAATGGGTGGACCACCTGACGACCAGATCACGTTGCTTCTGCGGAGTATGCGGCAGGGGAATGTGCTGGCGCGGACCCAGTTAGCGGCGGCGGTGTACCCCGAACTGAAGCGGATCGCCGCCAAGCACATGCAGCACGAGCGGCCGGATCATACCCTGCAACCCACGGCGCTGGTTCACGAGGCATTCGTGAAGCTGGTCGGCACCAACGAGTGGCTGATGGAGAATCGCGGCCACTTCTTCGCGGTGGCCTCGCAGGTGATGCGGCAGATTCTGGTGGACCATGCCCGGCAGCACCTCTCCCTGAAACGCGGCTCCGGTGGCCCGCTCGCCGAAATCCAGGAATGGCAGGCGGTGACCAGCGACCGGCCGGAACTGGTCATCGACATCGACCGCCTGCTGTCGAGGCTTGAGGTCATTGATGAACGGCAGGCGCAGGTCGTTGTCATGCGCTATTTCGCCGGATTTGCCGAGGACGAGATCGCAGCCGCGCTGAGTATCTCGGTACGCACAGTGAAACGGGACTGGAGCATGGCCCGCGCCTGGCTGCTCAAAGAGTTGACGCCCCGATGATTGCGGAACGCTGGGCGGCGATGAAGGCCCTGTTCGAACAGGCCATGGAGATGGAGGGCCCGCAGCGCGAGGCGTTCGTGAACAGCGCTTGTGCCGGCGACGAATCGATGCAGTTGTCCCTGCTGCAGTTGCTGGCCCACCACGACGCGGCAACGTCGGTGCTGGCCGGGCCTATGCTCTCGATGGACCGCGCCGCCGAGATTGTCGCCTCCGGCATGCGCACGTTCGTGCCCGGGGAGATCGTGGCAGGCCGGTTCCGCATAGAGCGGTTTCTCGCCGAGGGCGGCATGGGTGAGGTATACGCCGCGTCCGATCTGGAGCTGGGTGGCGAGGTAGCGCTGAAAACGATCCGGCCGCTGCTGGCCACCAGTGATGAGATTCTGGCGCGTTTCAAACAGGAGATCCAGCTCAGCCGGCAGGTGACGCACGCCAATGTGGCCCGGGTCTACGATCTGTTCCTGCACGATGTGGATCTCGATGGGCAGCGCCGCCCGATTGTGTTCCTCTCGATGGAACTGCTGGCCGGCGAGACTTTGGCGGAACGCGTCCGCCGGGGCGGGGCACTGGCCCCCGCGGAGGCTCTTTCCCTCGCGCGGAAGCTGGCGTCGGCGCTGGACGCGGCGCACGCCGCAGGAGTGGTCCATCGGGACTTCAAGAGCAGTAACGTGATCCTGGCGCGGAATCGCGACGGCAGCGAACGGCCGGTGGTCATGGATTTCGGACTGGCGGCGGCGGCACGGCCCCTGGCGGATGGATCCGGCTTGGAGATCGACGCGCGCGGCGCCATGGAAGGCACCCCCATGTACATGGCGCCGGAGCAGGTGGAAGGCGAGCATGTGGGGCCGGCGGCCGACATCTATTCCTTCGGCATCGTGCTCTACGAAATGCTGGCCGGCAAGGTGCCGTTTGTGGGGGCGACCTCGCTGGAGACGGCTTGGCTACGCATGACTCAGGCGCCTGCCCCGGTGCCCGGGATCCCCAGGCGCTGGAACGAAGCTCTGAAGTCCTGCCTCTCGCTGAAACCGGAGTCGCGGCCGGCCTCGGGCCAGGCCGTGCTACGGCGCATGGAGGGCCGATTTGCCTGGAGCGCTGGCCGCAAGGGCGCTGTCGCCGGAGTCGCCGCCGTGGTCGTGTTGTGGGCCGGCGTGTGGGTGGCACGCTTGCCGCACCGGACCACGCCCGAGGCGCAGCAGGCGGCCGATGTCGCGCGGGTCAAGATGCAGTCCGGAACCAGACAGGGCTATCTGGCGGCCGTGGAAGGCTTCCGCCACGCGGCGGAGCTCGACCCGCAATGGGCGCAGGCCTGGTCTGATCTGGCCTACGCCTACGCCACCGCGGCGAATGGAGCGTCGCTGCCGCCGGGCCAGGCAACGAAGGAGGCTCGCAAGGCAGCCGCCGAGGCAATCCGGTTGGACCGGAATTCCAGCCGGGCCTATGGCTCTCTGGGATGGGTGCAGTCGTTGGATCTTGAGGAGTGGCCCAAGGCCGAGGAGTCGTTTCAACGGGCGGTGGAACTGGATCCCAGCGACTGGCAGATCCACTACTGGTTCGGAGTGCATTTGCGCAAGCGCGGTCGCTATCAGGATGCCGAGGCACAGGACCGTCTGGCGCTGACGCTCAGCGGGCAGCGGGAGCCGATGGTGTGGTGCGAGCTGGCGTTTCTCTATTGGACGTCGGGCCGCCTGGACCGCATGGAGCGGCACATGCGCGAGCAGTTGGTAGCCTTCCCGAACTTCGGGCTGACGCGCTATCTGCACGCCCGGCTGTTGAAGCATCAGGGCCACTATGCCGAGGCTGAGGAAGAACTGGCGTTCACCGAGAAGCTGCAGTACCCACCGGTGACGGTAATGGTGGAGCGGGCCTCCCTGGAGGCGTTTCGCGGACGGCCGAAGGAATCGCGGCGGATTCTTGGCCGGTTGGAGGAGATCGCGAAGACCAGCTCAGTGGATGGACTGCTGATCGCCGGGGTCTATGCGCAGGTGGGCGACAAGGACACGGCGATGGCGTGGCTGGAACGGGCCTACCAGCGGCGGGATACGACGCTGTTATCCATGGCCACCAGTCCTTTGCTGCGGCCGCTATGGGGCGATGCGCGGTTCGTCTCTCTCCTGCGGCGGCTGCACTTCAGCGATCAGATCATACAGCAGATGGGATTCAACTCCTCTTCGGCCAATGGACCGGGCAGCCAGCCGAGGCGTGGCGGCACCTCGTAAAGACGCCCCGGAGCCCGGCGGTTCCAGATGTGCCGCAGGCCGGGGACGATGGCGCGGGCCGTATGCAGCAGGACGTCAGGGCGGCTGTGGTCGACGGCATAAGCCCGGAGACCGGCGGTCCGCAGGCGATCGAGGATGACCTGGATCTGGGACGCGGTGCTCATGGCTGGCGGCTCGGCTGCCGCATCAATGGTGCCGAACGGCGCCAGGTAGGGCTGCCTCTCCAGGGTTTCGTTCAGGAGCCACGGCCGCATTGAGTCCGGCAGGCGGTGTGTGGTTTGTGCCGTGGTCCATACCTGGGCAACCTCGCTGGCGGCCTTCCACGCGGCCACGCGAGGTGACGGATGGGCCGCGCCGGCAAACAGCACCTCGGACCCGTCCAGACGGGGTGCGACCGAGACGTAGGCGGGAATACCCAGGTCCGTGGTGCAGTCGAGCAGGAAGAGGCTGCGCCCGATGGCGCGCAGACCCTCTTCTACCGCCATCACCTCGGGCGCGTCCAGGGAGGCGAGCCGGACGGCGGGACGGCGTGCGCGGTTGTACCACCACAAGGACATCGCATCGCGTTCGATCCACTCCAGCAGGGCGTGCAGCAAGGCATCGTCAAACGTGCGCCCGCTGCCGCAGCCGATGGTGTCGGCACTGGCGAAGCGGGGCTCGCCGGGTTGAAACTGATACCACATCAGACAGCAGGCGGCTGGGACGTAGCGGTCGGGGCCGCCGTGCAGATCGCAGGCGGACAGCCAGTCGACCGGGCGAGTGGGGTCGAATGGGGCGGGGATGTGGAAGATCTCGTCGGGCATGGCGTTCCAGCGGTCTTGCCGCGCGCGTTGGGCGGCGCTGTAGAGCTGGATGGAGTCCGGGTGGAGGATCTCGAGTTCAGCGGCGGTGGCGCGGGTGATGGCCTCGTTGCCGCGGTAGATGAGGCTGTAGCGTTCGAGGGCCTCGCCGATGGCGCCGTTGATGGCTTCTTCGGCCGTGCGGCCACGTCCAAAGGACGCCTGGCGGCGCAGCAACGGGCGGGCGCGTCCGACGGGTAAGGGACTGTGCCAGACCGCGTGGGCGCGGAAGGCTCCGGCGGAAGGGGCGTCGCTGACCTGGACTCGGTGGACGATGCCCGTCAGCGGGCTGCAATGAACGTGGAGGGGGAGTGAATCAGGAGCCGCTTCCCTGGAGCACCTCACACAGTCTCCGCGTCGATAGACAGGATGCTGCTGGACGACATTGGTCCTGAAGTCGAGAGAGCGGACCGTGGAAGGTGTCCGCGCGGGGCCCTGGACATAGTCACGAAGAAAGGCTCCCACGCGGTTCGCCGCATTGTCCGGGAGTGGTTGCGGGCTGCCATCGCGATCGAACTGCGAGAGGGCGATCCAGTGTGACAGACAGGGCGGGCATGTTCCGCCCTCGCGGACCTCTCCGATGATGGCGAGATCACTGGACACCAGAAGGAACACGCACGGAGGTGAAATGTTGTCGGCGGCTTGCGCCAGGCTCCGCAGGTCGAAACAAACGTAGAGGGGCCGACCTGCTTCGGCTTCCGGCCAGAAAGGTTCCAACTGACGTAGAAAGGAGCTCGTGGACTCGGAAGGCGTAGGGGGGCGGGCGTCTGCGCTTGGCATGTCCTGGAATCAATTCTATAATTGACCTACCCAGCAGGGCAGAGAATTGGATCTTGCGCTTGCGCGGCCACTCTCACGACAGATGGAGGTTGCGTTTTTTTCATGGGATCCACGATCAAGAAGGGAACTACTGTCACCGTCGACTTCATGAATGCCGACGGCAGTCTTAGTGGTGAGGCATCCATCAGCACGGAGTTCATCGAGATCTTCGGCACGGACCGATGCAACGTGCTGGCGCGGGGAGGGATCACCCTGCCCGCTCAGTCGGATTTGGGGAGCGAGGACTGGTTGACCGTCGTGGCCATTGCCAATTCCGAAGAAAACCTTGGCAACCTCAAGCAGTACTTAGCTGACGAGGACTACTTCATGGGCGGTCCGGAGACTTCGGGATCCAGCCATGGCGTCGCGATCGCTGAGTACAAGGAGAATGGCGACATTGCCATTCGGCCAGGGTGCCTGACATTGGCGACAGGGCTTAGCGTGATCACCCCGCCCGCAACGCCGCAGGACAAGGCCAGCCTGGTGGTCGAGGTGAATCGCATCTTTGTGTTCCCTCCCGGCACCGTCATGAACGAAGATCACCCCTTTGGCCGCCCATGGACTGATCTCGTTCCGACTAGGTAAGGCCCGCCCCGCTTACTTTTGCGGTACAGTCAACCGGCTGAAAAGGGCTCTCAGCCCCACAGCCCGGGTGACGGAAATCTGAAAAGAGGAGGAAGTGATCCATGGGAGCCAGGATTGAAAAAGGCACCGCAGTCACGATTGATTTCCGGGAACGGAACGGGAGTCCCAGCACCAAGCCGCCCATCACTACGCAGTTTGTCGAGGTGTTTGGCACCGACCGCTGTAACGTGATCACGAAGGGCGGTCTCAACATCCCCGCCGATTCGGATCTTGGCAGTGCCGATTGGCTGACGGTTGTCGCCATCGCTGATTCCGAGGAGAACCTGGCCAGCTTGAAGGCATATCTGGGTGAACAGGACTACTGCCTGGAGCATCCGGAGACGTCAGCTTCCAGCTATGGAGTGGCGATCGCTGAGTGTACGGGCGATGGAACCATCCAAGTCACCGAAGGATGCGTCACGTTGGCGACGGGGAAGGACGTCATCTTCCCTCCAGCGACAACCAGCGAACAGGCAAAACTCGTCGTGGACGTCGACCACATCTACGTGTTCCCTTCCGGTACCGGGATGAGCGCGAACAGTGCGTTCGGGCTGCCGTGGGCGCGGGTTGCCCCCACGGCAGTCCTGTAGTCGCGCGGCGGATCAGTCGGCTTTCCAGCCGAAGGCGGACAGCATGATCTGAAACAGGTCTGTGTTCGCCAGGAAGCCCTTCACTTTGGCCGAACCCGGGCCAGTGGCGGCGACCAGAACCTGCTCGCCCGAGTGCTTACCCTGGATCACGACGCCTTTGTTCGCAACGGCTTTGCCATCGGCGCCCACCGTATAGAGGGGAGTGCCTTTGGCCACACCGACGGTGCGGAGGTCGAAGGAGTGGTCCGCCGTGAAGAGCACCAGCGTGTTGGACTGCAGCCGCGTGGCGGTGGATTCGATCAACCGGTCGAACACCGGCACGCGGTTGAGTCCCCGATCGATCTTGTCGGTGTGGACGTCGGACTCCACCATGAGGAAAAAGCCCTTGGGATTCTTCGACAGGATCTCGATGGCGGCATTGGCGGCGGAGGTGATGTCGAAATCGGCGTCGTCGGTGAGGACCACCGCCCGCTTCGTGCCGGCCGGCACATCCTTGAGGGCCGCACCGAAGAAGTAGCCTTTGTTCTTCAGTTCCGTCTCCAGATTGAGACCCAACGCCTGTGTGGCCGCGGTGATGGCCTTCCGGCCGGGCCCGAGGACGATGTCGACGCCGTCGCCGAAACGAGGCTTCCACACCTGCGAGAAGATCTCTCCGGTCATTTTTCGGCTGGGCGCGTGGGCGTAGCAGGCGGCCGGTGTCGCGTCAGCCATGCTGCTGTTGGAGACAACGCCCGTGGACAGGCCGTGCTGTTCCGCGTATTCCAGAATCGTCTTGAGGGGTGTGCCCGTGGTTTGTCCGGCGGCCGGGGCCGTCTCTGAGATCACGCCGTTGTTGGTCTTTTGCCCGGTGACGATGGCGGTCATGCCGGCTGCGGAATCGGTCACCCAGTTGTTGACGGCGGAGGTGTCGGAAAGGCCGATGTTCGGCATTCGCTGCACATACAAGGCGGACGGCTTGCCGAAAGCCTGAACGCTGGCGGCGTGGAGTGTCGGGATGCCCCCCGCATCCCCCAGAAAGACTATGACGTTTTTCGCCTTTTTATCTCCAGCATAGACAAGGGTTGAGAGGGCCCAGGCGAGGGCCAGCGAGGTACGTAGAATGCGCACGATGATGAGAAACTCCTCTCTTTAGATTAGTGATTCGAGAGTCCTGAGTTTGGCCAGCGATTTGCTAACAGGTAGGGTGGGACATTCATGAGAATCGACAAGGCCACCTCCTCTATCAGTGAACTGCTTGCGACCATCGGCCAGGGTACCGCCCGGTCCAATACTGCCGAGAACAGTATCCGGAGTAGTTTTAAGGAACAACTGCAGGCAACGACGGAAGAGACCACAGCGGACACCTCCAGCGAGATCACTGAGCTGGGGATGACACCGTTCCTGGCCGTGGCCCTGGCGTCGAAGAACGCCACGTCAACTTCTCAATCGGTGAGTCAGAATTCTGACACTACCGCCACCACGGCGGCGACTGCGACCACTGAGACCGCCGCGGCCACCGATTCGTCTGAGAGTTCCGATCCGGTGGCGGTCACCTACAGCCTGGACACCACCGAATTCGATCCAAGCCCGGCGGCGCCTTGGAGCATGACGCTGGTGAAACCGTCAGTCGCTTCGTCATTGGGACCCGACACGCGAGCCGCGCTGAACGCGGCGCTGGTGAAAGCTGGCGTGGACCCCTCGCAGGTGAAGGTCTCCTACTGGGAAGAGCTCGTCTGGTACCCCGGCGGCAACTACATCAATAAATCGATCACCGTACAGACGCCGAACGGGCAGAAAGTGGATTTCGACGCCAAGGCGACCCTGAATTCACCCTATGTCACGGCTACGACGGTGCAGCAGATGATGAACATGCCGGCCGTCTCCACGACGGACACGGAAGTTTCCTAGGCTGCCCGGACGATCGGAAATCGGAGAATCAGGCCGGGTCAGGATAAAATATCCACATGCGCCTCTCCTTCGGAAACGACGACCTCGGCCGCCTGGTGTGCACCTTCCATGACGGGACCGGCGTGACGACAGCCTGCGCCGCGGATGGTCCCATCGCCATCGCCGCCCTGCGGGAGGCCCTGGACGCGTTGGACCGGCACGGTGAGGCGGAGTGCTTCTGGCTGGTCTCGGCCGGTGAGTACCGCTGGGTCTTCAAACGCATCGGTGGGAAGCTGCGCCTGGCCGTGCTCTGGTGTGCCAGTGTGGCCATCGGGTTCCAGCATGTGGCCTGGGCCGAGGACGAGTTCGACTCATTCACTACAATGATGCGTGGAGAACTGGCGCGATACGCCGTCACCGTACGCTAGGCCCGGGGCCCGTATCCTTAAGAGGGTGCGTTCGGGCAAGACCCTCCCACCGTCCTGTGCCGGCTCCCAGGGAATGCTATTCTCTGGCTAGGCAACAGGCCATGAATCCTCGAACGGTTCGCTGGCTCTTCTTTCTGGGCATCTTCGGCGTGGGATTGGTCTGCGCGTTCCAAAAGCCCTTCCGCGAGTATCCCGGATTCGAGAACGAAAACGACCCGTTGCCTCCAGACTTCAACGAAAAGACGGAATGGTCCTTCGCGCGCCTGATGTATCCGCCCATGGGCGGATTCCGTTTCCGGCGCGGCGGCGACTGGTCTCAGGGTGACTCCTTCTGGACCATGGACTATCCCCGAGCTGACCGCCACTTTGCCCGGGCGCTGCGCCGCTTGACCCGAATTCACGTCAGGTCCGTCGAACAGCCCGTCAATCTCGACGACGGAGATGACCCCTTCAATTGGCCTTGGATGTATGGGGTCGAGGTCGGACATTGGAATCTCACCGACGCGCAAGCCAGAAAAATGCGGGAATACCTGCTTCGCGGCGGCTTCTTTATGTGCGACGATTTCCACGGGACTCGCGAATGGGCCATTTTCTCCGAGAGCATGCAGCGCGTATTTCCCGACCGGCCAATTGTCGAGATCGAATCGCGTGATCCAATCTTTCACGTCTTGTATGATTTGGACGAGCGATATCAGATTCCCGGCGAGCAGTTTCTGGAAAGCGGCAGGACCTACGAGCGCGATGGATACGAACCCCACTGGCGCGGCATTTACGACGATCATGGCCGGCTAATGGTGGCAATCTGTTTCAATATGGATATCGGGGACTCGTTGGAGTGGGCCGACACTCCAGCCTATCCCGAGAAGTACTCCGCGCTGGGCATCCGAATCGCCGCGAATTACGTCGTCTACTCCATGACCCACTGACGGCCGTGGCCTTGGGGCCGGCGGTGCGAAATGTACTGAAGCGTCAGCGCCCGATTGACTTCCCAGCGGAATCGCCCGAATATGCCAGATCCCAACGAGGAACTATCCCTGGGTGGGCGGAAGAAAGTACGAAATTTAACTGGCTGGCCCCCAAAGATACTGATATGATTTCTACGAGTACTACTGGATAGAGTACTCCTAGGTCATCAGCCACTTGTGATTACCTCCCCTGGAAGCGCCTAAAGACTGCCGTAGGCTGGAGTCTCGCTTTGTCTCTTCTCGGTTCGCCCCTAAACCTCCGTCTGACCGACGCAACCTCCCTGAGAGGAAACGGTGAGTGTGTGGGCTCACATCAAGGGACACTGGCGAGTCCGTTCTGCCGGCTGTCAAGCACCAGGATTCTTCAGTCGATCGTCTTAATGCCGCCTAGGGTGAATTCAATAGCGGATATTAAGATCCTTAATAATACCGCGAATACGCGAACGACCCTGGTCGAATGGGCCGTCGTAGTTGCCGGCGGAGGTTCGAAGGCTCGCCTTGGTCGGGTGGGCCGATTCTCGGACTTTGAAAGGCGGCAACAGTCGAGCCCCGATCGCGGGTCGTTCGATGACGGCGGTCGATTCAACCAGACAGATTGTCACGGATTTGTAGGCCGAGGTGTTCATGCCGGCATGCCGGAGAGCGAATGCGGCATCACACCGACGCTGGAGTTGGTGGTCCAATCCTCGAAATAGGGCCGCCGAATTGTTTGTGGGTAAGGAGTAACCTACATGCACAGATACCCCGATGAAGAGATTCGTCCAGACCGGAGAGACGGCGTTTCGGCCGGTGGCATGGGGCCCGCTACGCAGTCGGATAGCGCGGAAGCCGCCGAGTTCTGTGGCAGTCGATGGACCGCGTTGGTAGGGCGGATCCAGGAGAACGACAACAGCGCCATGGAAGAGTTGTATCGGGTCTTCTCTCGGGGCGTGCGGTATTACCTGTGCCGGCACCTTGGTCCTCAGGAGCTCGATGACAAAGTACATGATACGTTCCTGATTGTCGTGCAGGCGATCCAGAGCGGAGGCCTGCGCGAACCGGAACGCCTGATGGGCTTCGTCCGCACCGTCGTGCGCCGGCAGGTGGCGGCGTTCATTGACGACGCAGTCCAGTGCCGCAAGGAGTTTGCCGATCTTGAGTTGGGTGGCCGCGTGCCCGACGGCCGTCAGAACCCGGAACAGCGGGTCATGCAGGAGGAGAAGACGGAACTGATGGTGCGAGTGCTGCAGGGCATCTCACGCCGCGATCGCGAGATCCTCACTCGGTTCTACCTCTATGAGCAGCCGCAGGAGCAGATCTGCCAGGAGATGAGCCTCTCCGAGACCCAGTTCCGCCTGCTCAAGTCGAGAGCCAAGGCCCGGTTTGGAGAGTTGGGCCGCCGGCGGCTGTCTCACGGAGGGCTTGGCGAAAAAGTATTGAGAAGAGCGTCGAGCGGCGACCACTAGTTTAGTGAATCGACAACTAAACCTGTTCCGGCCGGCATTCCGTTGAGATACTAGGGAATGGATACCTAGACTTGGCGCGCCGGTCTTTGGAGGCTGCTCATGACTTCAATGGGCTGGGAGGACGATGGCGCGCAGGAGGGCCTGATGCTGCGTCGTTCTGTTGGCAAATGCCTGACGGAAGCCGAGATCGAGGACTTTCTGTCGAACCGGCTCTCCGGTGTGACTCGCGAAGTGATCGAAGAACACCTGCTGGTGTGTTCCAAGTGTCTGGACGCTGTTGAACAGGAAGAGGAATTCGCCAACGCATTCCGTGCGGCCGCGGTCCGTCTGGAATCGGAGGACCTGGAGAAGAGTTATGTGTCCGAAGCCCCGCCTCCGCCCGATCCGGGTACCCCGGCCAAGCCAGCAGGCGGGTTGGTGCGCAGACTGTTGGAAACCGTTCGAAAGAGTTGGAAGACCCTTGGACTGCTGTTGGCTTGGGTGTTCCTCGTAGTTCGCTCGCGCTAGAAGACTCGGCGCTTCAGCCGCTCCACGCTGAACTTGGCCGTTTCGGCCACCGCCATCACCGTCATGACGCCGGCCTGCACGGGGTCCGTTACCACGAGATCGGCGGCGTCCGGAACACTGCCGGCCATGTTCAGACTCACCACGAGCAGGCCCTGGGCCCGCACTTCCCTGACCGCCTTCTCGATGTCTCCCCCCATCAGGGAACCGGCCAGTACCAGCGCGCGAGCCCGAGGCAGGCGAGGGACCGCGCGTACCGCGTCGGCCAGCGCCTGTTCGCCCACCAGTGGAATGGTATCCACGGAGATATGCTCGCCCCGGATGTTGTGGCGGTCGGCTTCCATGATGGCCCCGATCGCCACCTGGCCCACCTGCGCTCCGCCGCCCATGATGATGATCCGTTTGCCGTAGATCTTCTGCAGGCTCTTCTCGGACACAACGGACCGCACCGCCGGCACCGCGCCCAGATCCACCAGCAGCCCCGCCGGCTCGGTTTCGAGCTCAATCTCGAAGTAGATGCGCGACTCGGCCGGGTCCGGACTCGCCAGCATCTCCACCGAGATGATGTTTCCCTCATGCTCGGCGATGATGCCGGTGAGTTCGTGCAGCACACCCGGTGCGTTCACGACGGAGATGACGGCGCCAATGCGTTCCAGACTCATGGGATCAATTCATAATGCCGCAAAATGCCTTCCCACTGCCCCTGCGCATCGAGAATCACTTCCGTGGCCTCGCGCAATGCGCCGGAGCCGCCGACGGCTTTGGTCACGTAGTGCGCGCACCCTTTCACCTCGGGCGTGGCGTTGCCAACGGCCACGGCCAGGCCGACGCGCTTCATAAGGATGGCGTCAGTGAGGTCGTCGCCGAGGTAGGCGATCTCGTCCGGACTGAGCTTCGAGTCGGCCAGGATCTCGTTGAAGATTGGCAGTTTCTCGGTGTTGCCCATATAGCAGTAGGTCATGTGGCTGCTGCGGGCGCGCTCGGCCGTGGCCTGCGCATCGCGGCCGCTAATGAGGCCGGTCTTGATGCCGGTGCGGTAGAGCCACTGCAGGGCGATGCCGTCCTGGGAGTCGAAGAGCTTCACCTCGAAGAGGCCGCCGGCGGGATTGGGGACATGGAAGTACTTACCGTCGGTGAGGACGCCATCGACATCCATGAGGACCAGCTTGATCTTGGCGGCGCGCTCGCGCACCTCGGGAGTGACAACAGGGGGCATGGATGAATTCTCTCTTACGGGTACTGGAAGTTGCCAGCGATCAGCGTACGGGATTTGGGGCGGGTGGCGCTGCGCTATCCGTGTGGATCCGTGTCCATCAGTGGCCCATCTTCTCTGGCCACGGATTCACACGGATGCACACGGATTTCGGAAGTCCGGCAGCGGATTCCCGTCTGGATGGCTAGCGCTGAATTCGCGCCGATCCGCCCTTCGCAAACGCCTTCACCATGTCCACGGTGGCCATGGTCGTGTCGCCCGGGAACGTGGTCAGCAGTGCGCCATGCGCCCAGCCCAACCGGACCGCTTCGTCGGGCTCGAGCCCGGTGAGCAGGCCGTAGAAGAAGCCGGAGGCATAGCCGTCGCCGCCGCCCACGCGGTCGAGCACGTCGAGCTCAGCCGTCGGGGTGACGTAGGTCTTGCCGTCGATCCAGGCCACGGCGCCCCAGCTATGCCGGTTGGTCGAATGAACCTCGCGGAGCGTGGTGGCGACAATTTTCACCTTCGGATACTTGGCGACAACCTTGTCGATCATGCCGAAGAAGGTGCTGGGATCGAGCTTGGACTTGGCGGCGACCTCGGGTCCGGGGATGCCGAGACCCATCTGCAGGTCTTCTTCGTTGCCCACCAGCACGTCGCAATGCTCGACGATGCGGGCCAGAACGGAGAGCGCCTTGTCGTGGCCGCCCCAGATGTTCCAGAGCTTGGCGCGATAGTTGAGGTCGAACGAGGTGATGGCGCCGGCGGCCTTCGCGGCCTTCATGCCTTCGATGATCAGCTCGCCGGTGGTCTCCGACAAGGCGGCGAAGATGCCGCCGCTGTGGAACCAGCGCACGCCCTGGCCGAAGATGGCCGGCCAATCGAAGTCGCCGGGTTTCAGCTGGGCGCCCGCTTCGTTGCAGCGGTTATAGAACACGACAGGAGCGCGCACGCCCTGGCCGCGATCGCTATAGACGGCGGCCATGTTGGGGCCGTTCACACCGTTGTGCTTGAAGCGCTTGTAGAAGGGCTTCACGCCCATGGCCTTGACGCGCTCGGCGATCAGCTCGCCGATCGGGTAGTCGACCATGGCGCTGGCGACGCCGGTGTTCAGACCGAAGCAGTCCGCCAGGTTGGCGGCGCAGTTGAACTCGCCGCCGCTGACGTGGATGTGGCACTCGGTGGCCTTACGGAACGGGATGACACCCGGATCCAGACGGTGGACCAGGGCGCCCAGGGACAGGAAGTCCAGCGCGCCTTCCGGAAGAATATTCAGACCGTATTTCATTCGAGAATCCCTCTCTATGTGTACTTTGTCAGAGTTCGGTAATGCGTCGGTGCTTTGAGCTATCAGCTATCAGCCATCAGCTACCAGCCACCAATTGCCGACGGTACCGCGAAAGCTGAAAGCTGACAGCTGACCGCTGAAAGCTAAGCATCTTTCAAGCGATCAGCCATCAGTCACTAATCATCCTCACCCGGCCGAACCGCGAGAGCTGAAAGCTGATAGCTGACAGCTAAGAACCGACCGCTAAGAACCGATAGCTCCGCAACCTAGACGGTGTAGATACCAGAAGCGACTCGCCCGCCGCGACCAGTCCAATTCGTATGGAAGAACTCACCGCGCGGCTTATCGACACGCTCATAGGTATGCGCGCCGAAGAAATCGCGTTGGGCCTGCAGCAGGTTCGCCGGCAAACGGCCCGTGCGATAGCCATCATAAAACGCCAGAGCGGTGTTGAAGGCGGGCGTGGGCACGCCGTACTGGATGGCCTGGATGATCGCCCGCCGCCAGGAGGCCTGGTAGTTCACCAGCAGGCTGGTGAAGAACTCGTCCAGCAGCAGGTTGTTCAGGTTCGGGTTCTTGTCGAAGGCTTCCTTGATCTTGCCCAGGAACCGGCTGCGGATGATGCAGCCGCCGCGCCACATCAGGGCGATGCCGCCGAAGTTGAGATTCCAGCCCTGTTCCTTGGCCGCTTCCCGCAGCAGCATATAGCCCTGCGCATAGCTGATCACCTTGGAGCAGTAGAGGGCGCGGCGCACGTCTTCGATGAAGGCGGCGCGGTCTTCCTTGTTGGAGTAGCCCGGGCCGGGCAGGATGGCCGAGGCGGCCACGCGTTCGTCCTTAATGGCCGACAGGCAGCGCGAGAAGACGGCTTCGCCGATGAGGGTGACGGGCATGCCCAGGTCGAGCGCGCTGAGGCAGGTCCACTTGCCGGTACCCTTCTGGCCGGCGGTGTCGAGGATCTTGTCGACGATGGGCGAACCGTCGTCGTCCTTCTTGGCGAAGATCGTGCTCGTGATGTCGATGAGATAGCTGTCCAGTTCGCCCTTGTTCCAATTGTCGAACACTTCGTGAAGCTCGTCCGGCGTCAGGCCCAGGCCGTCCTTCAGCAGTTGGTAGGCTTCGCAGATGAGCTGCATGTCGCCGTACTCGATGCCGTTGTGGACCATCTTGACGTAGTGGCCGGCGCCGTTCTCGCCCACCCAGTCGCAGCACGGAGTGCCGTCTTCCACCTTAGCCGAGATGGCCTGGAAGATCTCTTTCACATGCGGCCAGGCAGCCGGATTGCCGCCGGGCATGATGGACGGTCCGCGGCGCGCGCCCTCTTCGCCACCGGAGACGCCGGTGCCGATGTAGAGGATGCCTTTCTCTTCGAGGCTCTTGGTGCGGCGATTGGTGTCGGGGAAGTGGGAGTTGCCACCGTCAATAATGATGTCGCCGGCTTCAAGGTAGGGCAGCACGGCGTCGATCATGTGGTCGACCGTGTCGCCGGCCTTGACCATGAGCATGACGCGGCGAGGCCGCTTCAGCAGGCTGGCGAGCTCCTGCATGGAGTGCGCGCCTTCCACCATCGTGCCTTCGGCTTCGTTGGCGAGGAAATCGTCTACCTTCGAGACCGTGCGGTTGAAGACGGCCACCTTGTAGCCGTGGTCGTTCATATTGAGGACCAGGTTCTGGCCCATGACAGCCAGGCCGACGAGGCCGATGTCACAACTTGCGGATTGCATATTCGCTCCTGATGAATGCCTTCAAAGCCTCCGCCGCGCGCCGCCTAAGGGACAGACCGCGGGCCGACGGAGATCGGAATGATGTCAGCAAAGGCAAGGCTCCGCCATTGCTGGCGTCCTGGCCCCGGCGGTTTCCAAATGTCCAGAATTGCCATGTCAGTTGACTGGACGAGACTATCATACAGCAAAATCCGAATTGGGGGGGGATGGGGGGGCTGGCACGCGCAGATCGGCGACGCGACGATCGCCGACTCAATCCTCGAGCGGTTGATGGAGGACGCCTTCTGATTGGAATTGGGCGTAAAAGTATGCGATGAAAGCGGACAAAGGAGGCGGCGACTCCGCCGAAGCATGACGACCCCATCGTCACGCACGGTGTCGTTCACACCGAGGTCAAAGCAGATGCCCATACGCAGGTTGGCCCGGTCCTGAAGCAGAGAGTACTTGACGCGCGCGCAGGCTAGAAGCCCAACTTCGACTCAATTCCCGAAACAACTGTAGGGGGGATATGAGACAGCAGCCAGCTCGCCAGACCGACAAGGGTCGAAACCAGAACTGCGATGCGAACGGCCTTAATCTCAATCAAAGCAGTCTTGTCGTGGGTCGGTTCCGGCGAGCTTGTCACGACAATCACCATGGGACGAGCAATGGAGAGAGCATTGTCAGCCGACTCATACAATGCGCACGCGGGAGCATTGTGAATGATGAAGCCGATTGGCTGCGGTCCCTCTTTTGTTCGTGGGTTCTCGCAGAAGTACCGCTTGGGATCGTTCCCCATTGGCAGTTCGAGGAAGTGGCGGCAAGATTGACATTGATTGGTATGTGGCATTTGGCTCCCTCCCTATCCACTCCGATATTGCCTCCAATCTGAACTGATGTGAAGTCCCCGAGCTTGCTGCGTTGAGGTAACTCCGGCCGGAATAAGTCGCGGTGCAGGCGGTTTGGGCGGTTGTCGCGAGAACTAGGCCGGTTTGGGCGGAAGATCTACAGAGTGCCCGCCAATTCTGGCAGAAGTTGCGGCCCGCATCGCCCTATTCTTGCCAGATCTCGGCCCATGTTGGCCCATGAACCGTTGTCAAAGGACAACAAAGGTCCTAGAGCCCCATATTCGGAGAAATCACCCCATCACGACAAGACCACGCTTCGAGGCAGGACGCCGTCTGGCTTATGGCCCGACACATACGGAGGCCTTGCGTGACGAACTCGAGTATAGCCTCGGTGTCCCTTGCCCGCACCGTGGCTGAAAGATCGGCTGGACTGCCAAGTAGAATTCTCACGTCTTCTACGAGAATCTTCCCAGCGAACGGTTTTCTCGTCGGAAGCTTCTTTAGAATATATTGTGCGAGTTTCTTTTGAGAATCGACTTGTCCGTCGTCCTCTGGCAGGCCACCTTTGCCATCGCGGAGGTTGGCGGGTGTCACGAAAATGTCTACTCGATATCGCAACGGGTAGCCGAGGAACTCCAAGTCGACGAGATATGCTCCTACAACATGACCCTCCTGCTTCAACTCATCCAAGGCATGTTTCACTTGAGCAGGCGTGAGCTCAAGTTCGTCGGCAATCTCCTTGTGCTCAGCCATCGGATTCTCGTGAACGTGGCGCGCAACTGCACGTAGATCTTCCTTATGCTGCTGGCTCTTGGTTAGCATCGAGTCTCTGGTTCTCCTTTTTTTTAACGTGATGTCTAGTGCAGGATTCTCAATTCTAAACATATCGGCGCGGAAATAATGAGATTGTCGCCTCGAGCGTTTTTAATGGTTAGGTTAATAATGATTCAGTGATTTTATCGTGGGCTTCTACATTTCCCTCATGTGGGGTGCCACGTTTGCCGATCAGGTGATCTCATTATTCTCCAGCAGTTCACGGTTGCGCACTCGTTGAGTCCGGCGGAGGAAGTCCGTTGAGGTTTAAAGTGGCAAGTTTAACTCCCTTCGTGAATGGGGGCCGGGGACGTCCTGGCGTGTCACTCCGAGAAATGCCGCGAACGTATCCATTCTCGAATGTACTGAACAATCCCCTGATCTTGCCGAGGGCAGCTTCGAACAACTGCGCGCATATGCCGGCATGAAGCTCCCATAGCGGTTGCTCCCTCGCCGCGACTTCGGCTACTGAGAACAGTAGCCCGTGTGCCTGAGGTGCTCAGGTCTTTTAGGGCTGCAGATATTGGAATTCTGGAGATTCGGGTATTGAATATCAGCGGAAAAAAAATAAGCGTGACAGATCAGGACGTCCATCGTTCCTCTGCGCGACGAAATAGTCATTCGCGATTGATTTCGACATCGTTCGACTATATTGCATTACTCCTGTTTAACATCTTTTCTCGTACAGGGGTTTGGACAGGACGGGACATCAGTCCAGCGGTCCTGGCCGGGGCTGAATACCGCTGAAATGGACAACATCGTGGTCCTGAGCCGACCTGGACGCCGACTGAAGGCGCCAAGCCACCATTCGCTGCCCTGCCCAGGGTTGTGAAGGCGACGGGGACTTGGCCTCAGTTGGATGGCACGATGCCGTGAAAACTACGGACTTCGGCCGTCCATAACGCCAACTTCCAGCGTGTTGTGGGCAACAGTGATGTTCTATGTTTGCTGTCCTTAATACAGACTCATCGGAAAAACAGTAGTGAACGCTCCGCTGGGATTAAACCTCAGTGCTAAGCTGCTAATATTTCCATTAAGATTGTCTATAAAAATTGAACCACGAATATTCTTTGACACAGCCCATCGGTCCGCTGTTGCAAAGGCAATCTTTGTGCCTGGCTTGAGGGTAATGCGCTCTGGTACTGCCAGAGCTAATCCCTGCTCATCAAGGACGTAGGCATCGACTACGGTATCATATGAGGCACTATTGAGAAGAGCCACTGAGGTAGCAAATCCAATAGTGTTGTCGAAGGGTATCATCGAATCATTATCATCCCCCCTACCTCCCGGGACTGATGCTTCGAGATCTGCTCGGCCAGGGATCCCAGAAGTGCCAAAGATGACCATTGCGCCGACATCACCATAGTTGGGCGATGAGACTCGAGCCCATCCTTGATTCAATTCACCTGGGCCTCCGAGGGTCTCCAGTGTGGCGCTGCCGTACTTGGTCAATGTGCCAGAGAAAACTGTTGCCCGACCGCGACCAGCGAGAGTGAATTCCTTAGGGTTGCCGTTGTCGCCAAAGAATTCCACCTTCCATGAGCTGGTAGTGCTGTCGAGGTTCGCTAGAATGATAGATGTCTTCCAGTACTGACCATCTGCAATCTGTGGGAGGGTGCCGTAACCATATCCAGCAGAGATGGATCGAGGTTTCTGATCATCGCAGGTTCCACAGATTGGCACGAGGAACAAGGACAGGAGCAGGGTTACTTCGTTTCGCATGCGAATAGACTACCCTCGTAACCACTGGAATACAAGGGTATTTGTACCAGTACACCCCAAATGGGGATGGCCTCGTGTGTGGGTTCGCGGAAAAGGTGGAGTGGTGACGCAAACTGAGACACGGCGAAAGGGGACACTTTTCAGTGAATGGAGAGTGCCGGGCGCGGGCACCTCACTGATGTGTCACTCCGCGAAATGCCGCGAAGGTATCCATTCTCGAATGTATTGAATAATCCCCTGATCTTGCCGAGGGCAGCTTCGAGCAACTGCGCGCATATGCCGGCATGAAGCTCGCATAGCGGTTGCCCCCCTCACCGAGACTCGGCTACTGAGAACAGTAGCCCGTCTGCCTGAGGTTCTCAGGTCTTTTAGGGCTGCAGATATTGGAATGCTGGAGCTTTAGGTATTGAATATCAGCGGAAAAAGCGAGCGTGACAGATCAGGACGTCCACCTTTCCGGTCCCGGCTAGCCAGTACTGAACACTCGAAAAGCCGAACGGATCCCACACGGTAAGGGCCCCGTCTTCAGGACGTCCCCTTTTCCTCTTTCATCCCCGAGACTCGATTTGTCGCCGATCGGCGGATGCGGACCGTCGCTGTCCCTCTTGGGGCGTGGAGCCTAGATTGAAACAGTTAAACCATGGATCGCCGACCGGGCACTACCGACCCCGCGGAGGCACTGCTTCTGCTTGGGCAGCACTCGACGAGGGCGTGGCTTTCGCGAACTCTGTCAGGAAGTCCAGGGAGTCTTCAAGACAACGAATAGCAGCGTTCCTCAATAACTCCCGCTCGCCACCCTGATCTGTGTTCCTGCCCCATTTTAACAAGGTCCGGGCAGCGAGATCGCGGAAAAAGCCACTATGCAAACTGATATTCGCGCTGATCACATCGGGCGCAGTCTGTCGAAGTGTTAATCCGTAGCCCTGATGAACGCCCTTCTTATAGCCTTCAAAACAAGAGACATGCCCAAGAATGTAAAGATTCTTGACGCCTAGTTCTGAAATTGCCCAATCGATCGATTTCAGCGCCTTCTCGGAACTGCGTAGCAAACCGAGCAGACGGTTTGTCCTCTTCACGGCGTAGTCGATCCCGGCGTGGCGAATATGGTTCCTGTTAGCAGGGCTGATGATGCACTTAATAGTGCAGCCCTTTCCGGCCAGCCTCATTAGCATTTCTCGCTCTTGAAGTAGCAGTCTCAATAAGTCCTTGTCTTCCGGTGGATAGGGGTCATCCGGCCCGATGGCAAATGTTGACAGGAACGCACTCGTCCACACTGTTTCTTGTGCCACGCGCGGAGTTCCAAGAATTAACTTCAAGTCGTCATTAATAAGCTTCGTCCGCTCTCGGGGACAGTTAATAATGAGCGGCAGCGCTTCGGATGCCCCAGTCGCCCGCGTCGCCTTCTCAAGCTTTCGGTGTACCTTGCCGAGGTCGACGTCCGGCCCTCGGTTCAGTACCTTCAGATGCTGGCAGAAGACCGATATCAGCGATCTCCCAAACGTCTCGTCTTCTAGCTGAAGCGCCTGAAGCTCGCTGAAAGGATGCGGCAATTGATCTTTCTTCTGTCCAGAGTGGCAAATCGGGATTATATCCAGCCCTTGGGCCCAGGCACATCCAGCTTCAAAATTGATCCAAGGCCGGGTCAACGAAGATGGGCTACAAATTACGAGCACCAGATTCGATTGCTTCAAGGCCGCCTCGATCTTGCGGAGCCATTTGTCGCCCGGTGTCAAGTCATGTACATCGCTGCTCACAAAGACAGTTACACTCCCCGGGAAGGTCCTCTCGAGGAGATCTTTTAGCGCCAGGGCTATCGGGGCCTCTCCGGTCGTGTGACTTACGAATACGTTCATATCGTTCGTCTCCTGACGGCAGTTGCGGTAGGTAGATTATAGCGGAGATCCGGGACAGCCTAGCGTGCACCTTTCGTAATCGTTTGTAAATACGTAACTTATAAGTCGAACTTTTCCTCTGTTGAGCCTGCGTCGACTATTGCGCCGGTGCCTGCTCTTGCTGTCTTCTTCTTTCGTAACCAGCAGAACATAAACCACTTACCGTGTCCGCCAGCGTCCCGGACATTGGCCAAACCGGGAAAAGGGGGAAAGGGGACGTCCTGCCCCGTTTCCAGAAGAACCTCGGCCTAGGGCTGCGGTGGAGGCGAGGAGCCGATCCGGCACACGGACTTGCCATCACCAGCGTCGGCATAGACAGCATAGGGACCCGGTTGGTCGCCGGAAGCAGCATAAGCGTCCCAACCGGCGGCGGAAAGTGTCTCATTTGTCTGCGCCGCTGCCACAGCCGGGCGGAACTTGCCGGTGACCCCGAAGCCGCGGATTGTGCCGGACTGGTCCGCCACCCAAACGCCTGGCGTCAACGCCCCCTTGACTTGATTCCACGCCCAACCGGTCAGCAATACTCCGCGTCCGTCGGCAACCATGCGCGCCGATTCCACACGCCCCTGACAGGTGGAACTGGGCGCCAGGCGGAAATGCGACAGCAGCGGCGACCCGATCAGGCTGGCTTCCCGGTGTGGAAACATCGACCTGCCCAGAGTCCGTTGAGTAGCTTGCTCCACTGCGGCGACCAGTGTCACCGAACTCATGGTTCTTTCAATTCGAGGGGTGTCGGGCACGCCAACGGAGAAGGACACGGTCGCGGCCGCCTGATCCCTTTCCAGACTCGCGAAGTTGGACCCGGTAGCCTGGTGGGAACGGCGGGTGGCTACCGCCGACAGCACCAGCACGACGCACCAGGCGGCACGAATTGCGCCGGCGTGTGACTGGAGGCGCGAGAGGTACGTAGTAACGAGTCCTGCCAGGCTGATCCAGAAGATCAATGCCATGGTTGTGTACCTTCCAGAGAGCGCCTGTTCGATGGAGATGCCGCTGCGTCCCACTGCGATGAATGCGGCGGTTGAAAGGGTGACCAGCAGTGTCACCCCGTAGCTGGTCTCCGCCTGAGTCGCACTCGAACGGATGACAAACACGATGCGGGCCAAAACGTAGATCGCCGCCGCGACGCCGGCCGCTGAGATTAGATAGGTGACTGGATGCGCTAGCCAGTTCACGATGCCTGACGGCTGGCCGAAGAACGGCGATCCCAGCAGCAGAAGCGAATACTGCAGCAACTGCATGGGCTTGGTGAGCGATTCCAGGGGACTGCCAGTGCCTGCTGAGGGCTGATAGTGGTAAAAATAGACCGCCATGGCTGCTGCAAAGGTCACAGCCATGGGGAGAATGATCCGTTTCGGCAGGCGTGATACCGCCGCGAACACCAGTACCGCGGGCCAGATGAGCATGCCGTGGGCGAACGAGAACATCGACCATAGGGCCAAGCCCAAGATGGCAATCAGCAGGCGATTTGTCTCCAGGCCTGCATGCTGCCGCGCTGCGAGCTTTGGCAGGAGGATGGCTATGGCGAGGAGTCCAAAGTTCGAGCACACGATCTGGATCTGGTAGGGCAGGAACAGGTTCTCAGCCTGTAGGAACCAGAACATCAAGACGAGCACAAAACCGGAAAAGACGAGTTTTACCGGCCTCCCAACCCGCTGTTCGCGCCAGACCGGAAAAGCCAGCAGAGCCGCGCATCCGGTCTGAAGCGCTAATTCACAGATGGACAGGAAGCCATTGCTGCCGCCGAAGTAGTGGTAATCGAGAAAGAAGAAGAGACCGGGTATCACCAACCGGTGTTCGTTGTACTGCCCATAGAGATTGCGCAGAAACCCAAATTCGTACAGCCGGCTCAACCAGATCCACTGGTCCCCGAACGGGTAGGAGACGTGGTGCTTCAGGATGAACGTCATGTCGGCGAGCACCACGACGATCGCGGCGATCGCGACGCTGGCCGCCAATAGCTCCGCTGCGCGTCCCGTGGTCAACCACTTACGCCGCGGTGGCGTCGCGCGAGTTTGGCCCGCTGGCTTTCGGGATCGCTTGTGCGGCCCGGGTTTCGTCGCCCTCATCTAGCTTGAAAGTACGCCTGTTGCCGGCGACGCTTCATCATATCCCAATTCTTGTCCTGAAAATGCGATGGGAGAGTTTTCCCGGATCATCTCGCCGAGGCTCGTTGAACTGGTGTGCAAGCCGGATGCAGCAGATCCGCATTCACGGCGAGAACGAATACCGAGTGTACGAGTACCTACGTGGCGGCTGGGCCTCGGCGACTCCTGCAGAACAGATCCGAGTGCGTTCCCGTGCGAACGAGGGGAAGGTCCTCGCCATCAATCCTGTAGATCAGTAGCCAATCCGGTTCGATGTGGCAGTCGCGGAAGTGCTTCCACTCAGAAAATGGAATTCTAGAGATTCTGGTATTGAATGTTTGCGCCAAAAAACGATCGTGACGGACCAGTGACGTCCCGATTTCCATGCCAATCAGGGGCGGCGTGCTGCCATGCTGAGACCATAACCAACATGCAGACGCCGCCCAACTCATTGAACTGGTCCACACCTCCGAGAGTTCTCGTCTACGGTGCGGGTGTCGTTGGAACTCTGTTTGCCTCCCGGCTGAAGCGTGCTGGTCAGGATGTCACAGTGCTGGCGCGTGGGAGGCGGCTCACCGATATTCGGGAGCATGGTCTTGTTCTCGAAAATCAAAGTACAGACGAGCGTACCGTCACCCTGGTGACGGCCATTGACCACCTGGCACCTGACTCCACATATGACTTGATCTTTGTCGTTATGCGCAAGAACCAGGTCGATGCAGTTCTGCCAGCGTTGGCTGCGGCACGCAAGGTGTCGACGATCTGCTTCATGGTGAATACCGCGTCTGGCTACACCATGTGGAGCGAGGCAGTTGGGCGCGAGCGGCTACTCCTTGGCTTTCCGGGGGCTGGGGGCGTCAGAGAAGGTCCCGTCGTCCGCTACGCGTTTGCGCCCACATGGATGCAGCCGACTACGTTCGGAGAGCCAGCCGGGCAGGTCACAGCCCGCCTCAAGGCCGTACTGCGGATGTTTCGCAGCGCGGATCTACCGGTTACCACCTGCTCCGACATGCGAGCGTGGTTGACTTCACACGTGGCGCTAGTCAGCCCACTGGCGAACGGCATCTACCTCGCCGGTGGCGGCAATTGCCGGTTGGCAAAGCAGGTAGACACAGTTCGACTGATGGTGGACGCGATCCGAGAGGGATTCGCTGTCGTGCGTGCGGCAGGTTTGAATGTGGTGCCCTTCCAACTTCGACTGGTGGAACGCACGCCGGAGGCGCTTGTTGTTTCCGCGCTGCGGGCGTGGGCAGGCACCGGCCATTTCGAGACGGTCGCTAAGGCACACGCAATTGCGGCAGCGGACGAAATGCGGGTCCTCGCCCACGAGTTTGCCTTGCTGGCCCGGACGGTCGGCGTCAGGACCCCCGCGATCGATCGTTTAAGAGAAGCGTGTGACATCTTTGCTCGACGACCCTAGTGGGCATTTGCGCATCGGGCATCCCACTCGCACCAAGCATCTCGGCGAGGCAATCACCTGACGCCTTCCCGTTCCGCGGAAGGGGGAACGGGACCGCCTTTCGGAACTTGTTGTAAGTATGTGTCTTATCAGTCGAGGAGGGATCCGCCAGTGCAGCCGCCCCGCTACGAACCCCGACCGTAAGGGCGGGGTCTCCGCTCGCTGCGAACCGCGCACGTCAGTAAGCGGGTATCGGTTCCGGGATCGTCTTCAATGGAGTGGAAGCCCGTGACGCAGATCCTAAGGGAAGAAGAAATCACCTACAACCTCTGCTTCGCAAGCCTGCTTCGTGGGGTATGCCTCCAGGCTTGCGGGCCGGCTTTCGAGCCGGCCTCCTTCCCCAAAACCGCCGCCTGACCCCAAACCCCGTTCAATTGACTACTTCGCCCCACGGGAGTAATACCCCGTCCGAGCGCGAACCCGGGCACCCGGATGCGCCAGTCGCACCGCCGGAGCCAGTTCCACTCGAATGCGCCGAAAGGTGCCGGAAGGGGCGGGTGGCTGTGGATAGTACAAGGTATACCGAAGCCGGCTTCGCTCCAGAACCAGACGCAGCCCGCCAGGCTGTGCGGCGCTAAGCGTGTCGCCGTTCGCGGCCCGTCCCGATCCTACGAAATGCGATCCACCCCGGGAAAACTCGCCGGCCGGAACCGCGCCGAGCCCGGCGCCACCGCGCTGCGCGCCCCTTGTATCCGCCACTTCTCCATCAGTGCGGCCAGGTCGCGGGTCTTCATTCCGCAGAGGCGCGAGTGTCGGACTGGTGGTGACGCGCCACTGCGCCGGCGTTACCATGAAGGGGAAGATCGTGGACGACAACCGCATCACAATCGAACCCGGTAAAAGGTCCGGCCAGCCCTGCATCCGGAGTCTGCGGATCACCGTGTGGGATGTGCTCGGCTGGCTCGCTGCCGGCAAGAGCGAGGACCAGATCATCAGCGACTATCCCGAGTTGGAACGGGATGACTTTCGGGCCGTCTATGAGTACGCCGCCCGAGTCGGGCGGCGCGTCGCTCTGTGAAGTTGCTGCTGGACGAGAACCTGTCCCGCCGCCTCGTCGACAGATTGGCCGATTTGTTCCCCGACTCCACGCACGTAGCACTGACAGGATTGCTCCAGTCTCCCGACATCAGCATCTGGGAGCACGCGAAAGCTGGTGATTACACCATCGTCACCGCGGACGCGGACTTCTACGAGCTCGCCACGACGTTCGGCCCGCCGCCCAAGGTCATCTGGTTGCGCGGCTGCGATTACCCGACCGCCGTCGCGGAACGACTCATTCGTGGCCAAGCGATCCGCGTGACGGAATTCCTGAACGATCCTGACCGGGCGGTTCTGATCTTAACGCCGTAGTCCCTCGTTATAGACCCGCCGAGTCCCACCAAAACGTCCCGCCAGAAGACCGCGCCCGGAAAAAGTCCAACCAATTTGCGTCGACCGGGACAGGGATGAAAAGGGGACGCCCTGTCACTGCAGATTTGCCTGCATACTGTTCCAGACAACACATTCCAGCACCCTACGAAACACGATCCACCCCGGGAAAACTCGCCGGCCGGAACCGCTCCGAGCCCGGCGCCACCGCGTTGCTCGCCGCTTGTAGCCGCCAGTTCTCCATCAGCGCGGCCAGATCGCGGGCCTTCATTCCGTAGTTGTCCGGCAACTGACCATCATAGCGGGCAATCACCGTCGCCATCCGCAGCAACAGGCTCTTGGTCTTCTTGTGCTCCTCGGTGAACGTGAAGCAGACAATTCGGCTCACCGGGATGATGCCCAGATAGCGCCTGGTCAGGACCCCGAACGACCGGATGTTGGCCCAGTTGTGCCGGTGCTCGCGAAACGCGATCCGGTACGTGAATCCCTGGGCATCCAGCTTCAGCCAGGCAGCGCTCGGCAGGAGACTGGTGAAGAAGATGAATGCGCCAATGCCGGCCAGCAATGCCCAGAGCAATCCGCTGCCGCCTGCGCTCAGGCCCATCAGAGTAAAAACCGCGCAGGCCACCGCCAGAAACAACGTGCGGAGCCGCCCGGGATACAGAATCCGCTCGCCAATCCCCTCACGGGCCGTTGGGAAAGGAGAGGGTTCTGAATTGGTGGGTGACATCTGTCTTTAATCGGCAAACCAGGGCTACCCTTGAGTAGGGCATTCACCCGATTCGTCTCAGCAGGAACCCTGTGCGGGCATCCGTGAGAGGGGAAACGAAAACGGGACGAAACGGGACGGCCTGAGGGACCTACACCCTCTTCCGTTTCCTGGTTAACTGCGAATTCGGTGGATGCGGCAGCGCGAACGGGGCCGCGCGACACCGGCCACAGGCTGTTAAGCCCATCTCCTAAGCGCGAGCTCAAAACGGACGCCCTCGGTTTGCAGCAGGACGGTTACGATGCTGGTGAGGTTGACGGCTGACGGGCTGCCCTTGGGCCCGAGCATGCGCATGAGGCTCTTGGCTGGAATGCGGGTCCGCTTCTCAAGGTCCTGAAACCCAACGGTGGCATTGACGTAGTCGCGCAGCACCGCTTTGCCAGTCTGCAGGTCACCGTTGAGAATGCACTCGACGGCCTCTCGCAGCAGCGCCTGCCGAAACTCCGGCTCCTCCTGGGCACGCTGGCGGATCGTCTCTTTGAAATCGTGGGTCAGGGGCATGCTCACTTCTCCTCTTTCTTGCGCCGTTTGTAATCGGCCCAGCATTCCTGTGCCTTCTGGATGTCTTTGTCCTGGTGATTCTTCGTCCCGCCGCCAAGTAGGATGACGATCTGGTCACCGTCCCGGCCAAAATAAATCCTGTAGCCAGGGCCGAAGTCGACTCAGTATTCGTAGACCCCGCTGCCGACACCTTTCGTGTTGGAGAAATTCCCCTGCTCCATACGCGTCAAGGCAATGGTGACCTTGGCCGCGGCGGCGGGATCGAGACGTTCCAACCAGCTTGCGAACCGTTTCTTGCCCTTTTCATCAATGTAGCCGCGCAAGGCAGGCATTTCTTGCATGGTAACTATTGTGTTACCACGAGCCAAGCCCCTGGACAGCGGCAGGGGCTCATAACGGCGATGGCCTAACGGACAGGTTTGGAACCGGAAATCCTCATCTCCCCTGATCACTTCCGAAGCACGAGGGACGTCCAGGTGTGTCACTCCGCGAACTGCCGTAAAGATTTCCTTACTCGAGGTTCTGAATGATCTGCGGATCAGGCCAAGGTCAGCTTTGAGCAACTGCGCGCATTTCCCTTCAAGAAACTCGCATGGCGGCTGCTTCCTCGCCAGGACTTCTGCTCCTGAGAAGAGCATCCCGTCAGTCTGGGGCGCTCCGGTCTGGTAAGGCTTCAGATATTGGAATTCTGGAGATGCCGATATTGAATGTCCGCGGAAAAAAGCGAGCGTGACAGACCAGGACGTCCACCATTCCGAGTCGTCCGAAATTCGCTGAGATGCGCCCTTCCGCGAACGCACCGGAGCGCCGGCTGGTCCGTGGCTTCTTCCTCCGGCTACAGGCCGAGTAGCGAATTGCCGGACGGTGCGGGCTGTTGCGCCAGGTCAGTGCGTTCGAAGAAGTGGAACATCAGCCACAACCCCAGCAAGGCGGCCGAGAGGGCCAGTCCGGCCAGGACGGCTCCGTTGGCAGGCAGCAGGTGAACCGCCCACGGAGTCAAAGCCACGCCCGAATGGGCGACGGCCTCGCTCCAGAAGGGCCTCGGGAAGACGAGCGGCAGCAGGGGAGCCATCGTGAGCAGGACGAACGCCCCGCCCCGCCAGCCCTGGCCCCAGGAGAAGCCGACCGGCACCAGCGCGATCCACTGCAGGTAGAGCACTATCAGGATGAGCATCACCTGCTCGGCCAGCGCCGCGTGCAGCAGGTTCCCGCTGGGCATGCGAATCCAGGACGCGTCCTGGTTTGCCGCTTCGGCCACCGGGACGGACGGGCCATAGGCGGCCTCCGTGGCACGCTCGAACTGCCAGTTACGGAAACGCGCGCTGGACTGAGCCGAGACGGCGTAGGGATTGTAGAACCGGCCGCCCAGAATGCGCTCCACGGGCGACTGCAGGCTCTCGCCCCACGGTGCCCGGATCTCCGGCGCGGCTCCGCTGGGAGATCGCTCCCAGAGCAGCAGCGGCACGTCGAGACGGTTCCGCCCAAACTGGGTCACCAGCCCGCCGCGGGCCAACGGCACCCACAAGGCCAGCCAGTACGAGCCCAGGACCAGCAGGAGAGCCGGCACAACGCGCCACGCCAACAGCGTTCGGCGGCCGACAGGCAGCGAGAAGACCCAGGAGACGCGGCGCCAATAGGCAGTGGAGAAGATGACCGCATAGAAGGCAGACAGCGGCCAATTGCCCATCAGGGATTGAAACACCAAAACCGGCACGAATAGCCAGAACGGCCAACCCATCACGGAATTCCAGAATACGCGTTGCGGCCAGGCGCGGTGCTGCCCCGGCACGGCGGCCGCGGCTGGCTCCGGCCGCTCCGCGACGCTTGGATCCGGCGCGGTTTCATAGTTCAACGGCAGCCGCTGGGCGTGCCACCAGGCCAGGACCGCCGTGAACGCCACGACCAGCAGGTAAGTCCACCCCGGCACCAATCGCGGAGTGAGCGCCGCGGCCACAGCCAGCAAGGGCGTGGCGATCATTGCCGTGATGGCCCAACCGCGCGACAACTCCATCCGCCGGAACTGAACAAGCTGCCAGCACATCAGGCCGAACGCCATGGCGGCGGCCGATCGCAGGGGTCCCTGCGCCGCGGCGTCCAGGGGGTGTCCGGCCGCCAGCATCACGGCGACGATGATGATCTGCGGCCCGCAG
This sequence comes from uncultured Paludibaculum sp., assembly GCF_963665245.1. NCBI lineage: Bacteria > Pseudomonadati > Acidobacteriota > Terriglobia > Bryobacterales > Bryobacteraceae > Paludibaculum > uncultured Paludibaculum sp. The sequence goes on from NZ_OY762269.1 coordinate 3,298,859, forward strand.
AAGAGTGTCAACAGCACTGCCATGCGCGCTGCCCAGAGCGTGCGCGCCGGTATTGGCAGCGACATTTGATAGATGCCGGCCCGGCGGTGGCCCTCGCTCACGGCGAACAGCGCGGCGAAGATCACCTTGCCCATGCCCAGCATGAAATCGTTATGGCTCAGCGCGGCGCTAACACTCAGGAGGAAAGTCAGACACAGCAGCGGGGCAACCAGCCGCCGTGCCGGATCGGCAAGAATCAGTTTCCAGATCAGCATGTCTTTGCTCCCTTACTGCTGCGCGCCTACGAACTCGATGAACAGCTCCTCCAACGGCACGCGCGAACAGCGCACCCCGTTCGAGCCCAGGCCCTGGCGGATACGCTGCTCCACCTCCGCCGGATCGCCCGCGAACACCGCGTGCCAGCTCTCGCCCTGCGTGCGGGCCCGCAGGCAGCCTGGCATCTCTTCCAGCACCGCCGCACTCGACACAGAGCCCTTCGACACCAGCGCCACGCAGTGCCGTTCGCGCAGTTGATCCAGATCGCTGTCGATGCGCACTTTGCCGCCGTCCAGCAGCACCACCCGTCCGGCCAACCGCTCCACGTCGCCCATGTGGTGCGAGGAGAAGAGAATGGCCGTGCCTTCGCGGTTCAGCAGTTCGATGGAGGTTTCCAGGAACTCGCGCCGCACCACGGGATCCAGGCCGCCGGCGGGCTCGTCGAGCACCAGCAACTCCGGCCGGTGGCAGACGGCTAGAAGCAAGGCTACCTGGCGCGCCTGGCCCTTGCTCAGATTCTTGATCTTCTCGCCGCGCCGCAGCCCGAAGCGCTCGGCCAACTGGCGTTCCAGCGCCTCGTCCCAGCGCGGGAACAGGTAGCGGTGGAAGTCGATCAGATCCTGGACCCGGGCCCACCCGGGCAGCACCTGGTCTTCGGCCACAAAGCCGATGCGGCGCTTGATCTCCACCGCGTCGCGCGCCGGATCGAGGCCGAACACGCGCACACGCCCGGCCTGCGGCTTCAACATCCCCATGGCGATGCGGATCAGGGTTGTCTTGCCCGCGCCGTTGCGGCCCAGCAGGCCGGCTACCTCCCCGGCGGCCATCGAGAAGGTGATCCCGTCGAGCACCGGCACACCCTGTTTGTACGCCCGTTCGACGCCAATGAACTCCAGAACGCTATTCATGGTTTTGCTCCGTTTCCTGCTGGGACGCCTGCGCGCCCTCGATTTCCGTGCGCGCTTCCTGCAGCACCTCAAGTGCTTCCTGCCAGCTGAGCCGGTCTAGAAACGCCTGGGTGAGGAAGCGGCGCGCGTGCTCTCGCAAGTGGATGCGCCGCTCGTCCGGACTCGGCAGCGGCGGCCGTTCCACGACAAAGGTGCCCCGGCCACGGACGGTCTCGATAAGCCCGGCGAGCTCCAACTCGTCATAGGCCTTCTTCACCGTCAGCGGAGCGATCACAAGCTCTTCAGCCAGATCGCGATGGGACGTGAGCTTGTCACCGGGCCGCAGCCGGCCTCCGGCGACCGCCTCGGTAATCTGCCGCATGATCTGGCGGTAGATGGGGACTTCGGCTCCGGGATGAACATTCAACTGCATGGAAGTGATATAGAGCACTATATCACTTCCGCAGCGGCTGTCAACACACTTTTCAGGATGGAAGCCTAAGGAACAGGGAAGAAGTTAGAGGAGGGGGGAGCCTGGCGCGCACCTTTCGTAAGTGCGTGTAAGTGCAAAGTTTAGTAGTTCAGCCACCGTACTATCGAGCATGTATTGACGATTGAATCGGTGCCGCTCCGTGCCGGGTTCCTCTTGCGTAACCAGCGGAATATAAGCCACTTATCGGACCCGCCGGCGTCTCGTATATTAGCCATACTGTGCCCAAGCGTACTCATTTTCTGCGGCAAACGGCCGTTGGGACGGATCACCCAAACGCACAAAGCGCCAACTCCCGCGCGCACCCTGGTTGCGCCAAACGTTCATCGGAGTACAGGCCAACTGCCGCGCGTTGGATCCGATGGCAACACGGCAGCCCCAGGAAGGCAGCAACCGGAGCTAAGAGGATGAGGGCCAAGGCGCCAGACGGCCGCACAGTGCTGCCCGACGGAAGTTGCCAGCGAGGGAGGCGGTACAGGGGTGTCATTGGCGCCTGAGTGGTGGTGGCGTGCAACTTCGCTGTCGTCACCATGAAGGTGAAGATCGTGGAGGATAAGCGCATCACAATTGAACCCGGCAAAAGGTCCAGCCCGCCCTGCATCCGAAATCTGCGGATCACCGTGTGGGATGTGCTCGGCTGGCTCGCGGCCGGCAAGAGCGAGGAACAGATCATCAGCGACTATCCCGAGTTGGAACGGGATGACTTTCGGGCCGTGTATGAGTACGCCGCCCGAGCCGGGCAGATAGTCGCTCTGTGAGTTTGCTGCTGGACGAGAACCTGTCCCGCCGCGTCGTCGACCGGTTGGGCGATTTGTTTCCGAAACTGAGTTGCAGCCTACGGCGTATGGATGACCTTCTTCATCTGCCATAGATGGTTCACCGAGCGGGCACCCTTTCGGACTCACGAAATGTTGATGCCGGGGTATGCTGGTCGCGAATATGTGCTGATTTCTCTTCAAGTCGCGGTTTGGATAAGCGGTCTCAGAATCCTTCCAGCACTGCGATATGCGTTGGCTGCCTCTCGAGGGGGAAGGTATTGAGAGCGCGATCCAGAAAGAAACAATCTATTCGAGCCCATCCCGTGCCGGTGGCAATCGCGCCTCTGTGAACTCGTTCTGTTCGCCAGTTGTGATAAGGTGATGCCACGGCGTGATCTGGTCATTAAGAAACAAGGAGCAGCTATGGCGGACCTTGCAGCGATTAGCGCACAACTGGATCGACTACACCAGGAATTAATAGCCTCTCGCGTCTTCGTCGCTGGACGCCCTGATAGTGGGGCCAAAGCTGCGGAAGAATCAAGTCGACTTGAGCGAGTTGCCGAAAATCTTCGCATCATTGTTCGTGACCTCAACAGTAGCGAATCTATGCTTCGAGTTCGCGAGAGCCAATTGCGGAGTACTCCACCTCACCAGCGGTATTCTACTGAGCAGTCATTGAGGCAATTGACCGAAAACGTTCAAGCTGTCCGCAGCAAGGCTCAAAAACTGGCGGATCTCGTCCGAGAGCTCCTTGATCGAAACGGACTACTCAACCCGATCCAGAAAGCAAAGGGAATCCTGGACTTGGCCAGCGATTTGGACAAAGTTGTCGGCCAAGAGGCGCAGGCTCAAGTCGCACAACTGCTGCATGCATCCAGACAGACGATATTGAGCACGCCATCCGTCGGCGGTCCGATACCTTCGGTCAGTGGCGTCGTTGGCTTGGTTGCGTTCGCATATTTGGGAATCAAGCTACTGCAGAAAAAATCCGGTTCGAAGCCGTAATCGGAGTAGTTGCCGGTCGTCGTCGGCTCGCCAGCGGATTGAGATCAGATCGGTTGTAGGCACGAGCGCACGAGGGACGCCACTGGTGTGTCACTCCGCGAAGTGCCGTTAAGGTTTCCTCACTCGGAAGGTCTAAATGATCTGTGGATCTGGACAAGGTCAGTTTCGGGCAACTGCGCGTACTTCCCTTCAAGAAACTCGCATGGCGGCTTCTCCCTGACCAGCACTTCTGCTGCTGAGAAGAGCATCCCGTCCGTCTGAGTCGCTCAGGTCTAGTAAGGCCTCAGATATTGGCATTCTGGAGATTCCGGTATTGAATGTCTGCGAATGAAAGCGAGCGTGACAGACCAGGAAGTCCACCTCCCTGGTCGAGTACGCCCCCTCTGGATCCGGCGGCGAACGCAACGACGTGAGCGAGCATCGATCCAGCCGGCCGCCACAACTTCGCGCCTGCCGCTCCCTGCACCATAATCAGGGGTGAGCGCGATGGACGACCATGACATCCGAAACCATTTGGGCCGGTGACTACAAAATACCGTGGGACGACCCGGCATTCAGCAGACGCATGTTGGCCGAACACTTGACCCAGGACCACGACATGGCAAGCCGGCGCTTCGAATGGATCGATCGCCAGGTGGAGTGGATCCACCATCAATTGTTGACCGGGCGCCGCGCGAACATCCTCGATCTGGGCTGCGGACCCGGGTTCTACTCGCACCGTCTGGCGGCGTTGGGCCACCAGTGCCGTGGTATCGACTTCGGGCCCGCCTCCATCGAGTATGCCCGGCGCGCAGGCCGGGACCCGTCGCGCTGTGAGTTCGAGTTGGGCGACATCCGCCGGATTGCGTTCGGCGGCCCTTACGATCTGGCGATGATCCTCTTTGGCGAGATGAACGTGTTCCCGCCGTCGGAGATTGGCACGATCTTCCAGCGAGCGCGTGCCAGCCTCGTGCCGGACCACGGTGTCCTCATCCTCGAAATCCAAACGCCGGAGGCCGTCCAGCAGACGGGACACAGCGCACCAACCGACGAGCACTTCCCCTCGGGACTGTTCTCGGATGGCCCGTATCGATGCCAAACCCAGTGCGAGTGGATTCCGGAGCAGCACGTCGCCGTCCAGCGGTTCACGGTCAGCGACGATGCCGGCGCCACCACGGCGTACCGAAATACGACGAAAGCCTGGAGTGTCGAGGATCTGACCGCTTTGCTGCGGGCCGCCGGCTTCGACCGGGTGCTCCATCAGGAAGGTTGGCCGTCCAATACAGACAGCTTGGCCCTCTGGAGTGCGGAAACCGCCATGACCCGGTGAAATCCTGCCCGCCCCACCGCGTTTGCCGGCCCACAACTCCAAATATGGTGGAATCACGCAGACCTCGCCAGCCTGCAGATCGGCTGGACTTCCGCCCACGCCGATCCGCAACTGCCCACCATCACTCTCATCGGTTTCTCCCAAAGAAGCCCCACCCTGAAATGACGGTCACGAGTTAATGTAGATTTCACCTTCTCCGTAACCCCATAAGAATAAACCTCGTCCCTCTCCGGCGAATCAGGTCTCCCTCAGATCGCTGGCAGGCCGCCTTCTATAATCTGCCCCGAGGTGACACATGTCAGTGAACACGAGATCGGAACGGGCGCCCGGCAACGGCAAACGCTCGCGCGGCCCTGTTGCGGCGGAGGGCAAAGCCCGTTCCGCTAACAACTCAACCGGGTACGGCTGCTACGCCGCGTCCGGACAACAGCCCCCGTATCCTCTCCCTTTCAAGAAGGAGGACGGGGCCGCATACCAGGAACTCCTGAGCCGTCTGTGCCGGGACTTCCTCCCGGCTAATTCTCTCGAATACGCCCTCGTCCGCGAACTCTGCGCCGTCGAGTGGCGGATCACACGCAATTTCTCCCTCGAGACCCAAATCCTCAACGGCCAGATCGCCGCCGAGTGCGACGCCATCCGCCGCAGCCAGGGCTCCCTTCGAGGCATCGACCCCATCGACGCCACCGCCTTTGCCATACAAACGCTCGTCGACAATTCCCCAATCCTCCCCCTCTGCGGACGCGAACTCGCCCGGCTCCAGCGCGCCCGCCGCGAAACCCTGAACACGCTTCTCTCACTCCGTAAACGCCGGTAGGTAGTCATCAGCTCGCCGGAACCTCCTTGTGCCTCAAAAACCCCGGATCACGTCCTACACGTGGCCCGACACGCTCTTTGAAACCTAAACCGCGTGTCCAATTCGGAACGCCGTCCAGACGCGGACGAAAGCCGCTCCAAACTCCAGTCCCATCAATGCCGCCGCTCGCCACAATCCACTCACAGCGGAGGAACAAAGCCATGCAGCCGAGGCGGCCGGACCCGTGGCTGCTTCATTTGATAAACGAAGCCACTCGCCCAATCCACCGGCTGTGAGGGAACAAAGCCATCTGGCTCCAACGGCTGGGTCCGTGGGTGCGTCATTTGATAAACGAAGCCAATCGCCCAATCCACCCGCTGTGAGGGAACAAAGCCATTCGGCTCCCACGGTAGCTCTGGGGCCAGTCCCATGCCCCTTCAGGACTGAAACGGTACACCGGATCTGCATCGCCCGGTGCCGGCCCGCCCCGCACGTCCCCCTCCGCATCGAGTCCACCCCATTGGCATTCCGTCGTTCAGTGGAATACGATGTCATCCAGGAAACCAGGGCGATCTCGCCCGAGGCGTCCGCTCTTACTGATTTCGACCTGGAGATAAACATGAGGCTGACGGCATTAGCAAGTCTGGTCCTTGCATTCACCGGCTCCTGCCTGGCGCAGGGCTCGGGCACTTTCAAACCCGCGACATCGAATGTCCTCGATGCTCAGTATCCGCGTGTTGATAACGATTCACGCGTCGAGATCCGCTTCAAGGCGCCGGATGCCGCCAAGGTCAGGGTCAACTTCTGGAGCGGTCCCAAGGCCGATATGGAAAAACAAGCGGACGGCTTCTGGACCTTTACCACGCCGCCGCTGGCTCCGGGCCTGCACTACTACACGGTCATCGTCGACGGCGCCGAAGTCAGTGATCCCGGCAGCACGGCCTACTATGGCGGCAGCAAATGGGCCAGCGCGGTCGAGGTGCCCGAAGCGGGCTCAACCTACTACTTGCCCCAGGATGTTCCGCACGGGCAGGTGCGCGAGGTCTGGTACAACTCCAAGGTGACCGGCACCTGGCGGCATGCTTTGGTCTACACGCCCCCGGGCTATGACGCACAGGTGAAGGAACGCTACCCGGTGCTCTACCTCCAGCACGGAGGCGGAGAGGATGAGTCCGGCTGGACCCGGCAGGGCAAAGCCAATTTCATCCTCGACAACCTGATCGCCGCCCGCAAGGCAAAGCCGATGCTGGTGGTGATGGCGAACGGCTATGCACGCCGCGCCGGCCAGCCCGTGCCCGATCTCCGCGGAAAAGGGTTTGGCTCCCCCGAGATGAGAAAGGTGATGCAGGACATGATGTCGGCCTTCGAAGACGACGTCACCCAGGCGCTCATCCCGTACATCGATTCGAACTTCCGCACCCTCACCGGCCGCGACCACCGCGCCATGGCGGGTCTCTCGATGGGAGGAATGCAGACCTTCCACGTGACCTTCAACCACCTCGACCTGTTCACCTACATCGGCGGCTTCAGCGGAGCGGCCAACGCCTTCGCGGCGGGCAGCGACAAACTCGACACGAAGACCGCGTTCAACGGAGCAATGGCCGACCCGGCCGCCTTTGCCAAACGCGTCCATCTGCTGTGGTTCGGCGTAGGCACCACTGAGCCCGAGCGGATGCGGCAGGGCATCCAGAAACTGCACGCGTCTCTCGAGGAGGCCAAGGTCCAGCACGTCTACTACGAGTCGCCCGGCACGGATCACGAATGGCAGACCTGGCGCCGCGACCTCCAGGACTTCGCGCCTCGGCTCTTCCAGGCAGCGGCACAGAAGAAGTAGGAGTTCAGCCAGCCACGGCTGCCAGGCGCGGCCCAACGTCCTGAAGCACGCCAGACTGTGCGGGCGCTGCGATCAGGGCTGTCGGCCAAGGCGTCGCGCGATGGCGTAATCGTTCAGGATGCCAGGCCGGAATCGATGCGATTTCCGGCCGGCTCACTCGCTCCGCAACGCCGTCATCGGATCCACCCGGCTCGCTCGCCACGCCGGCACGTAACTTGCCGCCAGCGTAATCGCGACCATGAGAGTCGCGGCACCCGCATACGTCATCGCATCCGTCGCCGCCACTCCATACAACATGCTGGCCAGCACACGAGCGCCCACCACGGCCGCCAGCAGCCCCATCACCACTCCGGCACATGCCAGCAGCAAGCCCTCCCGCACCACCAACCCCCGCACATCCGCCGCCGCCGCGCCCAGCGCCATCCGCAAACCCATCTCCTGCGTCCGCTGAGCCACTGTGTACGCCATCGTCGCATACAGCCCGAACGCCGCCAGCAGCAGAGCAATCGCTGAAAACAGGCCCAACAACAGCACATTGTTCCGCCGTCCGGACAGGCTTCGATCCATCAGGGTCTCCAGCGTCTCCACCTGCGTGACCATCGCTTCCGGTTGGCTCTCGTTTACGATCGCCCGGATCAGCGACCCCACCTCGGCCGGCTCACGCGTGGTCCGCACGACAATCGTGGCACTCAGAATCGGGAACAGGTTCGCCGAGAAATAGTACTGCGGCTCAATCGGCTGGTCCAGCCCGTGCTGCCGCGAATCGCCAACCACCCCAATGATCCTCACCCGCGGTCCCTTCATCGATGGCGGCCCAAATCGGAATGTCTTGCCTACCGGATCCTCGCCCGGCCAGTAGCGGCGCGCCATCGTCTGGTTGATCACCGCCGCCATCTCCACGGTCCGCAAATACGCCAGAATCCGGGCCAGGTCGCGCGGCAATGACGGCAAGTATCCGTCCGCCGGGACAAACAACCGCCCCTTCAGCAGCGGAATCCCCATGGCCGCAAAGTACCCGGACGTCGCCGATGCCTTCATCGCATTGGGCAGCGCGGCCGGAGCGGGCATCGGACGGTCGTCCCGGTAGAAGTCACCGTAGGAATCGACATTCTTGAATGGCATCTGATCAATGGCGCCCACCGCCAGCACGCCAGGCGTCGCCGCCAGCCGGTCTGCCACTTCGCGCAGCAGCCGGGCATTGTCCGACAGGTCCGCCGTCTTCCGATCGGGCGGCTGAATCGGCACAGCCACCACATGCTCAGGCCGGAACCCCGGATCCGTCTGGAACGCCGCCAGCAGGCTGCGCACCAGCAGGCCTGCGCCAATCGAGAGCACTACCGCCATCGCCACCTGGCCCACCACCAGCAGCTTGCGCGTCCGCCCTCGCACGGAACTGCCGCGCGAGGCTCGGCCGCCTGTCCGAATCGCCTGCGCCACATTCAGACGCGTCGATTGGATCGCCGGAGCCAGCCCGAAGAGCACCGCCGTCAAGCCCGCCGCGGCCACTGAGAACGCCAGCACGCGCAGATCCAACCCGATTCCGCCCAGGCTCTCTGCCGCCGGAAACACCGTCAACAGCCACTCGAAGCTCAACCGCGCCACCAACAATCCGGTGAGCGCGCTACCCAGAGCCAGCAACAGGCTCTCCGTCAGAAGTTGCCTCACCAGTTCCAGCCGGCTCGCGCCCAGCGCGGTTCGGATCGCGATCTCCCGTTGGCGAACCGCGGCGCGCGCCAGCAGCAGCCCCGCGACATTCGCGCAGGCAATCAGCAGCAACAGGCCCACCGCTCCGAACATCAGCAACGCCGGTTGACGGATGCCGCCGCTCATGAATTCGCGCAACGGAACCACACTGGCGCTGTTGCCCCCATTGGCGCCTGGATACTCCTTGGCCAGTTGGGCGGCGATCTGCTGCATCTCAGTCCGCGCCTGGGTCACGCTCACCCCGGGCTTCAGCCGCGCAATCACGCCGGTGGAGCTGTGATTCTCCCGCATGTTCAGCCCGTACTTGTTCTGGCCGAACGCGATGGGCACAAACACATCCGCGCTCCGGTGCCATTGAAACGACCCGGCGACCCCTACAATCGTCCACATCTGGTCATCGATCTGGAGCGTACGCCCGGTCACCCCGGGATCCCCGGCAAAGTGCGACTGCCAGAACCGGTAGGACAGAATCGCGACGGGCTCGGCCCCCGCCCGGTCGTCACTCTCCGAGAAGCCGCGGCCAATCGCGGGCGGCACACCATAGGTCTTGTGAAAACCGGACGACACATAGCCGACGCGAATCCGTTCGTACCCGCCGCTTTGCCGCAGCGTCTCCTCGAAGGACCCGCCAATCGCCATCGACTCGAACGACTGGCTCTGCTTCTGCCAGTCGACAAAATTCGGATAGGCGACCGGCATGCTGCCGCCACTGGGTGGAGTCTCCTGGAGTTGCACCAGCCGTTCCGGTTCGGGCAGCCGCAGAGGCCGCAGGAATGCCGCATCCACCACCGTAAACATGGCTACATTCGAGCCAATCCCGATGCCCAGCACCGCAATGACGACCAAACTGAACCCCAGGCTGTTGCGCAGGCTGCGGAAGCCATACCGCACGTCCCTCCACAACCCGCTCCCCGGCAGCACCCGGTCGCGCGCTTCCCGCCGCTCCACGGCACGCAGTTCGCTCGCCAGCGTCTCCCGGCCGCTCAGCTCTTCCAGCGTGATCCGCACGGCCTCGGCTTCCTCTTGCCCGCCGCTGCGCAGTTCCCGGTAGCGATCCTCGGCATGCTGCGCAAACTCCTCGACAATCTCCTCCTCGCGTTCCGGCTGCAGATGCAGGCTCGCCAGTTGCTCGCGAATCAGTTGCTGCCAATCAGGCATTTTCGACCCCCGTGATCCGGCCAATCGCCGCTACAAACGCCTGCCACCCTTCGCGTTGCGCCGCCAGCACTTTCACGCCATTGGCCGTCAGCTGGTAATACCGGCGCCGCCGCTGCCCGCTCTTCTCCACCCAACGCCCCTGAATCCAGCCCCGCTTCTCCAACCGGTACAGCAACGGGTAGAGCGACGCCGCATGGAACCGGATGCCCCCCTCGGAACGATGCTCAATCAGCTTGCTGATCTCGTAACCATGCCGCGGGATGCCCTCCAGCAACGAGAGGATCAGCAACTCCGCGCTCCCCTTTTTCCACTCGGCGTCAATTGATTTGGTTGCCATATATCGCTCTCCCATATATCGTAGTCACGACTCCCAAGCCGGTCAAGTAAACTGTGTGCCACACCGCGCCCATCCGGATTCACAGCTCATGCTCGAGATGGGCAAGTACAACGAAGAGCTTGCGTCCACGGGTTAAGGCCGGTGTGATCGGTAGCAGTTTCCGTTACCGATCCACATCAGGTCTTCCATCGCGCCATCGACGCCGTATGACGTAGGATCGGGCTGCGCGGCGGCCGGCGGACGTAGCGCTGCGGCGCGATCTATTTGGCGGTCGCGGGTCGCTTGAGGATTGCTGCAAGATCCGGGAAGCCGGCCCGCTCCGCCGCTTCGAGCGGCGTGCGCCCCTGGGCGTCTTTCAGTGTCACATCCGCCCCGAGCGCCACAAGCGCTTCGACTGCTTTCGTCCGGCCCATGGCGGACGCGACGTGCAGCGGCGTCTGGCCCTCGTCCCGAGTGCGGGCATTTACCTCCGCCCCTTGTTTCACGAGTTCGCGAATGACCTCCGGATGATCCCCCAAGGCGGCATCGTGGATCGGCTGAGTGCCCAGTCGGCTGATGGCGCCGGGCTTCGCTCCGCGCGCCAGCAACGCGCGAACACTATCCAGATCGCCCTTCAAGGCGGCCTCGGCCAGCGGTGTTGTGCCGTCGGCACCCGTGGTATTTGGATCGGCACCCAGCGCCAGCAGCATCTTCGTGACGCCGGGCTGACCGTGTATGGCGGAATACTCGAGGGACCACGGAGCCGGCCCGGACTGTGCCCGCGGTGATGGCGCTCCGAAATTCCTGAGCATGTACTCGATCCTGCTCCGGTCCTGCGGGTCGGCGATCCGGGCGGCAGCCTCCAAGGGGGTCCGGCCTTGCCGGTCGAGGGTTCTGCGATCGGCGCCGGCTTCGAGCAGCATCCAGACACAGGCCTTCTGGCGGGCGTCGATGGCGATGTGCAACGGGGGCAATCCGTTTTCATCCGGTTCGTTCAATGCCGGGTGCTGAGCGAGCACCTGCCGCATGCGTTCGGTGTTGCAGGTGCGCACCGTCTGATGAAGGTCCGCGGCGTGGGCCACAGCCAGAGACGCAAGCAAAGTGACCATCGTTCGCATAGGGTCAGGATATCGAAGAGCCGGAGGGCCGTGGCCGGGATGCCTCACGCACGCAGGCGACGCGCCGCAACGCGCGCTACCGAGTCGCGAACGCAGCGGCCGTATCTTCTCTCTGCCAGGGAATCCAGGACCTTCGCGGACAGTTCGCGAGGAGAGGCGGCGGTGCGAACGGGGCCTTGTACGTTTCCGAGGCGATCCTCGCCGAATACCGCGAGGTCCTGGCGCGGCCGGAGCTCCGGGTTCGCAAGGGGCTTCGTCAGCAGCTCCTCGAACAAAACCGTTGACCCAAAAGGGTCGTGCTGGTTCGATCCTCGCCCCGGCCACCACCTCTTGCTCTTATTGAGGAAGGCGAATCTCGTCAGATCGTCGCGCGCGCTCCTGGTGACGAAGGACCCGGACGACAACGAGTTCCTGGAATGCGCCGATGCGGCGCGGGCCGATTACTTCGTGACCGGCAATCAGAAGCATTTTCCGAAGTTCCGGAAGAAAACCGGTGATCACGTCGCGCGAGTTCCTTGCTACCGTGGCAGGCCCATGGACGAGGGCGCTTCCTGCGAGTGTCCCGCAGCCGCACCAGATTGTGGCGCCCCTCCAAAGTTCGAAATCCGGCCAATGGTCTTGGCACGGAGAGCCGCGAACGTGTACGGCGTACCGAATCTCAATTTCGTCTTGACAGGAAAAATATTCGGTGATGAGCTGGATGAACCCATGACGGCACTGCCTCAGCTCGAAATTGTTCGTGACCCGGCCCGGGCTGCCGCCATGATGCACCCGGTCCGGCTGCGGATCCTGCACGAGCTGAAAGAGCCTCAATCGGCCTCGTCCATCGGCCGGCACATCGACCTGCCCCGTCAGCAGGTGAACTATCACCTGCGCGAACTGGAGAAGGAGGGCTTTCTGTCGTTTGTTGAGGAGCGCCGCAAGGGGAACTGTCTGGAGCGGATTGTCCAGGCAACAGCGCAGTCGTATCTCATCAGTCCGGAGGCCCTGGGCGAGTTGGGACCTACGCCTGAAGCGCAGCGTGACCGCTTCTCCGCCGCCTACCTGGTATCGGCGGCGGCGCGTGTGATTCGCGATCTCGCCGTGTTGGGGCTGCGGGCGCGTAAGGCGAGCAAGCGGCTGTCGACGCTGACGCTCGAAACAGAAGTCCGGTTCCGCACGGCGGCGGACCGCAGCGCCTTTTCGGAAGAATTGGCCAGCACCTTGGCCCGGCTGGCCGCCCGCTATCACGACGCTTCGTCCAGCCAGGGCCGGGCCTTCCGGTTCGTGGTGGGTGCCTATCCGGCCATCACCAAACAGCAGGATGACGAGCCCGACGGGGCCCAGCTCAGCTAGAGGAGAGGACCATGAGCGACCAGAAACGCAGCCACGATCTCAGCGTGGAGATCGATGCGACACCCGAACAGGTTTGGAAGGCGATCAGCGAAGGGGACCAGATCACCCGCTGGTTTGCGCCCATCGCCACGGTGGAACCCGGCGAGGGCGGCAAGGTGACGATCTCCTGGGGGCCGGGCATGGAAGGCAGCGCGCCCATCACTGTCTGGGAGCCCGGCCACCGGCTGGCCTGGACGGAAGACCATGGCGAAAAGGGGCCGCGGGTGGTCGAGTTCACCGTGGAGAGCGGGGCGGGGAAGACCACTCTGCGCCTGGTGCACTCCGGCTTTGGAGCGGATGCCTCGTTCGACAGCGAGTACGAATCCACCGGCGGCGGGTGGACGTCGTTCGTCCAGTTGCTGCGTTACGATCTGGAGAACACGCGCGGATGGGCCTCCCAGACTGTCAACAAGATGGCCATGATCACCCGGCCGCCTGCCGCCCTGATGGCGGACTTGAAGGCAGCTATCGCCTATGCGGACGCGGGATCCGGGCGATACCAGGCCAAACTGCCCAGCGGGACCGGAGTCGCCGGGACGGTGATCTTCCAGAGGGATCCGGGCTACCTGATCCTTGGGCTGGACTCCATCAAGGGTGGTTCCGTGGGCCTGTTTGCCGAGAAGTGGGGCGAGACCACGGCTCTCACCACGACCTGGTATCTCAAGGGCGATGCCGCCGCGCAGGCTGACAGCTTGCTGCAGGGTTGGGATGAACTGCTAAAGGACCTCACGCCGGCGTAACGGAGCGGCGAGGGCCGGCCGCCCGGAACCCTCGCCTATTCCCGGTTGTGCCGGAGCCGCATTAGCGCGATCATCACTCCCATGCGGCATGCATTTCTGGTGGGTTTCTTCCTGGCTGCCTGTCCGGCTTTTGCCCAGCAGCAGGACTTCAGCAAGGTACAGATGAAGGTGACCCGGGTTTCCGGCAGCGTCTACATGCTGGAAGGCTCCGGGGGCAATATCGGCGTTTCGGCCGGTGAAGACGGCATCGTCATTGTCGACGATCAGTTCGCTCCGTTGGCCGGAAAGATCCGCGAGGCACTGAAGGGCATCGTTGATAAACCCGTGCGTTTTGTCATCAACACGCATTTTCACGGCGACCATACGGGCGGAAACCTGGAGTTCGGCGGGACCTCGACGATCATCGCTCAGGATAATGTCCGTAAACGCCTGATGGCGCCCAAACCTCCAGCGTCGGCCGCCCCCCAGGGTGCCCTCCCGGTCGTCACCTTTGAACACGATGTGACCGTTCATATGAACGGTGAAGACATCCGGGCGCTTCATTTTCCGTCCGGTCACACCGACGGAGATGCCATCATCTTCTTCCCGAAGTCGAATGTCGTCCACATGGGTGACGACTTTGTGCGGTATGGGTTTCCCTTCATTGACGTGGATAGCGGGGGCAGCATCGACGGCATGATCGATGCGATGGAAAAGGCGATCGCGATGCTCCCGGCCGATGTGAAGGTGATCCCCGGCCATGGCGCCCTTTCCACCGTCGACGACATTCGCGAGTACGTCAAGATGCTGAAAGGCACCCGGGAGGTCGTCAAACAGGGCATGGCCAGCGGGAAATCCGCTGACGATTTGAAGAAGGCCAAGGTGCTGGATGCCTGGCAAAAGTGGTCTGGCGACTTCATCAAAACCGACGGCTGGGTCGACACGCTCTACAACAGCCTGAGCGGGCACAAGAACGTCGGTTTCACGAAGCACAACTGAGCGTTGCGAGGCTATCCCTTTACAATGGAGGCACGGTGCTGTTGCAACGTGTCGCCCGGACCATCGACAAATATGACATGCTGCGGCCCGGCGACCGTGTGGGGGTCGCGGTGTCCGGCGGCGCCGATTCGGTCTGCCTGGCCGCCGTTCTGCGCGAACTTTCAGCCCGGCTCGGAATTCAACTCCACATTCTCCATCTGAATCATGGGTTGCGCGGCACGGAATCCGATGGTGACGCCGGCTTCGTGGCCGCTCTGGCCGGCGAATGGGGCCTGCCCTGTACGGTCGGGCGGATCGAGTTGCTGGACGGCAAAGGCAATCTGGAGCAGGAGGCGCGCCGGGCGCGGCAACGCTTCTTCCGCGAATCGGCCCGAACGCTCGACCTGCGGCGCGTCGCCACGGGGCACACCCTTTCTGATCAGGCCGAAACCGTACTCTTCCGGCTAGTACGTGGTACGGGACCGGCCGGCCTCACTGGGATCCTGCCGGTCACCGCCGAAGGAATCATCCGCCCCCTGCTCGAGGTGGAACGGGTCGATATCAGGGATTGGCTGGGGGCGCACGGACTCGTATGGCGTGAAGATTCGTCGAATCTTGATCTTCGTTTCCGGCGCAACGTCCTGCGACAGCGAATCCTGCCCGATTTGGAGACGCACGTCCGAACCGGTTCCGGCCGCGCGTTAGCCCGCCTGGCCTCCATCGCCGCTTCCGAGGAGGACTATTGGCGCGGCGTGGTGGAGGAGGCGTATCAAAGTAGTGTCTCGACCGAGAATCCTCTCATTTTCAATACGATAGAGATCCGAAGGTTGCATCCGGCGCTGGCCCGGCGCGTGCTGCGCCTGGGTTTGGAACGGGTGGCTGGTTCACTGCGCCGCTTCACCCACGAGCATATCGAGCGGCTGTTCCGTCTCGCGAGCCAGTTGGCCGGCGACGGGCAGGCCGTTCTGCCGGGGGTGTCCGCGTGGCGGTCGTTCGAGTGGCTGCGGCTGACGGCCGCAGGGGTGGACGCGGCCGAGGACTGGAGCGTTGAGCTGCCGGAACCCGGGCTCGCGCCAGGCGCTCCGGTCTCGTTGGAAGTGATTGAGGAAGCAGCCGTTTGGCCCGGCCCGGCGGAAGGGCCCGATTGCCTATATAATGTAGGCAGAGATTGGTTGGATTTCGATCGTCTGTCTTTTCCACTGCTGCTACGGAACATGCGTGCTGGTGATACGTATCAGCCTATAGGGCGGGATGGGCCGCTGAAAGTGACGGACCTGATGCAGATGGAGCGGGTCCCCTCCTGGAACAGGCGGAATTGGCCGATGATCGTATCGAAAGGCCGCATCGTGTGGTCTCGGAGGTTTGGTTCCGCCGCCTGGGCGGTAGCAGGGCCGGGTACCCGCCGCGTGCTGAGAGTGGGCGACCTTGAGGGAAATCGCGGGTAAAGTGGGCTCCAAGGTAGAAGTTACGGCCGGGCAGTGAATCAAAGTGGCCGTGGAATGCGTCTGAAGTAATAGCGTTACAATCGGTTGAACCGGTAGT
Source organism: uncultured Paludibaculum sp. (assembly GCF_963665245.1). Taxonomy (NCBI): domain Bacteria; kingdom Pseudomonadati; phylum Acidobacteriota; class Terriglobia; order Bryobacterales; family Bryobacteraceae; genus Paludibaculum; species uncultured Paludibaculum sp. The sequence goes on from NZ_OY762269.1 coordinate 3,315,099, forward strand.
AAGCGCGTTGGAGAGGGAATGAACTCGAACGTCAAAACAGCAATCTTCTGGGTAGTGCTGGTCTGTGTCGCGATCTTGCTATGGACCGTGGTGAAGCAGACCAATACCCGAACCGTGCAGGACTTGTCCTTCACTGATTTCCTGAAACAGGTGGAGGCCGGCCGCGTCAAGGAAGTGGAGATCGCCGGCACGGAAGTCCACGGGAAGATGGAAGACACAACCCCTCTACACACCGTGGTGCCGATGGGCTACGACAAGGTTTACGACCTGCTCCGCGAGAAGAATGTAGTAGTGCGGATCAAGGAGAGCAGCTCCGGTACATGGATTACGGTGGTGATCAACGCCATTCCCTTTGTCCTCCTGCTGGCCTTCTGGGTCTTCATGATGCGGCAGATGCAGAGTGGCGGAAACAAGGCGCTGAGCTTCGGCAAGAGCCGCGCCCGCATGCACAGCTCGCAACAGAAGAAGGTGACGTTCAAAGATGTAGCGGGTGTGGAAGAGGCCAAGGAAGAGCTGCAGGAGATCATCGAATTCCTGCGTGAACCCCAGAAGTTCCAGAAGCTGGGCGGCCGCATCCCGAAGGGCGTGCTGCTTATCGGACCCCCTGGCACCGGCAAGACCTTGCTGGCCCGCGCCATCGCGGGTGAAGGCAACGTGCCGTTCTTCTCGATCTCGGGTTCCGACTTCGTCGAGATGTTCGTCGGCGTCGGCGCCAGCCGCGTCCGCGACCTCTTCGAACAGGGCAAGAAGAACGCCCCGTGTATCATCTTTATCGACGAAATTGACGCCGTCGGCCGTCACCGTGGAGCCGGTTTGGGCGGCGGACACGACGAGCGCGAGCAGACCCTCAATCAGTTGCTGGTGGAGATGGACGGCTTCGAATCGAACGAGGGCGTGATCCTCGTGGCCGCCACCAACCGCCCCGACGTGCTCGATCCCGCTTTGCTCCGGCCGGGCCGTTTCGACCGCCGTGTGGTCGTCAGCCTGCCCGATGTGAAGGGCCGGGAGATGATCCTGAAGGTTCACACCAAGAAGACTCCGCTGTCGGACGACGTGGATCTCTCGGTGATCGGCCGCGGCACCCCTGGTTTCGCCGGCGCCGACTTGGCCAATCTGGTGAACGAGGCCGCGCTGCTGGCGGCCCGCCAGAACCGCAAAGTCGTCACCATGGCGGACTTCGAACTGGCCAAGGACAAAGTGATGATGGGCGCCGAGCGGCGCTCCATGATCCTCACCGAGGAAGACAAGAAGGTCACCGCTTACCATGAAGCTGGTCACGCCCTGGTGGCTGCGCTGATCAAGGAAGCCGATCCGTTGCACAAGGTCTCCATCATTCCGCGCGGCCGTGCGCTGGGCATCACGATGCAACTGCCGACGGGCGATGTGCTGAACCGGACCAAGGCTCAGATGGAGTCCCGGCTGACGGTTTGCATGGCGGGCCGCTTAGGCGAATGGCGCTACACCCATCAGCTTTCCACCGGAGCGCGCAACGACATCGAACAGGCTACGGAACTGGCCCGTGCGATGGTCTGCGACTACGGCATGAGCCGCCTGGGACCCATCAGCTTCGGCAAGAAGGATGAGCAGATCTTCCTCGGCCGCGAGATCGCACAGCACCGTGACTTCAGCGAAGCCACCGCGATTAAGATCGATGAGGCCGTCCAGGAAATGGTCGAAGACGCGGACAAACGCGCCCACTCGATCATCGAGGAGTACGGCTGGGCGCTCGAACAGATCGTGATCGCCCTGCTCGAACGTGAGTCTATCGATGGCGAAGAAGTGAAGGCGATCCTGGCCGGCAAGCCCGGGAAATCGGCTGTCGCCGGGGAGCCGCAGGACGAAGGCCATCAGGAAGTGCTGCGGCCGGAAGTGCGGCGTGCGAATCCGCCGCTGATGGACGGACCGCAAACGGCGTGATCCCTCCTTACCGCGTGTACCTGTTTGACGTCGACGGCACCCTGCTCGACTCCGCGCCCGATATCTGTGGCGCGGTCCGCGAGGCACTGGGTGCCGAGGGCGTCGTGGACCTGGACGAGTCCTACCTTCGCAGCTTCGTCGGATTCCACCTCTTCGACCTGTTCGAGCAGGTGCTGCCGGCCAATACCCGCGAACAGAACGAAGAACTGCTGGCGCGCTACCGCAAGATCTATCTCGATCGGAAGCACCGGACGACTCACGTCTACGATGGAGTGCCTGAAATGTTGGGCGCCCTGGGCGGGTTGAAGTCGACTGCCACCACCAAGGGCAGCGAAACGGCCCGGGCCGTTCTCACGCAGTTTGGGCTGGTGTCGTTTTTCAATCATGTGCAAGGGACTGACGGCTTCCCCTCGAAGCCCGAGCCCAACGTCATCATCAAGTCGCTGGAACTCTTTGGCGTGAGCCCGGAAGAGTGCCTGCTGATTGGCGATGCGGCGCCGGACATGGAAGCCGGCCGGCGTGCGGGCGTAAAAACCTGCGGTGTTGCGTGGGGCTACGGCGACCATGAAGCCATGCGTGCGCACGCCCCCGATTACTGGGTCTCTCATCCAAAAGAGTTGGTGTCATAATCGTTCTCAGCGAACGATTATGACCCTCTCCCGCCGTCATCTCCTCTCCTCTTTCCTGGCCGCTCCGCTGGCCGGTTTTGCCGCGCCCGCCGCAGGCCGATTCAAAGTCTCCCTGGCCGAGTGGTCCATCCACAACGCGATCCAGAAGGGTAAACTCACGAATCTCGATTTCCCGCGCATTGCGCAGGAGAATAACTGCGAAGGACTGGAGTTCGTCAACACTCTGTGGGGCTCTCCGACGGCCGGTTACATCGCCCGTCTGAAGCGCCGCATGGCGGATACGGGCACCAAGCCGGTGCTGATCATGGTGGACGACGAGGGCATGATGGGCCATTCCGACAAGGCCCAGCGCATGATGGCCGTGAAGAACCACCACAAGTGGGTGGATGCCGCGGCTGAGGTCGGCTGCCACTCCATCCGCACGAACATGTATCCCGAGAAGCAGCCCACGACTCCTGCCGAGATCGAAGCCTTCCTGGGCTACTGCGCCGAGAGCTTCACTGCTCTGTGTGGCTACGCGAAAACCGCCAACATCAACATCATCATCGAGAATCACGGCGGCATCTCCTCGAATCCCGATGTCGTGCTGTCGCTGATGAAGAAGGTGGGCCTTCCGAACTTCGGCACGCTGCCCGATTTCGGCAACTTCCCGAAGGAGATCGATCGCTACGCTGCCGTTGCCAAGCTGATGACCTATGCCAAAGGCGCCAGCTTCAAGTGCCATTTCGATGGTGCCGGTGGAACCGAGGACCTCTACGACATTCCGAAGATGCTGAAGATCGTCGAAGCGTCCAAGTACTCGGGCTATATCGGCATCGAGTTTGAAGGCAGCAAGCTGGACGAACTCGAGGGCATCAAGCTGGGCCGAAAGGCGCTGCGGGAGTACGGCGTCTAGCCCGCTGCCGTTCCCGCTGGCTGCGCAGAAATTCAATCAGTTGTCATAGCTTCCTGCTATGGTTTTCAGGTAGGAAATCGGTAGACATCTATGCGAACGGCACATCTACTCAGACGCACTTTCTGTTCGCTGGCCGTCCTGGCCGCAACCGCGAATGCCCAGGTCGTGATCAGCCAAGTCTATGGTGCCGGAGGCAACTCCGGCGCCACGCTGACGAATGACTACGTCGAACTGTTCAACCGGGGCAACTCCTCGGTGTCGTTGACGGACATGTCTCTCCAGTACGCCAGTGCGACCGGCACCGGCAACTTCGGAGCGACGGCAACCCAGTTGGTGACGCTGTCGGGCTCCATCGCGGCGGGCCAGTACTATCTGGTGAAACTCGCCGGCGGCGCGGTCGGCTCCGCATTGCCCACCGAAGACGCCTCCGGCACCATCGCCATGGCCGCGGGAGCCGGTAAGGTCGCTTTGGTCACGGGGACCACGTCGTTGGGCTGCAACGGCGGTTCCACTCCTTGTGATTCGGCGGCTCTGGCCCGCGTCGTCGATCTGGTGGGTTACGGCAGCGCGAATTACTTTGAGGGAGCGGCGGCAGCGCCCACGATCAGCGCGACCACGGCGGCGTTTCGCGCAGCCTCGGGTTGCACCGACACCAACGTGAACAGCGCTGATTTCAGCACAGGTACGCCGGTCCCGCGCAACTCCTCCACGGCTCTGCATGTCTGCGGCGTCAACGGACCCGTCTCGATCTCCACCGCGACCGTGCTGACCGACGCCACGCAGGGAATCGCCTACAGCCAGCAACTGGTGGCGGCCGGCGGATCCGGCTCGTTCACGTGGAGCGTGGTCAGCGGTCTGCCCGCTTCGGGTATCGATCTGTCGGCCTCGGGCCTGGTCTCGGGCACGCCTACCGCACCCACCACTGTGAACTTCACGGCGCGGGCCTCCGACTCGGGCGATTCGTCCAACTTTGCGGAGAAAGCCTTCTCCCTGACGATCAACTCCAACGTCCCCACCTGCACGGTGACTCAGAACATCTGGCAGATCCAGGGCAGTACCGCCACTTCCGCCTACGCCGGCCAGAGCGTGGTCACCCGAGGCATCGTGACGGCCCGGAAGAGCAATGGGTTCTTCCTGCAGGCCCCGGCGCCCGGCGACGGTGACTCTGCAACGTCCGATGGAGTCTTCGTCTTCACCAGCAGCGCACCCCCGGTCGCCGCCGCGGTCGGCAATGATGTGTGCGTCGCTGCCACGGTGCAGGAGTTCAGCCCGTCCACCGATCCCAACAGCCCTCCCGTGACTGAGCTCTCGTCCTCGCCGGTCGTGACCTTGATGTCGGCAGGCAATGCGTTGCCGCCAGCCGTGACGATCACGTCAGCGGATACGCTGGTGAACACGCTCGACAACCTGGAGAAGTACGAAGGGATGCGCGTGCAGATCCCGTCGCTGACCGCCGTGGCGCCCACCCAGGGCTCGGTGAGCGAAGCGAACGCGACCTCCACCTCCAACGGCGTTTTCTACGGAGTGGTCACCGGCGTGGACCGGCCCTTCCGGGAGGCCGGTGTCCAGTTGCCGGATCCTCTCCCCTCCGGGGCGTCCTGCTGCGTCCCGCGCTTCGATGCCAACCCCGAGCGCATCCGAGTCGACAGCGATGGCCAGAGCGGCGGCTCCGTCCTCGATGTGACGACGGGCGCGACCATCACGGGTCTCGTCGGCGTGCTCGATTATGCTTTCCGCACCTACACGATTCTGCCGGACCCCGGCTCGAATCCGGGCGTGTCCGGAAACATCTCCGCCACGCCTGTAGCCGACCCGGCTGCCAACGAGACCACGGTTGGCGGCCTCAACGTGGAGCGTTTCTTCGACACCGTGAACGACCCCAGCGTCAGTGATGTCGCGCTCACGGCGACGGCCTTCAACAACCGTCTGAACAAGCTGTCGCTGCTCATCCGCAACGTGATGAAGGCGCCCGACATCGTCGGGGTGGTCGAGATGGAAAACCTCTCCACCCTCCAGGCCGTCGCGGAGAAGCTCAACGCCGATACGGTGGCCGCGAGCCTGCCGAATCCCAACTACCAGGCGTATCTCGTCGAAGGCAACGACATTGGTGGCATCGATGTTGGCTTCCTGGTGAAGAGCAGCAAAGTCAATGTGGTCGACGTCACGCAGTTCGGCAAGGACACAACCTATGTGGATCCGGGCACGAACCAGCCTGCCCTGCTGAACGACCGCCCGCCGCTGGTGCTGCGCGCCACGGTGACCAAGGCCGGATCTTCCACCGCGCTGCCCATCACGGTAATCGCCAATCACCTCCGTTCGCTGAACGGTGTCGACGACCCGGCGGACGGCGCCCGTGTCCGAGCCAAGCGCGCCGCCCAGGCCGAGTATCTGGCCAATCTTGTGCAGGCGCGCCTGACCACCAACCCGAATGAGAACATCCTGCTACTGGGCGATTTCAACGCCTTCAGCGTGAACGACGGCTACGTCGATCTCATGGGCACCATCAAGGGCACGCCCACACCGGCGTCGCAGGTGGTGCTGGCGAGTTCCGATCTGGTGAACCCGGATCTGTCGGAATTGGAAGACACGCTGCCGGCTGCCGGCCGCTACAGCTACAGCTTCGACGGCAACGCCCAGTCACTGGATCACATGCTGGTGACCAGCACGCTGCTGCCGCGCGTCAATCGCTTCGCCATCGCTCATGTGGACGCGGATTTTCCCGAGGTCTATCGTAACGATCCGAACCGGCCAGAGCGCCTGTCTGACCACGATGGCGAAGTGGCCTACATCAGCTTGCCCGACACCCTCGACGTCACCGCCGATTGCCATGTTGTGACTTCCGGCTTCGTGCACAGCCGCCTCACGAATCTGGACAGCGCCGCTATCACCGTCAAGAACAAGTCGGGTGCCACCATTCACGGACCTGTCTACGTGTTCTTCGATGGGCTGCCTTCGGGCGTGACGCTCGCCAATGCGACCGGGTATCTGGACGGCACGCCTTACCTGCTCGTCTCGGCGACCGACCTGCCCAACAACGACAAGGCCTCGGCCGCCATGCGTATCAGCAACACCGGTTCGTCGAGGATCAGCTTCACGACGCGGGTGGTCGCGGGCAGCTTATAGGCAGTTATTTCAGACGGGCGAGCAGATCCGAAAGGTAGGTTCGCCCGTCACCCTGCCGTTGCGAGAGCAGCAGTAAAGTGTTGCGTGCGTCGTCCAGGGCCCGATGCGCCGCCTCGGCCACGATGTGATGATGGCGTAGCAGTTCCTGCAGTCCCTTCGACGGGAAGCCCTTGTTACGCCATGCCACGCCGTCCATCGAGCAGATCCAGGGCAGGCGGCGCGTCTCGGGATACAGGCGTTCGATGAAGCCGCGGTCGAACCGCGCGTTGTGGGCGATCATCATCGTGCTGCGCGCGAAGATGCTGCGCACGGCGTTGTCGTCCAGCATCTTGCCCCGCACGTCGTCCCAGGTGAGCCCATGCGCCTCGGTGGCGCCGGCGGGGATCGGACGGCCCGGATCGCGTAGGCCGGTGTACTCGTCCACCACCCCGTATACTTCTCCGCTGACGTGGTCGAACTCGAACAGAACGAGTCCCAGTTCAATCACTTCGTCTGTGGTGTTGCTGAGACCTGTTGTCTCGACATCGGCAATGCAGGCCTTCAATTTCATTGAGCGTTCAACGCTGCCAATTCTTTCAGATCCAGGCGGCCGGTGTAAATGGCCATACCCAGGGCGCAATCGATGCGGAGCGCCGTCAGTTGACGGATGTCGTCCAGCGTGGTGATGCCGCCGGCGGCCGTGATGTTCTTCTGCGTGGCGGCGCGCAGGCCCCGGAACCACTCGATGTCGGTGCCCTGCAGCATGCCTTCCTTGTCGACATAGGTCGCCAGGTAGGCGCCGCAGTAAGGCTCCAGTTGGGCGATCACCTCTTCGGCCGTGAGATCCAGGCTGGCGGTCCAGCCCTTCACCGTGATGCGGCCGCCCTTGGTGTCGATGGCGATCATCACGCGCTGCGGCGTGACTTCCTGCGAGATGGCCGAGAGCAGTTCGTGATTCACGCCGGTCTGGGTGAACGCCGATGTTCCGACGATGACCGTATCCGCGCCGCAGTCCACCAGGGTGCGGGCGCGCTGTGGGGTCCTGACCCCGCCGCCTACGCGACAGCGGGCCTTGCCGGCCAGCAGTTCGACAATCGCGTTGTTCTCGCCGCGCCCCATGGCCGCATCCAAGTCGATCACCTGGATCTCCGGGAAGTCGTGGAAACGTTCCAGCATCTCCAGGGGCGCGGCGCCTTCCAGCGCCTTCTCGCGACCTTGCACCAGTTGAACGACCTTGCCGTCCTGCAGGTCGATACACGGAATAATCAAGCGGTTCTCCTCACCGGAATGCCGGCCTTTTCGAGCTCGGCTTTCAACTGATCCACGGTGTATGTGCCGTAGTGAAAAATGGACGCGGCCAGGGCGGCGTCAGCCTCGCCGTCGGTCAGGACGCGAATGAAGTGTTCGGGCGTGCCGGCGCCGCCGGAGGCGATGACGGGGATGTGTGTGGCTCGTGACACTGCGCGGGTCAACGCACAATCGAAGCCGTCCTGGACTCCGTCAGTATCCATCGAGGTGAGGAGGATTTCGCCGGCACCCAGCGCTTCGCCGCGAGCCGCCCACTCCACCGCGTCGATGCCTTCGTCCACGCGTCCGCCCTTGGTGTACACGTTCCAGCCGCCCTTGCTGTTGCGCTTGGCATCGATGGCTAGGACGCATGCCTGCGCGCCGAACTCGTTGCTGACTTCGGTGATCAGCTCCGGCCGCCGCACGGCTGCCGTGTTGACGCTCACCTTGTCCGCGCCGGAGTGAATGATGCGCCGGGCGTCCTCCACCTCGCGAATGCCGCCGCCCACCGTGAGCGGGATGAAGACCTTGCGCGCGGTACGGGCGACGACGTCGACCATGGTGTCGCGGCCGTCCGAAGACGCCGTGATGTCCAGGAAGACGAGTTCGTCGGCGCCCTGCTCGTTGTAGCGGTCGGCCAGCTCCACCGGATCGCCGGCGTCGCGCAGCCCTACGAAATTGACGCCCTTCACGACGCGGCCGCCGGTCACGTCCAGGCACGGAATAATGCGTTTGGCCAGCATGTTCAGAGCTCCACGAAGTTCCTGACAATCTTCAGCCCGAGCGGTCCGGACTTTTCGGGATGGAACTGCACGCCGAAGACGTTGCCGCTCTCCAGCGCCGCCGTGTAGTCACGCGTGTAGTGGCAGGTGGCGGCGGTGGCCTCGCTCAGCGGGCAGTAGTAGCTGTGTGCGAAGTAAACATATGGTTTGGGGCCAATGTCGCGCAGCAGGCGCGGGGAGCCCAATGGCACGATTTCGTTCCAGCCCATGTGCGGCACGCGAGCGTCCATTGGAAACCGGCCGACCTGGCCCGGAAACAATCCAAGGCCTTTCTGTTCCGGAGCCTCTTCGCCGCCTTCAAACATCGCCTGCAAGCCGAGGCAGATGCCCAGGAACGGCGCGCCGGACTTCGCTTTGCGCACCAGTGCGTCCCGCAAGCCCAATTCGTCCAAGGCCCGCATCATCTGTCCCAGATGGCCGACGCCCGGGAGAATCACCTTCTCCGCCGATTCAATTTCCGCCGCGCTCTGCGTCAGTTGATAGGTCGCCCCGATCTCGCCGAGCGTGTTCTCCACCGACCGCAAATTGCCCGCACCGTAATTGACGACCGTGATCACAGCAGTCCTTTCGTGGATGGCAGTTCGTCCTTCAGCCGCGCGTCCTTGGAGCAGGCGAACTTCATGGCTCGCGCGAAGCACTTGAAGATCGCTTCCACCTTGTGGTGGTTCGAGCGTCCGTGCATGATTTTGGCGTGGAGGTTGGCGCCTGCATGGGTGGTGAAGCCGTGGAAGAAGTCCTCCAGCAGTTCGGATTGCAGGTCGCCCACCAGGCGCGTCTTTACGCGGTCTTCGTAGACAAGGTAAGGACGCCCGCCAAGGTCGACTGCCGCCACGGCCAGCGTCTCGTCCATCGGCAGGACGAAGTAACCGGCACGGTTGATGCCCTTGCGGTCTCCCAACGCCTTGGCAAAGAGCTGCCCCAGCACGATGCCGGCGTCTTCCACCGTGTGGTGCTGATCGACGTCCAGGTCGCCGCGCGCGATCAGCGACATGTCGAAGCCGCCGTGCTTGGAGAAGAGCTCCAGCATGTGGTCGAGAAAGCGCACTCCGGTGGAGATCTCGTAGCGGCCCTTGCCTTCGATGGTGAGGCTGGCGCGGATTTGGGTCTCTTTCGTAATGCGTTCAATGACGGCTGTGCGCTTCATGGCAGAACTCCTTCCAACTGATTGATGTCATCCAGCACGGCGATGGCGGCCTCTGATTTCAGCACTTCCACCAGCTCCGCATGACGTGGATTGGCGGGCGCGGCGATGCCGATGAACGGGACCCCGGCGGCTCGTGCGCTACGGGCGTCGTCCACCGTATCGCCCACATAAAACATTTTTGCATCGGGACGTTCCGCGCGGATCAGGTGCAGTCCCTGCGGGGCGGGCTTGTGTTCGGTCACGCTCTCCATGGTGATCATCGGAGAGAACACGATGCCGGAGGCGAACCGGCGCAGAGTATGCGCGGCGTCTTCCAAGGGACGGCCGGTGAAGATGGAGAGGTCGTAGCGCTCGCTGAGCCGCTCCAGCAGGCCGTCGCGCGGCACCCACTGCTCTTTCAGGATCAGCCCGTTGAAGTCGTCGCCCAGGAAGATGAGATTGAAGCGTTCGATCACGTCCTCGTAGGGGACGTCGACTCCGAGGTCCTGGCACAGACGCTGGGAGAGAGCCCAGTCGTTGTTCCAGCCGCCCTGATTCTTGTAGTCCTGGATCCGTTCCCGCGCCACCTGCTGGCCGGTGAAGTGCGCTACGGTTTGGACGATCGTCTCGCGATACGACTCGCCGACCTCGGCCAGTACGCCATCCATATCGAAGACGATCAGCGAGTCCTTCACTTCCACACCTCGTCCAGTGCCTGGAAGAAGCGCGCGACCTGGGCGGTCGTGCCGGCGGTGACGCGCACCGTGCCCGCGAGTTCGTAGCTGCGGTCGCGCACCAGGATGCCGCGCGTTCTCAGTGCGTCCCGCACCGGCACTGCCTGCGCGCCGGCCTGGAAGAGAACAAAGTTGGCCTGGCTCGGGTAGTAGGCGATGCCTCGTTTCTCGAAGCCGCGGTAGAGCGCTTCGCGCGCTTCCACGGCCTGTGCGGCGTAGTTCGAGACGTACGTGCGATCTTCCACCGCCGCCCGCACCGCGATTGCCGCCAGCAGGTTCACGCTGTAGGGGGACTGCGCCTTGTGCATGTACTGCACGTTCTCTTTCTGGGAGAACAGGCAGCCGACGCGCAGCGCGGCCATGCCGAAGGCCTTCGAGAATGTGCGGCTGACGAACAGGTTCGGATACTGGTCCGTCATCCGTAGCGCCGTCACGCCGTAGAACTCGTAGTAGGCTTCGTCAATCAGGACAGCCGCATTCGGCGCGGCAGCCAGGATCCGGACGATGTCGCCGATCCCGATCGCCGTACCAGTCGGATTGTTGGGATTCGAGATCAGGATGGCCTTCGTATCGGGCCGGATGGCGGCGATCAGCTCGTCAATGGGGAAGGCCAGATCGCCTGCACGATAAGGGATCTCGCGCACCTTGGCCCCGGCGACTTCGGCATAGAAGCGGTACATCGCATAGGACGGGTGCAGCACGATCACATCGTCGTCGTTGTCGACGTAGGTGTTGATCAACACCTGGATCGCTTCGTCCGTGCCGTTCGTGATCAGGAACTCCGACTGCGGTACCTGGAAGTAATCGGACAGCGCCAGTCGCGCCGCTTCGTACTCCGGATAGACCGTCAACTGCTCTTCGCTCAGCTTCGCGCGCAGCAGTTCCAGTACCTTCGGCGAGCACCCGACGGTGTTCTCGTTGAAGTCCAGTCGCAGCTTCCCGTCGCGGCCCGACGCCGGCGGCGAATACGGAGCCATCGCCACCACAGCCGGTCTCGGCTTAGGCATTGCGCACCTCCACTGACCGCGCGTGCGCTTCCAAACCCTCGGCCCTTGCCAGTGTCGTGATCGCCGGAGTCAGCGCCCGCAGGGCCTTGCCGGACAGTTCCTGCACGGAGATCACCTTGACGTAATCCGCCGCGCTCAAGCCGCCGCGCAGCCGGGCCGCGCCGGAGGTCGGCAGGACGTGGTTCGGACCCGACGCGTAGTCGCCCGCGGCTTCCGGGCTCGTCGCACCGACGAACACACTGCCGGCATGCCGGATGCCCGGCAGCAGCTTCGCATCGTGAATCGATAGATGCTCCGGTGCAAAGCGGTTCGACAGTTCCACCGCTTCGTCCGTATCGGCCACCAGGATCACAGCCGAGTTCTTATCGATCGCGACCCGCGCCGTGGCCGCTGTCGGCAGCGTCTGGAGCTGTTTCTCGACCTCCACCACCACGGCTTCCGCCAACGAACGCGAAGTCGTCAGCAGGATCGCCGACGCGTCCGTATCGTGCTCCGCTTGGGCCAGCATGTCGGCCGCCAGCCAGGACGGGTTCGCCTCTTCGGCGATGATCAGGATCTCGGTTGGGCCAGCCACGAAATCGATGCCAACTTCGCCGGCCAGCATCTTCTTGGCCGCGGCCACATAGATGTTGCCCGGACCCACGATGCGATCCGCGCGGGGCACGGTCTTCGTGCCGTAGGCAAAGGCCGCAATGGCGTGCGCTCCGCCCATCTCGAAGACCCGTGTCGCGCCCAGGATCGAGGCGGTACCGAAGATCTCGTCCACCGGCCGCGGCGAGCACACCATGATGTTCTCGACGCCCGCCACCAGCGCGGGCACCACGGTCATGATCACCGTGGAGGGCAGGGGATAGCGGCCCGCCGGAATGTAGGCGGCCACCGAATCCAGCGGCCGCACGATCTGGCTCAGCTTCAGGCCCGGCGATGGCTGTGCCTTCTTCACCCGCGGCAGTTGCAGCTTGGCGTAGGCTTTGACGTTCTTGGCGCTGGTCGCGACCGCTTTGCGAAACGCGGGCGACAGGCGGGACGCCGCTGCCTGCAGTTCCGCGCCCGGCACCGCCACGCTCTTGCGCGTCAGCTTGTCGAACTTCTGCGCGTACTCCATCAGAGCGGCATCGCCGCGAGTCCGGACTGCGTCCAGAATCGGCCTCACGGCCTCTTCCGCCTCCGTCATTCGCGCCGCGCGCCGTTTCAGCAATCGCCCGGCCTGCCTGGATTCGACGATTCGTAGCATGCGCGGCTCCTAGAGAATGATCTTGTTCAACGGATACTCGACAATGCCTTCCGCGCCCGCCTGCTTCAGCCGCGGGATGATGGTGCGTACGGTCGACTCATCGAGAATCGTATTCACGGCGAACCACTGGCCGTCGCTGAGCGGGCTGATCGTCGGATTCTTCAGGGCCGGCAGCACACCCAACACCGCCTCCAGATTCTCCTTGTTGACGTTCAGCATCAGCCCGACCTTGCCCAGAGCGTTGATGGCGCCTTGCAGCAGCATCCGCATGTCTTCCAGCTTCTGCCGCTTCCAGCCGTCGGCCCAGGCCTTCTTATTGGCCACCAACTGCGTGTTCGACTCCATCACCGTCTCGACGATGCGCAGCTTGTTCGCGCGCAGCGAACTGCCCGTCTCCGTCACCTCGACAATGGCGTCGGCCAACTCCGGCGGCTTCACTTCCGTCGCGCCCCAACTGAACTCCACCTTGGCGGTCACGCCGTTCGCCGCCAGGTAGCGCTTCGTCGCGCCCACCAGTTCCGTTGCGATGATCTTGCCTTCCAGATCCTTCACCGTCTTGACCGGCGACGTCTCCGGCACGGCCAGTACCCAACGCACCTTGCCGAAGCTCTGCTTGGCATAGATGAGGTCGGCCACGGTTTCCACTTCCGAGTCGTTCTCAATCACCCAGTCGCGGCCCGTGAGGCCGGCGTCGAGCACTCCGTCCTCGACGTAGCGGGCCATCTCCTGCGCACGGATCAACATGCATTCCACTTCCGGATCGTCGATCGACGGGAAGTAGGAGCGGGACGACGTCGTGATATTGAATCCGGCGCGGCGGAACAGATCGACGGTGGCCTGTTCCAGTGAGCCCTTGGGGATGCCGAGTTTGAGTTTCATGAGTAGCTGAGCTTTCCTGGGATTAATAAACGGATTTCGGGTCGTAGGTCTGTGCTTCGGTGATCTTCCACTCGCCCTCTTCCAGGGTCCGGAAGAAGCACGACTGGTAGCCTTCGTGACAGACGCCGGGTCCCTGCGCCTCCACCTGCACCAGCACGCAATCCTTGTCGCAATCGGTCTGGATCGACTTCACCACCAGGGTGTGACCCGACGATTCGCCCTTGGTCCAGAGCTTGTTGCGGCTGCGGCTATAGAAGGTCGTCAGCCCCGTGGCCACGGTCTTCTGAAACGCTTCCTCGTTCATGAAACCGACCATCAGTACACGGCCCGTGGTCACATCCTGGACAACGGCGGGAATCATGCCGCCGGTCTTATTGAAGTCGAGATCCATAGTGTCGATTACTCCAGCAAACGAAAAGCCCGCCTGGTCCTGGCCGGACCGGGCGGGCTCTGAATCTTTTCCTGCGCTGCCTCACTCAGGACAAAGAACGCCCGCCCACCCCATGATGATGGTGATGATGCCGGGCGATGTTCCGAGCTGACTGCATGAAACTTCAGTATAACGCACCTGTCCCGCATTCGTGAGCGTTCCGGAGCAGTCATAGCGAAGTAAAATTCCTGCCTGACTGGGGCTGTCGCGCTCGGGTGGGGGCATAATCGACTCGAGACGCAATTCGCATTCAAAGGACCGAGCATGATTTCCAGTCTCCTGCAGGACCTGCGCTACGCCGTCCGTACTCTTCGTCAGAATCCCGGATTCGCCACTGTTGCCGTGCTCTCGCTTGCACTCGGCATTGGAGTGAACACCGCCATCTTCAGTCTGATGGACGCACTGCTGCTCAAGCCGCTGCCGCTGGTGGCCGAGCCGGAGAGGCTCGTGCTGGTTTCCGATCCTACCTCAGCCGGCGTCTCCATCGGCACCCAGACCGGCGTGCGCAACCTCTTCACCTACGAGGAGTACCAGCGTATGCGAGCGCGCAACAAGGTCTTCACCAGCATGCTCGCAGCCGAAAGCAGCGCCACCCGCCAGAACGTCAGCATCGGCGGCGGCACGTTGGAAGAGATGCGCACGCGCCTCGTCACCGGCGACTACTTCTCCACGCTCGGCGTCCAGCCGCTGATGGGCCGCACCTTCACCGCCGCGGAGGAGACGACGCCAGGCAGCGCGCCCTACCTCGTGCTCGGCTACAACTACTGGAAGAAGCGCTTCGGCCTCGATGCCGGCGTGCTCGGCCGCACGATTCAGATTCAGAAGACCTTCTATACGGTCATCGGCGTCATGCCGCCCGCCTTCTTCGGTGAAACCGTGGGGGAAGTTCCGGACGCCTGGCTGCCGATGATCATGGAGCCCTTGGCCAAGCCGGGCCGCGACTGGCTCCACGACGATCCTTCCAAGGCCGAGAAGGTGATGTGGCTGCTCGTTGCCGGCCGCCTCAAGCCCGGCGTCACCGCGCAGTCGGCCGAGGCCAGCCTGAACGTCCTCTTCCAACAGATCGTCCACGAAGGGGTTGCTCCCAATCTGCCGCCCGACCGTGCCCGCGAGCTCGCCGACCAGAAGATCAAGGTTCAGCCCGGCAACAAAGGCGCCTCACCCATGCGCGAGCAGTTCGGCCAACCCATCGTCGTGCTGATGGCCGTCGTCGGACTCGTGCTGCTGATCGCTTGCGCGAACGTGGCCAATCTGTTGCTCGCCCGTGCCGCCGCACGTCAGCGCGAACTCGGCATCCGCCTCGCGCTGGGGGCCAGCCGCGCCCGCCTCATCCGCCAACTCCTGCTCGAAAGCCTCGTGCTCTCGCTGCTGGGCGGAACGGTGGGTGTCCTCTTCGCCTATTGGGCCAGCCAGGCCATGCTTCAGATGGCCGCCAACGGGCCGAATCCGCCTCCTCTTAATGTCAGCCCCGATCTTAGGATCCTCGCCTTCACGGCTGCCGTCTCGCTGTTCACCGGACTCCTCTTCGGGCTACTGCCCGCCTTCCGCGCCACCAACGTGAACGTCGGATCCACGTTGAAGGAGAACTCGCGCGGCGTCATCGGCAGCGGCCGCCGCCTCACGCTGGGCAAGGCTTTGGTCGTGTCGCAGGTCGCTGTCTCGCTGCTGCTGCTCATCGGCGCGGGTCTCTTTCTGCGCACCCTCGACAATCTGCGCAAGGTCGACATCGGCTACCCGCGAGAAAACCTGCTGCTGCTACGCGTCGATGCGCTGGAGGCCGGCTACGACAGCCCGAAACGCGCCGCCGTCTTCCACAATCTGCTGGAGCGTTTCCGATCCACACCAGGCGTGCGTGCCGCGACATTGTCAGAAAACGGTCTCTTCAGCGGCACCGAGTCTGGTGATCGCATCACCGTCGAGGGCTACAAGCCGCAAAAGCGGGGCGACGACAGCGCCCGCTTCGATCAGGTGGGTCCCAGCTACTTCGCTACCATCGGCGTACCCATCCTGATGGGCCGCGATATCGGACCTCAGGACACCGCGACCTCCGCCAAAGTGTGTGTCATCAACGAGACCATGGCGAAGTTCTACTTCGGCAGCGCCAACCCGCTGGGCAAGCATGTCACCGACGAGTTCCCCGATACGCGTGAGACTTTCGAAATCGTGGGGGTCGCCAAGGACGACCGTGACCACGGCCTGCGGGGCACCATTCACCGCCGCTTCTTCATTCCCTTCTATCAGGGCCTCGGCGGCACTCCGCCCGCGGCCAACTTCGAGATCCGCACTTTCGCCGACCCCAACACCATGATGTCCACGCTGCGGCGCGAGGTGGAGCAGACCGACCGCTCCCTGCCGATCCTCAGCCTGCGCGTCCTGGAGGAACTGATCGATCAAAACCTGACGCAGCAGCGCCTGATCGCCACGCTGTCCACATTCTTCGGCGGGCTCGCCATGCTGCTAGCTTCCATCGGACTGTACGGGGTCCTTAGCTACTCCATCGCCCGCCGCACCAACGAAATCGGCATCCGGATGGCACTGGGCGCGCAGAGTAGTCGCGTGTTGGGCATGGTGCTGCGGGAGACGCTCTTCGTGGTGGCTGTCGGCATCGCCATGGGGATTCCGGCGGCCCTGGGGTTAACCCGATTTGTCTCCAGCCAGCTGTACGGATTGGAGGCGAGCGACCCATTGACCATCGCGGCGGCTTGCCTGCTGCTAGCCGCTGTGGCCATGGGTGCCGGTTGGCTGCCGGCCCGTCGCGCTGCCCGCGTCGATCCCATCGTCGCGCTCCGGTACGAATAGACCGGCCGCATTAAAACTCTTGTCAACTCGCTCGGGATCCGATATAACGGAAGCCGAGCCATGAAACCGGATCCCACGAAGTTCCTGCCGCTCCTCCCTGCGTCGCTGCACATCCTGCTTGCGCTGAGCGCGGGAGAGCTGCACGGGTACGCCATCATGCAGGAGGTGGCGCGGCAGTCGGATGGCCAGTACAAGCTCGGTCCGGGGACTCTCTACGACAACCTGCAGCGGCTCACGGCGCAGGGGCTGGTGGAGGAAGCAGGCGCCAGGGAAGGCGACGACGATCCGCGCCGCCGCTACTACCGTCTGGGCTCGCTGGGCCGCGGGGTGCTCAGCGCCGAAGTGGAACGGATGGAAGCGATTGTCCACGCGGCCAAGCTCCGCCTGGCGCGCGCGAAATTCGGGAGGGCGTGATGCTGCGGTCTCTCTATATCCAACTTCTGCGTCTCCACCCCAGTGCGTTCCGCATGCGCTACGGCGATGAGATGCTCTCCATCTATGACGAAGCGTCGCGCTCCGGCCGTCCTTGGCCGCTGTTCGGTGACGCCTGCGTCTCGCTCGGCCGCCAGTGGCTGCTGCGTGAGAACGAACCCGAGCCCCAGCCGGCGCCGCTCGCGTCCAGCGACGGGGTGCCCGTCTTCTACTGCGCCGATCAGTCGATGCCGCCCAAGAGTGCGCTGCTCAATGGCGGACTCGTGGCTCTTGCCGCCTTCGCCCTCGTGGGCTTCGCCTTGGGACACGGGCAGGGCCGCCGGCCTTGGAACACCACGTTCTCGGGGTCCAATCGCGCCGTGGCGGGCTCTCCGGGGTTCGGCGTGGAAGGCGGACAATCGGCGATCGCGTTTGGCGGTGGCGCCAGTGGTGGCGGATCTTCGACGCGTAGCGAAGTGGGTACCGACTCCGTCTGGGTCCGCATCCTGCGCTTCTACGAGAACGCGTTTTCCAAGCCGCGCCCGCCGGCGCCGCGCGAAGCCACCGCAGCCTCCTGGACCCCCGCTCCGCCGCCTGCCGCGGCCGCTGCCCGATCTGGCCAATCCACTGTCTACTTGGCGCTCTCACCCCGGACATTCGATACGAACCATGATGGCGTCGTCTCCGCCGAAGAGATGGCCGACGCCGGATCCGCGCTCAGCCGTCTCGACAGCAATGGCGACGGGCGCCTGACCGCCGAAGACTACTTCCGTCCGGTCTCGGCTCCAGCCGCGCCTAGCGCGGCCAACGGGCATGGAGTGCAGACGCCCGCCCGGGATCCAGTTCGTTCGCAGGATTTGCAATCGCGTGCCGAGCGCTCCCTGTACCCCACCCGCACCGCCGCCGAGTACGGCATCCTCCGCCAAACCAGCGAGGGCGCAGTCTCCGTGGAAACCATGCAGACGGCCGAAGCGGCCGATCCCAACGGGGCCCTGGTCCGCCTGCATCCACTGCTGCAGGCTCTGGACACCAATCACGACGGCGAAATCTCCCCAGAGGAGATGCGCAACGCGCCAGCCGTCCTGCGGAAACTCGACAAGAACCACGACGGCCGCATCACTTCGGACGAGTGGCCGCTGGCTCCCGTTATCACCACGAAGATGCGCTGAACCGGCCGTCAGTCTCCGGTCAGTACCGTGCCCGGGGCAGGGAAGCCCTGTTCCACCGAATCCAGCACCAGTACCCAATCGTTCCCTTCGGCCGGAGTGCCCGGAGGCGTGAACTTCTTCACTCCTTCGTTCTTCAGCAGCCCGATCGATTTCGCCTTGCCGTCGCGCGGGCTGTACCACCAGCCCATCAGCTTCTCGCCCGGCAGCACTCCGAGATTCAACTCGAAGGGGCGCCCGGTGTATGTATACGCGAACAAGTACGCCTTGCCGCGGGTCACGGCTACGCGCTCATACCGCGTCCCGTTTTCGCCCGCCACGATGCTCTGGTCCGGCACCCGCTCGAAGAATGGCCTCGACTGCACGAGTTTTGCCAGGAACTGCATCTGCCCGGCCCCCGGATCGTCCATCGCTTCGTACCACGGCTTCTTCGGAGTGAACGATGGATCCTTGTCCGCCGGCTTGTACATCTGCATGACGGAGTTGTCGCCGTACGTATGCCCGAACGCGCCCGCGAAAACGGACCAGTAGGCATACCGCCGGCAGTCGTTTTCGTTCCAGCGGGGCTGCGTCTTGTCGTGCAGACCGCGCGGGATCTGCTCATACGAGGGTTCGCCGTCGATGGTTGGCTTCACCGGCGTTAGCACGTAGTCTTCCGCGACGTACCGCCAGTTGTCCTCGCCCTTGGGATCGGGGCCCTCTGTATCCTGTTCGTAGCTCCGGTGCCCCGACTGGAACATGTTGAAATCGAGCCACGGCTCGTGGTGAAACCATGTCGCCGATCGCGTCCGCCCGAAGGGATGGAACGTAATCAGGTGATTCGGGTCGCCATGCCGCAACGTCTGGCCCATCTTCCGCCAGACCTCTTTGTGGACATCGCCCTGGATGTCGCCGCCTGTCATCCAGATGACATTCGGGTGATCCTTATAGCGGGCCGCCAGCCAGCCCGCATACACCGCCACATTCTGGTCGTTCAGCTCGCGTTTCTTCACGAGAGTGCCCCAGGCTGGCACCATCGCGACATACAGGCCGTGGCGCGCCGCCGACGCCAGCACCCAGTCCACGTGAGCCCAGTAGTCATGGCCGGCCTGTGGGTGCCCCGGCTTCTCGGCGGGTTTGGCCGGATCCTTGTCCACCAGCGCCGGAGCCCCGTACGCGTTGTGATCGGCCGCCGTGTGCAGCAGCATGACCTGGATCACGGTGAAGCCCTTGGCCTGCCGATCTTCCAGGTACCGCTCGGCCTCTTCGCACGTCAACTGCTGGAACAGAAGCCAGGCTGTGTCGCCCAGCCAGAAGAACGGAGTCCCATCCTTATGTTGTAGAAACCGGTGATTCTGAGAAACCACCAGCGGCCCATGCGAGAAAGGGGCGGAGGTCTGTCCAACCAATCCGCCCGCCAGACACAGCAACCCCAACAGAGCCCATACCGCGGCCCGCATGGTGCTAGCTCAACTTCCAGGGCTTGCGATACTTCCGCGATACCAGATCATGGCCCTTCGACTTGCCGATGATCTTCTCCTTCTGATCGTCCCAGTAGATGCGTTCGCCGGTGCGGAACGCGATCACGCCCAGCAGTCCACCCTTCGTGAGCCGGTAGCCGTAGTCGATGTTGCAGGTGGTGGGTTTGCGCGACTTGACGGCATCCAGAAACTCCCGGATATGGCCCGGAGAATTCGGAATACTCGGCTCGGGCCGTGGGAAATCCGGTGCCAGTTTCCCCTTGGCCCAGATCTCATTCCGGTTGTAATTCGTGACCAGCGTCGCTTCGGTGCCCTCGAAGATCACGCAGCTGCCCATGTGCTCGTAGCCCGGCCGGCCTTTGGGATGTAGTGTCCAGGAGAGCACGAGCTCAGGGTATTCATAGAGAACTTCCAGCGTATCCGGCGTCTCCGCGTTGTCGTCCACCAGCCAGCGTCCGCCGGCCGCCGAAACGTTCTTCGGGGCCTTCAGGTCCAGCGCCCAGTACGCCACGTCCGCGTAGTGGCACCAGAAATCGATGAAATATCCACTGGAATAATCCCAGAAATAGCGGTACGTAAAGTGCGAACGGTTCGGATTATACGGCCGCTTCGGCGCGGGTCCCTGCCAGAAGTCGTAGTCGAGCTCGGGCGGAGGAGCCGTGTCAGCCGGCTTGCCCAGCGATTTTTCGCCGCTCGCCATGGCGCAGTAGACACGGTTGATCTTGCCCAGCTTGCCGGACTGCACCATCTCCACCACGCGCCGGTAGTTCGGCAGGTCGTTGTGGATATGGTTGCCCATCTGCGTCACGCGTGAGTGTTTCTGGGCCGCATTGGCCATCGCGCGGCCTTCACCGATGGAGTAGCACAGCGGCTTCTCCACGAACACGTCCTTGCCCGCCTGGCACGCCTGCACCGTCGGCAGCGCATGCCAGTGATCCGGCGTGCCCACCATCACGGCGTCGATATCTTTCCGCTCCAGCAGCTTCCGGTAGTCGTGGAAGATCTCCGGCTTGGTCCCGCGCGCCTTCTCCACAATGCCCGCCGCCCGCTCCACATGCTTCTGGTCGACATCGCAGACGGCCACCGCCTCCACGTCCGGATGCTTGAGGAATTCGTTCAGCCGCCCTGTGCCCTGGCCGCCCAATCCGATGAAGCCCACACGGATCTTGTCACTGGCGCCTGGAGCCGCCATCGCCTTGTACTGCAGGGCTGTCAAGCCGAGGCCCACACCCGCCGCCGTGGCCACGAACTCCCGCCGGGTCGCGCCCGTGATCTGTGTTTCGTCTGGCATCGTTATCTCCTTGGTATTGCCGCGCTTCGGCGTGCTTTAGCCCAGCCTAGTGCAAGCTGTGTATCCACGGCAACACAGCCCCCACTGCACCCTCGTGCGTTTACGTAAAATCCTTTGGCCGTCCGCGGAGTCGTGCTATTCTCCCTCAACATGACGCGTCTGCTTTGCGGTTCAATCCTCGCTGTTTTCCTCTGCGCCTGCTCCACGCCGCCGCAGCCGCCCGCCCAACCGGTCGAACAAAAGGCCGCGGCCCCCGCTAGCTGGGAGTCTTTCCAGGCCGAATTCCGACAGGCCGTCGATGCCCGCGACACGGCCCGCCTCCGCCCGTTGATGTCCGAAAAATTTCAATACACATTCGGTGATGGAATACCCACTCCGGATAACGCTTTCCAGTTTTGGGGGCGTTCTGAGATCAAGGGCTGGGCGGCGCTGAAGGAGATCGCGGCCAAGGAAGCCGTCGACTTCACTCCGCCGGTGCAGTGGGGCTTGAAGGGTAAGGTCAAACTGGCGCCGCCCGAGGCAGCGAAGGACGGCTATCGCCAATGGCGCGCGGCCTTCGAGCAGCAACCCGACGGGAGCTGGCGCTTTGTCAGTTTCCTGAGCGGCGACTGAGGACAGTAGTGCCGGCGGGCTCGGTCCCCGTTTCGGCCCTGGGGGAGCTCGCGGCCACCGCGCCGCCTGGAGGATAAGGGGGCAATATGGCTGGGTCCTGGAAGGAGATCGACGACTATCTGCGCGCCCACGGTGTGCGCATAGGCCCGCCCACCACGGGGCAAACCACTGGCGGCGGTCACGCCACGAACTCTTACCACTACATCGGCACCGCCCGCGACTACGGCCTCTACGACAGCGACGCCGCCGCCGTCGCCTGCTGCCTCCACCCCGTCGCCAGGATGCGTGGCACAGCCATCGCCGAACTCTTCTTCGGGCCGCTCAACATCTGGTACGTCAATGGCAGCCGCGTACCCGGCAGCAGCATCGGCGGCCACATGGACCACTGTCACGTCGCGCTCGCCCCGGGGCGCCACATGCCCAAGGGCCAGGCCCGGCACGTCACCGCCCACAAAACTACCCAAAAGACCGCGCGCCGCGCGCCCAAGACGTTCACTCACCCCTGGCAGGAGATCGACGAGTTCCTCCAGCGCCGCAACCTCCGCATCGGGCCGCCCACCGTGCCCCAAACCACTGGCGGTCAGCATGAGCACGGCTCCTATCACAGCCGCGGTCTAGCCCGCGACTACGGCGTGGGCGACTCGGACGCCGCCCGGATTGCCCAGGCACTTCTGCCGTTTGCCCGCCGGCCCCGCAGTCCGATATTCGAGTTGTTCTTCGCGCCGCTGGACATCTGGTACCAGCAGGGTCACCCCATCGACGGCAAGCGTGTGGGTGGCCATACGGACCATGTCCACGTTGCGTTGGAGATCGGGCGGCATCTGGTGGGCGACGCCCTGCCCGCCCAGGCCGTGGCCATGCCGGGCAGGGCCGCCGGCGGTTCCGGCAGCGGCCATTCCGCCTTGGCTGTACTCGACTACGGAGCGGCGGGGTCAGACGTCGTGCAACTCCAGCAGCACCTGAACAGCCTCGGAGCGCATCTCGTCGTCGACGGCAAGTTCGGCCCCAGGACCGAAGAGGCCGTGTTGAATTTCCAGCGGATCCGCGGCCTCGCGCAGGATGGCATCGTCGGTCCCAAGACCTGGGCTGCCCTGCTTAGAACTTGATATCCAGCCCGGATACTTCCGACGGGAACTCCAGGCCGATGCGGAATCGCAGGCCCTTCTGCGTTACGTGCCGCACCACCGCGCTCGTAATGTGATTGTGTTCCAGGGTCTTGATGCCAACCCTGGTCTGTAGTTCGATTCGCCGGTTCAGCAGGATACCCATGCCGGACGATGAGCAATCCACCAGGTTCGGCTTCTCCTGGACATAGGCTCCATCCTGCTCAACCCAGGCAACGCGGACCTTGCCGCTGGATGGACGCCGCGATTTCCCGCGTTTCTCGGACATCGCACTTCCCCACATCCAGGGTAGGCGCAGCAGGGCATTTACCGGAATGGAGCGCGCGGGTTAATCAGTACTGGCAGGATCGTCCTAACTAAAGGTGGACATCCGTGGTAGTACCCGAGGCCGCGCCCCCTGGTCGGGAGTAGGCTCGCGGACGCCAACCGCTTTTCATTTCACTCGCTTGGCCACAAGCTCCTCAGTCGCGAAATCCCCGACCTTGCGGGTGAACTTGATCTCGTCCCCCACCAGCTTGCCCTTGTACTCGATCCGGACTTCGTTGTCTTCAAACTTGAAGATCTCCACGAACGACACCTCGTCGCCGCTGACCTTTCCTTCCTTGAGGTCCGATTCGTTGGCTCGCTCGGCCGGGCCTCCCTTGATCTTTCCGGTAAGGGTGGCTCCATCCACTTTAAAGTCGTAAGTGTACTTTTGCGGGCCGATTTGCGTATCAAATTCGGCGGCCCACTTTCCGTTGACGTCTGCTGCGAAGGCCGCCGCGGCGAACACGACCGCCAGCGCCAGGTAGCGCAAAGTCATAAAGAAACTCCTTTGCGTGATTCTCCCACAACACTGCGCCGAAAACTCCGGCCGCTGCGCCTGCTGCCTTCAACCCCGCGAACCGCCCCAACTTTGCCCCCCTCAAAACACGGTCACAACACTTTGAAATAAACTCAAATCCTCATAACAGACCGAAAGTAAAAGGGTTTACAGCGGACCGGCTATTCCGTCCACCCGGTTTCCTTGGTGCCTCGCCTCTATACTCTCGCCCGAGGTGACATATGAACAAACTGACTAGATCGGAACAGGCTCGAATCAACGGGAAGCGCTCGCGCGGACCGGTCACAGCGGAAGGCAAAGCCCGCTCCGCCCACAACTCCACGAAACACGGCAAGTATGCCCAGCCGGATACCGACGCCGTCCACTCGGTCCTCCTCAACAACGAGAGCCTCGCAGGCTTCACTGATCTCCTGGCCCGGCGCGTGCAGGACCTTCGCCCGACCAACTCCCTTGAGATCGATCTCGTCCGAGAACTCTGCGACATCGAGTGGCGCATGGACCGCTGCAAGGCCATCGAAACTCGCTCCATCAACCGGCAGCTCCTCATCGAGGCCGACGCCGACCGCGAGCCCCAAGCCCGCGCGAACGCCCTCCCCATCGACTACACGTGCGCCGCGTACTCCGGCCTCCTCGCCACGTCGAACCTTCTGCAGTTCTGCACCCGCGAATTTCGCCAGCTCCAGAGGGCTCGTGCGGCAACTCTGGATTCCTTTCTCCGCCTCAGAAAACAGGCTAAATTTTTCGTTCAATCAGAGGAACCGGCTATTTGTCAACAACTTGACAATTGGAGCGAACCCGACCAGGACGAAGAAGATCTCCTGCCGGCGCCCGCGGAAGAGGCGCCCGCGGAAGAGGCTCCCGTTCCCGATCCGGTCGCACAACCCCAGGACGAGCCCGTTCAGTCGGAGCCAAGTCCGGATGGCCCCATCGTTCAGGACCCTTCGCTTGCCACCGAATACTCAATGTTCGCCACACCCGTTTACACGTTCACTGAGGACCCGGATCTCGAACCGGAACCCGACGATTGGGACGAAGGGGAGGCTGCCTGAAGCCATTGGCCATTCCGGGACCGCGACTCGGGCCGCTACTTGCGGCCTTCGCGGTGTGATACATTCTGGCTGATTCCAATGATCTCCCGACTTGCTCTCCTCGCTTTCTTCTTTGTCTCCCGTCCACCCGAGATTGCCTTCGATAAATCCATGATCGATGGCGGCGCGGCGGAGCCCGCGGCCTTCGCCGATATCAATGGCGACAAGCGGCTCGACATTGTCTCCGGCGAGTTCTGGTATGAGGCGCCACTGTGGAAGCAGCACCGCTTCCGGTCGCTGCCATTTCTGAACAACTACGTCGACGACTTCTCCGACCTCGTGGCCGACTACGACGGCGACGGGAAGCCTGATGTTGTTAGCGTGGGTTGGTTCTCGAAGAACGTCTCGTGGTGGAAAAACCCCGGCGCCGCGGCCGCGGGCGAATGGAAGCGCCAGGACCTCGAGACCAAGTACAACGTCGAGTTCGCGTTCCTCGTCGACGCCAACAGCGATGGCAAGGCTCTGGAAATCCTGCCCCAGTTCGGCAACGGCACCGCTCCGCTCACGTGGTATGAGTTCCAGGGTGGGGCGTGGCAGACCCATGTCGTCAGTCCGAAGAGCTACGGGCACGGCATCGGAGCCGGCGACGTGAACGGTGACAAGCGCACCGATATTGTGACGCCGAAGGGGTGGTTTGAAGGTCCGGCGGATCCACGCACGCAGCCCTGGATCTACCATGCCGATTTCGATCTCGGCGAAACCGGCTTTATCCACGTGACCGACGTGAATGGCGATGGCCGGCCCGATCTTGTGACCTCGCTGGCCCACAACTACGGCATCTTCTGGATGGAGCAGAGCGCCGATGGGAAGTGGATCAAGCACCTCATTGACGACTCCTGGTCGCAGGCCCACGCCACCGAACTCGTGGACCTGAACAAGGATGGGCGCCTGGACATCCTCACCGGCAAGCGCTACATGGCGCACAACGGCAAGGATCCCGGCGAGCGCGAACCGCTGGGCGTCTATTGGTATGAGAATGTTAAGGACGACAAGGGCGAGCCCATGTTTGTGCGGCACGTGATCGACTACTCGACACGGACCGGCGGCGGCATGCAGATCGCGGTAGGCGACATCAACGCCGACGGGCGGCCCGATTTCGCTACGGGCGGCAAGTCCGGATTGTTCCTCTTCAAGAGCGTCCCAGCCAGAAAGTAGGCGGCGCTCCAGAGTTGACTGTGGCGGACGGGACTCGGAATGAGAGTCCCGAATCCGATATGCTGTTTCTGCCGACGACCATGCGACCTCTCATTCTTTGCACTCTCCTGCTCGCGCCTGTGTTTGGCGCGGATTCCATTCGATTCGTGGCTGGGACGAAAGTGTTCGTGCTGGATGCCGGACCAACGACCTACGCTATCGGCATCAACGAGCGCAACGAACTGCAGCCGCTGTACTTCGGCGAGCGCCTGTGGCGCGACCAGGATTTCCAGGCCGCGCACTCGATGCGCGAGTGGGCCTCGTTTGACCGGACGTCGACGACGACACCGCAGGAGTATCCCGGCTATGGCGCCGGCCTGTTCGTGGAGCCCAGCGTCAAGGTCACATTGCAGAACGGCGTGCGGGACACCGTGCTGAAGTACCTCTCGCACGAGATCAAAGGCGACACGCTGGTGATCCGGGCGAAGGATATCGGCTACGACCTGGAAGTGGCGCTGCATTATCACGTCTATCCGCAGGGCATCATCGAGAAGCATTCGGTGATCACGAACAAGACTCCGAATGGGGTCACGCTGGAGTCGGCGCAGTCGGGTACGCTCCATCTGCCGGCGGGCGACGGCTACCGCCTCACCTATCTCTATGGCCGGTGGGCGGGCGAGACGCAGATGGTCCATGAAGCCATCAATCCGGGCGTGAAAGTGATGGAGAGCCGGCGCGGCAATACGAGCCATCAGGCGAACCCCTGGTTTGCGATCGACGGCCCCGGACCGGTGAGCGAGACGAACGGGCGCGTGTGGTTTGGCGCGCTAGGCTGGTCGGGCAACTGGCGCATTGCCGTGGAGCAGACGCCGCACCAGCAGGTGCGCGTGACGGCGGGGCTCAACACCTTCGATTTCGCGCATACGCTGAAGGCCGGCGAGTCGCTGGAGACGCCGCCGTTCTACCTGGGCTTCACGAACCAGGGTTTCGGCGAAGCGTCGCGGGCGTTCCACCGCTTCCAGCGGGAGTACATCCTGCCTGGCGGGCTGACGTCGAAGCCGCGGCCCATTCTCTACAACTCATGGGAAGCGACGACGTTCGATGTGAACGAGCAGGGGCAGACGGAACTGGCGAAGAAGGCCGCATCGTTGGGTGTGGAACGCTTCGTGATGGATGACGGCTGGTTTGGCGCCCGCAACGACGATCATGCGGGTCTGGGCGATTGGACGGTGAATCCGAAGAAGTTCCCGAATGGCTTGAAGGGCCTCATCAGCAACGTGAAGGCGCTGGGGATGGACTTCGGGCTGTGGGTGGAGCCGGAGATGGTGAACCCGAACAGCGATCTGTACCGTGCGCATCCCGATTGGGCCATGCACTTCCCGGACCGGCCGCGCAGCGAGGCCCGCAATCAGCTCATCCTGAACATGGCGCGCGACGACGTGAAAGAGCACATCTTCGGAGTGCTGGACAAGCTGGTCAGTGAGAATGACATCGCGTTCCTGAAGTGGGATATGAACCGCAACGCGTCGGAGCCAGGGTGGCCCGAGGTGGCTCCGGCCGAGCAGAAGAAGATGTGGCTGCAGTACGCGCGAAACGTGTACGAGATTATCGACCGGCTGCGGAAGAAGCACCCCGGCCTGGAGATCGAGTCCTGTTCGGGCGGCGGTGGCCGCATTGACCTAGGCATTCTGCGGCGCGTCGATCAGGTGTGGACTTCGGACAACACCGACGCTCTCGACCGGCTGAAGATCCAGGAAGGCTACACCTACGCCTACACGCCGAAGGCCATGATGGCCTGGGTGACCGACGTGCCGAACTTCAATGGGCGGTCGACGCCGCTGAGCTTCCGCTTCCTGGTGGCGATGCAGGGTTCGTTGGGCATCGGCAACAACCTGAATCACTGGAAGGCCGAGGACTTCGCGCTGGCGAAGAAAATGGTGGCGTACTACAAGCAAGTGCGGGCCACGGTGCAGACGGGCAAGCTGTACCGCCTGGTCTCGCCGCGCGATCCATCAGGCTTCCAGTCGAGCCAGTATGTCGCGGAAGACGGCAAGCAGTCAGTGGTCTTCGCCACGCTGCATTCGCAGCAGTACGGACGGCCTGTGCCGACTCTGCACCTGCAGGGCCTGGACGAGAAGGCGGTCTACAAAGTGACCATCCTGGATGGCCGCACGGCCGAGCTGAGCGGTGCGGATCTGATGTATCGTGGATTGGACCTGCGGCTGACGGGCGATTACTCCGCGACGTCCGTGTTGATCGAACGACTTTGACGGCCGGCGGCTCTCTCCCTCGTACCGGTCGTTACCAGTGGGGCTTGCGGCTTCGGCCGCGCCCCGCTGGACCAGCACTCCGCCACGGGCGCAATACCCGGTGAAGCCGATCCGCCAGGAACTCCACCGGGATGAGAACGCGAGAGGCTATTCGACCAGTGTCGCGGTCAGCTCGATGGGCACCGCGGAGAGCGCCACGGAGACAGGGCAGTTCTTCTTGGCGTTGTCGGCCACATCGGCGAACTCCGCCGCGGTAAGGCCGGGCACGGACGCTTTGGTCGTCAGGACGATCTTCGAAATCTTGATGCCCGGATTGAGCAGTTCCATGTGGACCGCGGCGACGGTGTCGATGGATGCGGGCGGCTTGCCGGCTCCGCTGAGTAGGGCGGAGAGCATCATGCTGTAGCAGCCGGCATGTGCGGCGGCGATGAGCTCCTCGGGATTCGTGCCCGGACCGTCGGCGGTCCGCGACTTCACGCTGTATGGGGCATCCACGGCTCCGCTGGCACCCTTCACGCGGCCGGAGCCTTCCGTCAGGGATCCGGACCAATGCGCTTCACCCTTGCGAATAATGGCCATTCCTGTCTCTCCTTGGGCGTGCGCTGGGAACTTCCGCACGCAGTTCATGAGATGCGGCGTGGCCGGGCCAGGCTTCGACGATCTACTCCCAGCGGAGCGCTTTTATCGGCTCGACGCGCAGGGCGCGGAGGGCCGGGCCGCCGCAGGCCAGGGCGGCAGCGGCGGTCAGCAGCAGGCAGACGGCGGCCAGGGTGAGCGGGTCGTTCGGACTGATGCCGTAGATCATGCTCTGCATGCCACGGGCGAGCACCAGGGACCCGGCGAGGCCGGCGGCCAGGCCCAAACCGACCAACAGGAAGCCCCGCCCATACACCATGCGGAAGATATCGGAGCCCTGCGCCCCCAACGCTTTGCGCACGCCGAACTCCTGCATCCGCTGCGATACCAGGTGGGCCATGACACCGAAGACCCCGATGCCGGCCAGCAGCGTGGCGGCCATGGCAAAGACGCTGAACAGGTACATGTTGAAACGGCGGGAGTTCAATTGGGCGGAGACGCGCTGTTCCATGGTGAGCAGATTGGCGACGGCGATCTCACTGTCCAGACGGCCAATGGCGGTGCGCAGCAGGTGGGTGGCCTGGCCGGGGTCGCCGCTGGTGGACACCACGATGGAGGCTCCCCTCAGCGGATCACCGCCTGTTTGCCGCCACCAGCTATAGGCTTGTGGTTCCGACACCTCATCCAAGCCCTTGTCTTTGATATCACCCACCACGCCGATGACGGTCACCCAGGGCTCATCGGACGCCACCATCCCCCATTTCAGCCGTTTGCCGACGGCGGAGCCGCCCGGAAAGAACCGCTTCGCGAAGGTCTCGCTCAGAATGACGACGCGCGGTTTGCCCGCCTGGTCTTCCATGCCGAAAAGGCGTCCCTCCTTCAACGGAATGCCCATCGCCTGGAAGTAGCCGCCGGCGACGACGTAGTGGGCGCAGAAGGGCTTCCGGCCGCGCGTGGGTTGAGTATTGCCCTCGACGGCGAAGATGCGCCGCCAGGTCCCCTCCATGGGCAGTCCGCTGGAGAGCCCCACCTGGCGGATGCCGGGCTGGGTCGACAGATCTTCCAGCAGGCGGCGCTGGAACGATTCGAGGTCGGCGGTCTTCTGATAGCGCGCCGTGGGCAAGGTGATGGACGCGGTGAGCAGATGATCACTGCGGAAGCCGGGATTGGCGCCCCGCAGCGTAAAGAACGTCCGCATGAGCAATCCCGCGCCCACCAGCAGGACCATGGCCAGCGCTACCTGTGCCACGGCGAACCAGTTGCCCAATCGGGAGCGATTCCGAGTGCCCATGCTACCGGAACTGCCGGCACGCAGCGAGAGCATCAGGTCGGTGTGACTGGAGGCCAGAGCCGGCGCCAGGCCAAAAGCGATGGTGACCAGCAGCGAGAGACCCATGGTGAACAACAAGACCGCCGGGTCGACGCCGATCTCGGCTTTCCGCGGCAGGTCGGAGGGGGCCAGGCGTACCAGAGCCTCCAGGCCGAACTGGGCGGCCAACAGGCCGACAACACCTCCGGCCATCCCCAGAATGAGGCTTTCCGCGAGAAACTGACGAACCACCCGGCCGCGTGTGGCGCCCATCGACTGCCGCACGGCGACCTCGCGCTGGCGCCCCAGGCCGCGGATGAGCATCAGGTTCGAAATGTTCGCGCACCCCACCAGCAACAGCAGGCCGACGGCGCCCATCAGGACGCCCAGCAACGGCTTGGATCGGCCGATGACCTCCTCCGTAAGCGGAGCGAGGGCGGCCAGCACCTTCACTTCAGCCAATTCCTGCGGATAGGTCTGCCGGAGGAGGTCCGCAACGCGGTCCGCATCCTCCCGGGCCTGCGGCAAGGTGATGCCCGGCTTCAGGCGGCCAAAGACGTTGTAGTTGAAGTTGTCACCCTTTGCGGCGAGTTCCTTGGCGGTCCACGACATGGGCAGCCACAGGTCGGCGGGGCCGCTGCCGGAGATGGACGGTTCGGGGAACGCAAAGCTTCTGGGCATGACACCGGCCACCGTGTAGGTGTCGCGATCGAGCCGTACCGTTTTGCCAACGATTGCCGGATCCGCGCCAAACTGCCGGCGCCATAGACCGTCGCTCAGCAGCAGCGTCTTGCCCCGCTTCTCGTCTTCCTCCCTGGAAAAATTGCGGCCCAGCCGCGGAGCCACGCCAAGCATGGGGAACAGGGTCCAGGTGATGCGCGCGACCTTCACCCGGGTGGGCTCGCCGCCTCCGGTCAAGTCGCCCGTCCGCGTGCCGAACGCACCGACTTGCTCGAAAGCCCGAGTTTGGCGCGCGAATTCGCCGACGTCGGGCGCCGAGAACGGAATGGGCGTCGGGATTAGGGAGGGGATGCGGGTTTGGATCGTACACAGCCGGTCCGGTTGGCTATAGGGTAGAGGCCGCAGCCAGACGGAGTTCACGACGCTGAAGATCGTCGTGTTCAGCGCGATGCCCAACCCCAGCGTCGCGACGACCGCCACGACAAAGCCAGGTGTCTTCCGCAGGTTTCGAACGGCGATGCGCAGATCGTTCCACATATTTTGGATTTAGCAGATCAACCCGAGGGCCATCTCGTTTATGACGTGGAATCAGTGGGTTAGCCTGCGGTCCATTGTGCGCAGGTGTCCGGATTCGGGACGGTCGTGTCTTGCCCCGGACTTAACCCAGTAATGTGCGTCGCACCACCTGCATGCCGGCCTTCTGCTTCTCCCTGGCGAAATCCACGGCTGATCTCACCTTGCGCTTCGCCTCGGCCGGCCGGCCCGTGATCGCGAGCAACCGGTCCGCTATGGCCGCGCCCGTGGTCTGTTCGACATCGAAATACCAGTCGCCGAGGCCGATGTCTTTCCACATCTGACCCTTGATGCCGTCTTCCGGCTGGTGAACGTACATGCAAGGCGTACCTTGTGCGGCGGCGATGATCGGCGAGTGACACTCGCTGCTGACTACGGCGGCCGCGTGACGGTAGACGGAGGCGGCTTCGTCGGGCAGCCAGAACGTCTTGCGACGCACGATGCGAGGCTTCACATCCGCCGGCAACGGGTCGTAGAGCAGCGGATCGATGATGTCCAGCTCATAGGTCATCTCCGGGCACAGCAGCGCCCGGCCACCGGTCTTGCGGACATAGGCCACGACGGCTTCCCGCAGTTTGGCGTGGTCCTCTTCCTTGTGCCGATCGTTGATCGCGGTGCGGCGCTGGATCTCGGCTTCCGTGTAGTTGGTCTTGCGGATGAGGTGATAGGGCGTCAGGCGCAGACGAGGCACCACGGCGATGAAGCGGCCGGGTTCCAGGGCGTTCTCCTTGAGGAAGGCGTCGCCGCGCGGGTCATCCCTCAAGTCGAAACTGAACGTGCCGTCGGGCGCGAAGCCCATGGTCTTGGCTGTGACCTTGGACTGCTTGAGATTCTCCAGCGAGCGGGTCTCGCGGGTGAAGACAAAGGAAGCTCCATCGAGCAGCGCCTTCAACTGCGGGTCCATGGCGGTGCTCGCTGCCTCGCTGGAAAGGGTCACCGTTACGCCGAAGCAGCCGTAGGGGCCTCCGGTGAGCTCATGCCAACGGCGCATCTGCGCTTGTGCTGAAACTCCGGCGGCGGAGCCATGAATGAAGAGCGAAGTGGCGTGGAAGGCTTCACGCAACTCGGGCGTATCCGGCTGGCCATCCGCCCCGATGGCACCCTTGGCGATCTGGAGTTTCGGGAAGGCGCGACGCAGCATCGGCTCGACTCCGCGGTCGATGGAGGACGGCCAGAGATAGACCGTCGCCTCGGGCAGGTATTGATCCAGCAGCCGCAGTACGCCCGGCGTGTGCGTGATGTCGCCGATGTTGACTGTTTGCCAGCTTGACCTGAGGATTACCGCTTTGGCCGGGGCGGCCGCCGCCGCGGTGGCCAAGGCCGCGCCGAAGAGCTCTCGTCTCGTGAACATACCGCTATCAGCATGTCACGAAGGGCGCTGCTAGCGCCGCCGCAGGTCGAGCTTGAGAAAGTGCGTCGCGCAACTGATGCACGGGTCGTAGTTGCGGATCGCCTGTTCGGCGCGCCAGGCGATGTCGTCGTTGGAGAGCGTCAACAGGCTGGGGACGTAGCACCAGAGATCGTCCTCGATGCGCTTCAGGTTCTGGGCGGTCGGGGGGACGATGCGGGCCGATTGAACGAAACCCTGCGCGTCGACCTCGTAACGATGGTAGAGAAGGCCGCGAGGTGCTTCAGTGGCCGCGGCGCAGCGGGCTGCCCTCATCCTCAAAGGAACCTTGGCGTGTGGTGGCGGGTCGTATTCAGAGATGAGGCGCAGCGCCTCGTGACAGGCGAAGACCAGCTCCACCGCACGCACGATGATGCCGCGGAACGGATTGTTCACGGGCGGGCGGCAGCCGGCGGCGACGGCGGCGTCCACGGCGACCGGCGGCAGGGTGTCGAAGTTGAGATTGAAGCGCGCCAGCGGGCCGGTGAGATAGGAGTGGCGTGACTTCAAGACAGAGTGCAGTGCATTGGAGTGCCGCACGTGCTGTTCCTGTGAATGGTCCTCGAACTCGTCCGCCTCGATGTCCAATCCCTTGTTCGAGACGATGCGCCCTTCGTTCATGGCGTACTCGGTGGGGTGGTGGACGGCGACGAACTCGTAATCCACGTCGAGATCGGGGCAGGGCAAGGAGGCCGCGAATTTTACGGTCTCAAGGGAGGCTTCCAGGGCCCACTCCAGATCCGGTACGAGAGCGGCGAGGTCCTGCTGGGCGGGGATGCGGTGGAATCCGCCGATGCATGCGCCGACGGGGTGGATCTCGCGGCCGCCCAGCACGGTAACAAGGTGGTTGCCGATCTTCTTCATGCGCAGGGCGCGCAGCACGGCGTCGCGGTTCACGGCCGCGAGCTCGACTACATCCTGGCAGCCGAGGAAGTCGGGCGCGTGCAGCATATAGATGTGGAGAACATGCGACTCAATCCATTCGCCACAGTAGAAGAGGCGGCGCAGGGCGCGGATCTGGGGATGCACCTCGACGCCGAGGCCGCGCTCGAGGGCGTGAATGGAACTCATCTGGTAAGCGATGGGACAGATGCCGCAGATGCGCGACGTGATATCGGGCACCTCGGTGCAGTGGCGACCGGCGAGGAAGCCCTCGAACAGACGCGGCGGCTCAGGGATCTTCAGCCGGAGGTCGACGATGCGCCCGTTCTTCACCTTCAGCGACAGGGCGCCCTCGCCTTCCACCCGTGCGAGCACTGGCACCTCGATCTTGTTCACCCCCGGCTTGGAATGGAGTTGCGTCGTGGGCGTCATCACGGTTGTTCCTCCTTGGCCGGCGCGGGCGTGGCCACGACTTCGCTGGCCCGGCGGAACTGCCAGGCCCATGCATTGTAGGTTCGAAAGCTGCGATCGATTTCCGGCTGGGAGAGCCCCAGCAGGCGGAAGCGCTGCGCCAGGGCTGGAGCATTGGCGCTCTCCATGGGGCCGAAGCAGCCGTAGCAGGGGCGGTCGAGCGAGGGGCAGATGGCCCCGCAGCCGGCTTGCGTCACCGGGCCGAGGCAAGGCGCGCCGGTGGTCACCATTACGCAGGAGGTGCCCTGCCGCTTGCACTCCAGACAGACCGAGGCGGTGGGGATATTCGGCTTGCGTCCGGCGAGTGTGGCGGCGATTACCTCCACCAGTTGGTGTTTTTGGATGGGGCAGCCGCGCAGTTCCAGATCCACTGGGACGTGCTCCGCGATGGGCGTCGACATCTTGAGAGTGGAGATGAAGTCCGGCTTGGCGTAGACCGTGCGGACGTAGTCGCTGACGTCCTGCCAGTTTCTGAGCGACTGGATGCCGCCGGCCGTGGCGCAGGCGCCAATGCTGATGAGCATCTTCGACTGGCGGCGGACCTGCTGAATGCGTTCGGCGTCGTGGTGCGTGGTGATGGAACCTTCCACCAGCGCGATGTCATATGGACCCTTCGCCATGCGCCGCGAAGCCTCGGGGAAGTAGGCCAGGTCCACAACACCGACGATGGACAGAAGCTCGTCCTCCAGATCGAGCAGGCTCAACTGGCAGCCGTCGCAAGAGGCGAACTTGAAAACAGCGATGCGGGGATGGGCGTGGCTAGAGCTCATATTGGTCGAGATAGGGTTTGATGCGGGTGAAGGGGAAGACCGGCCCGTCCTTACAGACGAAGTAGGGGCCCATCTGGCAATGGCCGCAGAAGCCGACGGCGCATTTCATGTTGCGCTCCATCGAGACGAAGATGCGTGCGGCGGGAATCCCGCGGGTCTCGAGTTCACGGCCGGCGTAGCGCATCATGATTTCCGGTCCGCAGAGCATGGCCACGGTTTCGTCTGGCTGCATGCGGACATGGCGAAAGATGGAGGTCACGACGCCGACATGACCGCGCCATGAGACGCCTCCATAGTCGACGGTGGCCAGCGCCTGCGTGTCGGGCAGCATGCCCCAGGCCGAGAACTCCTTGCGGTAGAGCAGGTCGCGCGGGCTGCGCCCTCCGTAGAGAATCACCATGCGGTTGTAGTCGCCGCGATGGCGCAGGACGTGATAGATAGCCGGACGCAATGGCGCCAGTCCGATGCCACCCGCCACGATGAGGATGCTCTTGCCGCGGGCTTCGGTGAGGGGCCAGGAGGTGCCGAAGGGCCCGCGCATGCCAACGCAATCGCCGGGACGCCGGGTAACGAGCTGGTAAGTGACCTGGCCGACACTGCGGATCGTATAGGTCAGCAACTCGCGGTGTGCGGGATCGCCGGAAATGGAGATGGGCAGCTCGCCCACGGCATGCACGTAGAGCATCGAAAATTGGCCCGGCTGGAAGGCGGCTACTGGATCACCAGGCGGAGGCTCGATATTCAAGGTGAAGGTGTCGTGTGTTTCCTTCACGACACTCACGACGCGCCCCGTCACGGGCAGCATGGCTGGCCGCTGCACGGCGGCGGGCGTCTCGAGCAGCAAGCTCATTGGCTCACCTCGCCCTTGGCCGACTTGCTGGCATAGACATCCAGCATCTGCAGCCGGGTGGCCCGCAGCCTTTCGGCCACGGTCGCCAGCACCTTGCGCAACAGCATGTAGCCGAACTCGTGGTCGCATTCAAACTCGGCGGTCAGCCGCGTGCCATCGAAGGCCAACGCCCGCACAGGCTCGACGCAGCGGGCCCGGAATTGCTTGTTCACCTGATCGAGCAGCGACGACCAGCCCAGTTCCTCGCCTTCGCCGATGGTCTGAATCGTGATGAAGCGGCCCGGGGCGGCCACCTCCACGGCGACCCTGCCGGAGAGGATCAGATAGAAGAGGCTGGATGGATCGCCCTCCCGGAAGATCACCTGGTCCGGTTCGAAGGTGATCTCGAAGGCAAGGGATGCGAGTTTGTCGAGATGCGCGGGCTGCAGCCCGTCCAGGAAGGGATGGTGAGCCAGTGCTGCGATGATCTGGCTAGTGGCCATGGGGTGTTCCTCCAGCTACCGGAACGGCGGCGGCCGCCTGTTCGAGAACGCCAAACTCCTCGGTGATGTCTATGCCGGCGGGGCACCAGACGATACAGCGGCCGCAGCCGACGCAACCGGTCACGCCGAACTGATCCTGCCAGCGGGCGAGCTTGTGGCTCAACCACTGGCGATAACGCGACTTGGGTGTCAGGCGGATGCTGCCGCCATGGATGTAGGAAAAGCTGTGCGTGAAGCAGGAGTCCCACACGCGGATGCGTTGGGCCTGGGTGAGGTCCAGCGACGAGTGTTCTTCATAGTTCACGCAGAAACAGGTGGGGCAGACGGACGTGCAGTTGCCGCACGACAGGCAGCGCCGGGCGGTGTCCTCCCAGCGAGGATGTTCGAACGTGCTCTCGATCACGGGACGAGCGATGGGCAGATTGACGGCGCGGGTCTGGGCGGCCGCGGCGCGGTGGGTGGCATCGGTACTTTGCCGGATCCATTCCGGCGGGGCCGGCCGGGCATTGGACTCCTCCAACATCTCTGTTCCCAATGAGGAGCCGGCCTCCGCCAGAAACCCGTGTGAATCGTCGGTAATACGCTCGGTCAGCGCAATGTCATACCCCGTCCTGGCCCTCGGGCCCGCGGCCACCGACGCGCAGAAGCAGGTCGGCGCGGATTGTGTGCAGTGAACGGCAATGAGGAAGGCATCCGCCCGGTTGGCCCGATAGAATTCATCCACCTCTCCGCTGCCCAGCAGCACTTTGTCGAGCGCGGCCAGGGCGGTGAGGTCGCAGGCGGAAACGCCGAGGAAGGCGCGTTTCGCGGCTTCAGGCTTTTCCTGATGGAAGTCCAGATCACCGTTGGTCTTCTGGATCGTAGTGATGGTCTGCCGGGGTGGATGAAAGATCGACTTCAGGCTATTGAGGGCGCCCGGATACTGAAAGAGCCCTTCGTCCTGGGTGGCTTGCAGTCTGTATTGGGCCGGTGCGAGTTGAACGGAGTGTCCCTTCGGCAGATCGGCCAGGGAATCGATGGGCTTCCACTGAATGGCATTCCCTAGAATTCTTGGGCCAAAGATGGAGTATCCGCGCTTCTTGAGCTGTTCCAGCAGCGTGTCGAGGTCCGAACAATCCAAACGGTAGAAGGATCTCCGCATGAACGGCCTCCGGTTGTCTTTGGCGGAGACTATAGCAGATATTCAGGTCTGATTCTAGCGAATATGTTTCCCGTTACTTCACTGGCGGCGTGGTGCTTCGGAATTCGTGGGCGCTTCGTTCCACCAGAGGAGAGGGTCCGTGGATTCCTGTCGCCGCTGGATGGGGATCCGCAGGCTTCTCAACTGATCCGCGATTGCGTTTACGATTCGATCCAGATTCTGCCGGAGCGACGGAGACATGGGTTCGCCCAGCTCAAACGAACCCGCCGTGATCCCGAGAAGGACCACGCGGCCTGGGGGTGCGCCGTGGAGGGCCGCGAGCCGGATGGACTCGCTCAGATCGGGCGTGTGGGCATCGCCACGGATGGCGATTGCCGCCGACTCAAGGTCAGACTGATGGAGAACCCGCACGGAGCCGGGCGTGCTCTGGGGTTCGTTCAGAGCGTCCAGCAGGATGACTGTCTCGCGCCCGGCGAGGTGATGCGCTAGGTCGATGCCGGGGGTGCCGAGATCGAGCAGATCCACATCGGGTTCGAATTCGTAGCGGGCCCGGAGGTAGTGGATGAGGGTGGGGCCGATGGCATCATCGCCCATCAGGACATTCCCCAGGCCGGCGATGAGCGTGCTCACGCGAGGCGGCTCCTCAGCCAGGCGAACCAGGCATCGAGGCCCTCTCCGGTCCGGCAGGAGACAGGAAAGGTGACCAGGCCGGGGTTGAGCGTCTCGACACCGCGCCGGAAGTAGTCCATGCGGAAGTCGACGTAGGGGAGCAGGTCGATCTTGTTGATCACCAGGACGTCCACGCCCGAGTACATCTTGGGGTACTTGTAAGGCTTGTCGTCGCCTTCGGGAATGGAGGCGATGAGGACGCTCTGGTGGGCCCCGAGTTGCCAGGCCGAGGGGCATACGAGGTTGCCGACGTTCTCGATGATCAGCAGGCGGATCTGCTCCAACGGCAGCAGGGCCAGGGCGTCGCGCACCATGGCGGCTTCCAGGTGGCACTTGCCGCCGGTGTTGATGTGAACGGAGAGTGCTCCGGCGCGCTGGCTGCGCTCGGCGTCGAAGGCGGCTTCGGAGGTGTCGCCATTGACCATGGCCACGGGCAGAGTGTCCTTGAGGGCGGCGGCGGTGCGTTCGACGAGCGAAGTCTTGCCGGCGCCTGGCGAGGCCATCAGATTCAAGGAGAAGATGCCGAGGGCGTCGAGGCGGGCGCGCGTGGCGGCGGCCACGGAATCGTTGGCGGAGAGGACCTTTTCGACGACGGGGATGCGGACGGGGTTCATTCGAACACCTCGATGGAATCAACGTAGCAGTCTTTACCGCCGGCGGGCAGGGCGCTGGCCGATTGGCAGTGCGGGCAGATGAAGTCGCGCGAGCGGACGGGAAAGCGTTGGTGACAGTCGAGGCAGAGCAGTTCGCCGGGTTCGCGGGCAAACTGGAGAACGGCGCCTTCGGCCGCGGTGCCAGTGCTCAGCTCCTTCCAGAAGAGCTCGATGGATTCGTCGACATAGGACGAGAGTTCCCCGATCACGAGATGGACGGAGGCCAGGCGGCGGCCGGCGGCATGACGCAGAGCGATCTCCAAGATCGACTCAGTGATGGAGAGCTCATGCATTGGGAGCTTGTTCGTCCGCGAGGTCGCCCATCTCGTGGAGGATCTTGAGCGTGCGCTGTGCCTCCACTTCGTCAATGGTCTGGATGGCGAAGCCGGCATGCACCAGGACGAAGTCGCCCGTGCGGGCTTCGGGCACGTAAGCGAGCGAGATCTCCTTGACGATGCCGTCGAAGGAGACACGGGCCATGCGTGTGATGTCGTCGCCGCCTTGCAGCGACAGGATTTGTCCAGGTACGGCTAGGCACATAGGGAAGGCTCCTGGCGGCGGAGAGCGGCCGCCAGTATCTGTCCGGCGGCGATTCCACCGTCGTTGGGTGGGATGGTCTGATGCGTGAATACGCGGAAACCGGCGTCGCGCAGGCGGGTGGCGGCCAGTTCGGTGAGCATGGCGTTTTGGAAACAGCCGCCCGTGAGGAGCACCTGCTCGATGCCAATGGCCTGCGCCTGGTGCAGGATGAGATTGGCCAGGGCGTGATGAAAACAGGCGGCGCGCGCGGGCACCGGGTGGGCCGGGTTGGCCAGAATTTCGAAAAGCGGCTGCCAGTCGGTGGAAGGGGGCGGCGGCTCGCAGGGCGTCGCCTTGCGCGCCGCGAATTCAAGCAGCATGGCCGCTTCGCCCTCAAAGCTGGAAACCGGGCAGAGGCCCAGCAGCGCGGCGGCGGCATCGAAGAGGCGACCGGCGCTGGTGGTGATTGGACTGTTCAGACCGGTGACGAGCATCTGATGGAGCACGTCGAACTGGTTGGGCTGGAAGAGCGCCTTGGCCAGTCCGGCGCGTCCGAACTCATGGAGGACTCCCAATAGAGAGCGGCGTGGCTCGCGCACGGCCTGGTCTCCGCCGGGCAGGCGGAACGAACGCAGGTGGGCGGCCCGGGTGATGCAGCGGTCGCGAAGGACGAGAAACTCACCGCCCCAGATGGTGCCGTCATGGCCGTAGCCGGTGCCGTCCCAGGCCACGCCCAGCAGCGGACCTTGGATGCCGTGCTCCAGCACTCCGGCCAACAGGTGGGCTTCGTGATGCTGCACGGCTTCGACGGGCAGGTTGAGTTCGCGGGCGGCCCGGGTGGAACCGTAGCCGGGGTGGAGGTCGCAGGCGGCGAGTTGCGGCTTCAATTGGTAGGTGCGGCGGAGGTCCTCCACGGTGCGGGCGTGGTTCTCCAGGGCGGGCAACGTCTCCATGTCTCCCAGATGCTGGCTGAGGAAGACGTTGCGGCCGCGGGAGAAGGCCACGGCGTTCTTCAGGTCCGCGCCGGTGGCAAGCGTTTCCGGCAGATCGAAGGCGGCCTGGAAGGGGAGCGGTGCGTAGCCGCGGGCGCGGCGCAGCAACACGGGCTGGCCGTCGATGAAGCGCACGATGGAGTCGTCGACGGGGCGGAGAATGGGGCGGTTGTGAACGAGGAAGAGGTCGGCGATGCCCCGCAGGCGCTGCAGCGCCTCGTGTTCGTCGATGCAGAGCGGGTCGTCCGTCAGGTTTCCGCTGGTGGCGACGATGGGGCCCTGAAACTCGTCGAGCAGGAGAGCATGCAGAGGCGAGTAGGGGCTCATCAGGCCGAGGAACGGGTTGCCGGGGGCGATCTCGTCGGGCAGGAGTCCACGGCGCTCAATCAGCACGATGGGCGCCTGAGCAGAGCGGAGGAGGCGGTCGGCCTCGGGGCGGACCTGCCAGGCCGCCGTCATCACGGCAAACGGTTTTGTGGGCCGATGCTTGCGTTCCCGCAGCAACCGGATGGCGGACGCATCCTTCGCGTTGCAGCAGAGATGGAATCCGCCGATGCCCTTGATGGCGACGATGCGGCCGTCGCGCAGTGCCTGCACCGCGGCGAGTAGAGCGTCGTGGCACGTGGAAAGGACGGACCCATCGGCGGCCCAGAGAGCCAGTTGCGGTCCGCAGTGGGGGCAGCAGTTCGTCTGGGCGTGGAAGCGGCGATCGCTGGGGGTGTGATACTCGGCATCGCAGGCGGGGCACATGGGGAAGTGCCGCATGGAGGTGAGGGGCCGGTCATAGGGCAGCCCCTCGACGATGGAGTAGCGTGGTCCGCAGTGTGTGCAGGTGGTGAAGGGATAGAGGTAACGCCGGTTGGCCGGGGTGCGGATGTCGGAGAGACAGGCGGCGCAGACGGCGAGGTCTGGCAGCAGGAAGGCGGAGGGTTCTCCGGTGGCGTCGCTGAGGTCGACTCGAAACGGCGCCATCCCCTGTTCCTCGATTTCCTCACACGTAAAGGACTCGACCAGGGCATGGGACGGCGGCGCTTCGCGAAGCTTCTGCTCCAGCCAGCGCACGACACGGGGTGGTCCTTCGGCCTCGATCACAACCCCATGGATGGAATTCTGGACGAAGCCGCCCAGACCCGCGGAGGAGGCGAGACGGTAGACGTGCGGGCGGAAGCCGACGCCTTGGACGGCTCCGCAGATACGGATGCGCAGACGCATGAAGAACGCAAGTCCATCATATGCCGCGGGTGGGGCCGCCGATGGAGGAAAAGCGAAAGGGTGTGTCGCTGAAACGGCGGTGGGGCGGTCTTTGAGTTGAACGGTTCCGCGACGGTCTCTTCCTGTAAGCCGCGTCGACTACCCTGCAACCGCCATTGACCTGGCAACGGCCGGAGGTGTGCGCAGGTGTGGCGGGAACGGCGACGCCTTGGTTTCTGCGATGATCGCGAGACTTACCATTCCGGAGAACACGAGCCTGGAGCAGGTGTGGCCCACCGCTCTGGCCAAGGGTGCACGCTTCCTGGATGGAATGCTGGAGGGGCCCTGGTGGCAGATGAAGGCCGTGCTGCTGGTGCTGGCGGTGTGCCTGCTGCGGGCGTTTCCGAGCTATGACGCCCTGGGCTCCAGGTTTGTCGAGCAGAAGTGGAATGACGCGCTGGTGAAGGCGGACCGGCCGCTGGCGGACATGGGCCGGCTGTATCCGCCGGAGTCGCACGAGAGCAAGCTCACGTTTCGAATGACCGTGCCGCTGGTGGCGCGCGTGCTGCGTCTGCGGATGACGGGTGTCCTGGTGCTTTCCGGAGTGTTGGGCGCGCTGCTGCTATGGCTCTCGCTGATGATTGCGTTCGAAGTGTCCCAGAGCCGGCGGGCGGCGCTTTGGATCGCGCTGGCCGTGGGTTGCTCGTGGGCGGGCGAGGCCGCGTTTCACGAGTTGCGCGGCGGATACTATGACGCGGCGGCGCTGGTTCTGCTGATGCTGGCGATTCAGGCGAAGGTACCCGGACTGGTGGCGCTTTGGACCTTTGCGGCCGCCTGGACGGATGAGCGGGCGCTGCTGGCGGTGCCTTGCGTCCTGCTGTTCCACTTTGTGCAGCGGGCGAGTGGGGTGCGCGCGAGCCTGGGTGTGTTGATGGGGCTCTGCGGCTATGGTCTCTCGAGGTTGTGCATGACCGAGACGGGCGGGTATGCGACGACATTGGCGGGCACGGGACTGGAATTGTTGGGCCGGCAGCTGAACGTGCTGCCGATGGCCTTATGGAGCGGGCTGGGTGGTTGCTGGGTCCCCGTGCTGGGCGGCGCGGCCGTGCTGGCGATGAGAAGGCGGTGGGGGCTCGGTGTGGTCTTCACGTTGATGGTGGGCGCGTTGAGCTTGAGCGCGTTTTGCGTGATCGACACGACGCGGAGCGTGGCCTACCTGCTGCCGGCGGCCTTTGTGGGACTGGCGGTGCTGCGCCGTAGTGAGTCGAGGGCGTGGGTGGAGCGGTTGGCGGCGGCGGCCGGGCTTCTCTCCTTCTTTGTCCCCGCTTTTTACCTGGAAGGGGGCAGCGGCGTATGGTGGCTGTATCCTTTACCGGTCCAGGCGGCGCGCTGGCTGGTGCCTTTTCTGCCCGGATTGTAACGGGTTAGGGGGCGAGCAGCAGGCGCAGTGCCCGTTCCGGGCACAGTTGCCTCCGTGGCCAGGCGTCCCGATCGGGCAGATTTGCCGATTTCCTCTCATTTTCTTGAAACCTGCATGAAAACAAAGAAGTTACCGTTTGGCACGACATCTGCAATATAAGCTGCGTGACGCCGAATGCGTCAGACACACGGAACTTTGAGGAGATTCACAACCATGTCGAGCTACAACGAGAACAACGAGACAGTAATTCGGAATGAAGAGCGGCCCAGTTCCGGCGGAGCTGTGGTCAAGGTTGCGGTGGCTGTCGCCTTGGTGGCGGCACTGGGCGGCTGGTGGTACCAGAGCAATCAGGTGTCGGCGGTGCGCCAGGAAATGGCTCAATCGCAGCAGAAATTCGAGCAACTGCAGAGCCAGATGCAGACCAGCGCGACGGTGGCCAAGGCTCAGGTGGACGAGACGCTAGCCAAGATGAACGACGAGGTGACCAAAGCTCGACAGGAGGCGTTGGCCTCTTCGCAGCGGGCCGCAAAGCAGCAGGCCGGCCGTGTGTTGACGACGCTGACCGCCAAGAACGAGGAGTTGACGAAGCAACTGGAGGACTACAAGCAGGCCACCGACCAGAAGTCGAGTCAGGTCGATGAAGCGCTCAATGGGATCAAGGGGGATGTGGGGACTGTGCGTACGGATGTGGACACCACGCGTACGGACCTCTCGCAGACCAAGGAAGACCTGAAGCGCATGACCGGCGACATGGGCGTGATGAGCGGCCTGATTGCGACGAACTCGACCGAGTTGGGCGAACTCCGCAAGCTGGGCGAGAAGGACTACTTTGAATTTACGCTGCCGCGGAACAACAAGCCCCAGAAGGTGGGTGAGATCCGCCTGGCGCTGAAGAAGACCGACGTAAAGCGC
The DNA here is from genome assembly GCF_963665245.1 of uncultured Paludibaculum sp. NCBI lineage: Bacteria > Pseudomonadati > Acidobacteriota > Terriglobia > Bryobacterales > Bryobacteraceae > Paludibaculum > uncultured Paludibaculum sp. The sequence goes on from NZ_OY762269.1 coordinate 3,358,774, forward strand.
AATAAGTTCACGATGAATGTCCTGGCCGATGACAAGACGGTGGAGAAGAAGGACAAGAACGTGAACGAGCCGGTGCAGTTCTACGCCAGCGGCGCCCGGACTCCCTATGAGGTGGTCGTGAATGAGATCCGTAAGGACCAGGTAATCGGCTATCTGGCTGTGCCCAAGGTGAAAACCATGGCAAGGCGGTAGGGGTTTTCTGCCTAATTCGTTCAGGCAAGGGGCCGGGAGCCAGTCTCCCGGCCCTTTTTCACGCGTGATTGTATCGGCGCCGCAGGGCGCTCTTGAAGTCCTCGCCCCACCCACCCCATAGCCTTTCCTCCGTTGTTGCCTTACAATCCCTCTTTAGACGCCCAACGTACGCCGGTAAGGGACATGTTGGAATGCATCTGGCAATATCTTTGTTATTTCTGCTATTTTCCGGATCGCTCCTCGCCCAGGATCTTCTTGATTCCTACACTTCGGCGCAACTCGAGAAACTTGGCGAGGCCCGGTACAGGGCAGGGCAGCTCGATCTGGCCTTGCCCTATTACGAAAAGTCGTTGGAAAAGGAACCATCTCGTCTCTCGAGCCTCCTGAACGCAGGGAAGATCCGAGAGAGCGGCTTTCAGGCAGAGCAGGCGGTTGCGCTCTTCCGGCGAGCGCTGGTGATCGATCCCAAGAACCCAGAGGCCCTCGCCGGGCTATCGCGGTCCGCGCCGTCTCTCGAGGAACGCCATTCGGCCCTGCGCGAACTCGCATCCGTCGCCACCGGAGCTCAGGGGCGTGTTGCTCGTGCGCAATTGCAGGTACTCGACGCCCTGAGTGGCCGGCCGGCGTTTCAGGTCGCGGATCCTGCCCGGCCGTATTCCTTTCAGTTGGAGGACGCCGGGCGCGACGTTCATCCGGATATGACTTTTCCGGTATTGCGGATTGTCGCGCCGAACGGAGAGAAGATCAGCCTGTTAGTTGGAACCGCGCATGAAGGTATCTGGATGTTGAAACGGGCGGCTCGGGCGTTGGGAGCCCGATTCCTGTTCCCCACGCCGTATCCGTGGCTGGATCAAGGCGATCTTCTGGCGGGTGATCTTGCCATCATCGATACGTTGGAGATTGGCGACTTGACGCTCCGTAATTGCCCCGTCTTTGCCCGGCCTGCCTCCCGATCGTTCATGTATGGCGTGGATGGCGTCATCGGGATTGACGTCTTCAAGGACTTCTTGATCGACATCGACAATGCCGCCGCCGAACTCCGGCTCACGCCGTTTTCCGATGCAAACCCGGCAGTGGTTTCGAAAGATTTCGTGGCCATGCGCCGCCATGGGCCGTTCCTTCTGGCGCCGGTGCATCTGGACGCCGAGTACACCGGCCACTTCGTCTTGAACTCCATCGCGTCCGACGTCTTCCTGCAGGACGGAGAGCCGACGAAGCACGCCAAGGAAGTCAGCCGCGGAGTGACGCACCCCTTGTCGGGCTGGACCTGTTCCGCGTCGATACCCCAACGCGTCTTTGAAGTGAAATTGGCGGCCGCCGCAGCCCGATGGGCCGGCCGCGCCACTTCCTGCAAAATGGCCGACCTCAATCGTGCTGCCGGCTTCCGGGTGAGTGGAGTCCTGGGCTACTCTTTTTTGCGAGGATTCTCCCTGGTGATCGACTATCGCCACGGCCAGATCGGGTTCGTTCCGCAGGCGGCTCGGGTTCCCGGGGCAAGGCCGTCGAAGCAACATCCGGATGAGAGATGGCCGGTGTCGCCGTTGAGCCGGTAGGGCGGGCGGTTAGCCCGTTGTGCAGGCGGTCGGCTCGTCGGTTCCTTGTGCGTGGCCGCCTCTCACTGGATGGCGATGGCTGTTACGTCGATCAGCAGGATCGTGCATAGGAACATGCCGGCGACGTAGATCAGTCCGCCCGCGAGCGTTGCTACTGCGCCTGGCTCGCTGCGGTTGCTGAAGCCAACAATGACGAGAGCCAGACTGGCGAGTGTTGTGCCGTAGAAGACAGGCATGAACAGTGACTTCAGAATCGTCGAGTTGATGGAGTTCATGGCCGACACCGCCTGCTCGTGGTCGATGCGGCTGAGCGCGGTCATGATGAAGGCGGAGAAGGCGAAGTAGAGCCCGCCGAGCAGGCCGCAACCGATGGCTGCAAACCAGAGCAGGCAGGTGATGAGTGGCTGATTCATATCAGCAGGGCGTCATCCCGCCGCCTTGCGCGGGGCTGTGTACCGGATGCGGTCCGAGGTACTCGACATCCACTGGCGTAGCAGGGCGAGCATGTCGTCGCGCTTGCGGCGCGACGTTGGAAGCGCGACGAGGTTCTTGAGTTCGTATGGGTCGTGACCGAGGTGATACAGGTGTGTCGGCCGTAGGTTGCAGTCAACGACGAGCTTGTCGCGTCCGTGGACTACCATTCGCCATTCCGAGTGAGAGCCGACCTGGCCTTCGGCGTAGACCGGAGTCCGGGGCGCACCGCGACCGCTGGTTAGCCAGCCCGAGAGATCGACGCCCTGCATTTCCGCCGGTGGCTGGACTTCGCACAGAGACAGCAATGTCGGCGCGTAGTCGACATTGGAGACAAGGGCATCCCGCTCCATTCGCTTCTTAAGGCGGCGGGGGTAACGGATCATCAGCGGGATGTTGACTGTTTCCTCACAGGGCCGGTCTATCTCGTCCAGGCCATGAGATCCGAGAGTAATTCCGTGGTCGGAGGTGAAGAGAACGATCGTGTCCTCCGTCATGCCCTGGCGGTCCAGTTCCGCCAGGAGACGACCGAGGTTCTCGTCGACCGCGCTGCATAACCCGTAGTATCCGGCCGCGGCTCGACTGGCCTGATCCCTGCTGTTCTCCGGAACATTCGCGCGCAGGCGGAGCTTGGCCGGGTCGTAGGTCGCGTGGCCGCGCGGCGGTGTGAAGGGCGAGTGCGGCGCCACCCACGATAGATACAGAAAGAACGGCTGTGCACTCTTCTGCCGCAGGAACTCGATGGCCAGGTTGGTTTGGCCGTCTGCCTCGAAGCCGTCTATGCGGATGGGCGCGGGCGTATCTCTGAAGTAAACCGCGCCGTAGTGTTGGTGGAGGAGATTGTAGGCGGCCCAGTAGTCGAACCCGCGACGGCGTTCCACTGGTACGAAGCCCGGACTCTCGTGGCCGTCCAGGTGCCATTTCCCGATATACCCGGTGCGATATCCAGCTTGCTTCAGCTCAGCGGAGATGGTCCTTTCCGTCAACGGCAGCCGCATGTGGTTGCCGGGCACGCCGGCGGCGTGCGGGAACTTGCCGGTGAGCATGGCGCCACGTGCGGGACAACACACCGGATAGCTCGTGTAGGCACGGCGGAAGTCCACGCTCTCCGCAGCCAGCCGTGCCAGATTGGGCGCGATGAGATTCGGATCACCAGCGGATGGAAGCGCCTGGCCACGCCACTCATCGGCCACGATGAATAGAAGGTTCGGCCGCCTGGCCGATCGCGGCTGGAGCGCTGTGGCTACCGATGTAAGGAAACCGCGCCGGTCGAGCATTTCTGTATCGATCGTAAGTCAAAAACGCCGTAATTGGTAGTGCGCGCCGGGGGACGCTTACTGCAGATCCAACACGACTACCGATTTGGGCGGCAGTACGGCCTTCAGGGCTCCGGATTCGATGGAGGCTCCGGTGAAGGCGGCCGGTTTGACGACTGTCAACTGCTCGAACGTGTTGTGCGAATTGATCGCCGGGGCGGTGAGGACCCGGCCGGTTACGGATGCGACGGTGGCTCCCAGGAGGTCGGCCTTGATGGCGACGGCATGGTTGGGATCCACATTCACCAGACCAATATGGAGGCGTCCGTCCTTGCCCCGGACCGCTGAAGCGCTGACGGCGGGCATGGTGGAGGCGTCCTGGTTGTACCAGGGCGACTTGATGTCGAGGGGCAGGGCCGTGGCGTCCTGGTAGGACTTGAACATCTCGAAGACGTGATAGGTGGGCGTGAGGATCATCTTGTCGTCCTTCGTGAGGATCATGGCCTGAAGGACGTTGATCATCTGGGCGATGTTGGCCATTTTGATGCGGTCAGCGTGCTTGGTGAAGATGTTGATGTTCAGGGCGGCGACCAAGGCATCGCGGAGGGTGCTCTGCTGGTAGAGGAAGCCGGGGTTGGTACCGGGCTCCGTGTCGAACCATGTGCCCCATTCGTCGACGGCCAGCCAGACGCGCTTCTGCGGATCGTACTTATCCATGATGGCTGCGTGACGGGTGATGATGCCATCCATGCGCAGGGTGGCCTGGAGCGTCTTCGCGTACTCGGCTTCGTCGAAGACGGTCGCTGAGCCCTTCTTGGCCCAGGTGCCGGTGATGGTGTAGTAGTGGAGCCCAATGGCGTCGAAGTGGCGGCCGGCGTCGCGCATCATGACTTCCATCCAGTTGTAGTCCTCATCGGAGGGACCGGAGGCCGACTTCAGGATCTTCACACCGGCAGGCACCTTGATGAAGGTGGAGTAACGGCGCGTGACATCGGCGGCGTACTCGGCGCGCATGTTGCCGCCGCAGCCCCAGAGTTCATTGCCGAGGCCGATGTACGGCAGCTTCCACGGATCCTTGCGGCCGTTGGCGGCGCGCTCGTTCGCGAGGGAACCGGCGGGCGAGGTGACGTATTCGACCCACTCGGCGAGTTCGCGGGGAGGCGCGGAGCCGACGTTGCCGCTGATGTAAGGCTCGGCGCCGACGAGCTCGGCGAAGTTGAGGAATTCGTGGGTGCCAAAAGAGTTGGGTTCGGTGACACCGCCCCAATGGGTGTTGATCTTGACGGGGCGTTTGGCGCGCGGACCGACACCTTCGCGCCAGTTGTACTCATCGGCGAAGCAGCCTCCGGGCCAGCGGATGACGGGGACTTTGAGGTCGCGGAGGGCCTGCAGGACGTCGTTGCGGTAGCCGCGGGTGTTGGGGATCTTCGAGTCTTCGCCCACCCAGATGCCGCCGTAGATGCCGGCTCCGAGGTGCTCAGCGAACTGGCCGAAGATCTGGCGGTTGACCTGAGGGCCGGGCTGGCCGGCGCGGATGGTGAGGTCGGCCGAGAGTGGCTGTTGTCCGAGGGCCGGGAGGGCCGAGGCGAGGATGGCGAGGAAGATTCGGGTGGACATAATGCACTTCTAGAGTGCTTACATTCTATATAAGGAGAGGCTCGGCTGCCTCGCTAATCCGCCGGGTTGGCGACGGGTGGACAGATCACATGCCCTCCCTCGTGCCTCAATTCGACGGCGTCGATGCCTTGCAGCGCCAACAGAGTGGCCATCTGTCCACCATGGTGCAGGTCGTGGGACATGATTCTCCAGATGGTCCATTGCCTGGATACGACGTACTCGGCCAGGCGATAGGTCTGAAACAGGTCGTCAACGGTCCATTCCTCCAGCAGGCGCTCAACGGGTTGCCAGGACCAGGTGAGCCAGTCCGCCAACACTGTTGCGTCGTCGCAGGGTACGGACTCTTCGTCCACGCGCCGGGTACCGTCGTCATCAGTAATCCATCGCGGGACGCGTTGTGCGAGCGCATCCATCCCTGGCGCACCCATGCGGTCAAGCCAGGTGATCCGGCCCATGCAGATGTGGCGCGCCAGTTCTCCGAGCGACCGGCGGTCTGGTGCGGGACGCCAGAGCAACTGCTCGTCTGTCAATGGCGTCAAGGCGTGTAGGATGCTCGTCTGATAGCCACCCCATCCTTCCAGAACCTGGGCAAGCTTGTGCATGACCCAACGATGCTCCTTTTGCGAAAAGTGGCCCCTGCTTTTGGGCCATCTTATCAGGGAGGGTGCGCGGCCAGCGGGCAAGGACCTCCGCCTGATCCTGCCGCCTCACCGGCTGGGAACGCGTGGGATAATGACCGGCATATGCGCGGTTCACTGCGCGACTGGGCAGCGATCAGGAGGGGCTATGTGCGATCAGGATCATTTTGAAGAGGACCGGCTCGAGTACGAAGCTCGTGGCCTGGTGACACGCAAACAGTTTGGGGCCATGCTGGGCGCCGGCGTCGCCATGGCGCTGCCGCAGGTTGCCAACGCGGCGGCGGTCACCGAATCCGATGTGAACGTGATGACGCCGGATGGCGCGGCGGACTGTTACTTCGTGCATCCGTCGAGCGGCACGGCGGCGGGCGTTCTCATGTGGCCGGACATCTTCGGGCTGCGGCCGGCATTCCGGCAGATAGGCAAACGTCTGGCCGAAGCAGGGTATGCGGTGCTGGTGGTGAATCCCTTCTATCGCACCAAGAAGGCCCCCACTGCGGAGGCTGGAGGCGCGACTCCGATCCAGGAACTGATGCCGATGGCGCGGACGCTGAGTGAGACCACGCACATGGCGGATGCAAAGGCGTTCATCGCCTGGCTGGATGCGCAGAAGTCCGTGGACAAGAGCAGGAAGATCGGCACACAGGGCTACTGCATGGGCGGCCCGATTGCGTTTCGTACCGCTGCCGCCGTGCCCGGTCGGGTGGGCGCCGTCGCATCTTTCCACGGCGGTGGGCTGGTGAACGACACGCCGGCCAGCCCTCACTTGCAGGCCGCCAAGACCAAGGCACAGTTCCTCATTGCCATTGCGGAGAACGATGACAAGCGGCTGCCCAACGACAAGGTCGTCCTGAAGGAGACGTTTGAGAAGGCGGGCCTGCCGGCGGAAATCGAGGTGTATGCCGGTGCGGCGCATGGCTGGTGCCCGCCTGATTCGCGCGTCTATAACGAACCGCTGGCTGAGAAGGCGTGGAGCCGGTTGTTGGCGCTGTACGGGAAGGCGCTGGCGTAACGATTGGGCTTTTGAGACGGTAGTGGGCGTGTGCCCAGTGGCGCGCGGCCGCTACCGGCAATGTCTGTATCCTTGTCATCCCTCTGGAAGAGAAGTCCGCCGGACTAAACTGGGGTTGGGGTGCGCGATGATCGGACTGAAGCGACACACCCTCAAGGTCGCTGACCATGACCCACACTGGGCCGCGCTTGGAGCCGAAGCCTGTGGAGCAGTGCGCCGCGCCTGCGGCGAGCTACTCGCCGACGTGCAGCATGTGGGGAGCACGGCTGTGCCCGGCCTGCCGGCGAAGCCCATCCTTGACATCGCGGCGGCGGTGGCGACCTATGACCTGATGCCCGACCTCATCCGGCGACTGGCCGACGCCGGCTTCCGTTACAGGGGCGATCACGGAGATACCGGAGGCCACTTGTGGGTTGTGGACTCTCCTCCAGATATCCGGACGATCCATCTTCACGTTGTTGAGTACGGCGGCAGCCAATGGCGGGACTACGTCCGCTTCCGGGACTTGCTGCGAAACGAGCCGTCGATTCGGAATCGGTATGCGGCCTTGAAACGAGAGCTCGCGAGAGTCTGTCTGGATGATCGAGAGTTGTACACTGCTTCGAAAGCTGATTTCATTCGAGACGTGCTGGGCAACGAAGTAGACTGGGCCGATTCCTCAGAGGACGAGAGCCGCGGAGTGTGAGCGCGGCAGCCTTGGTTCTCCTTGGTCGCATGGCTGTCCGATGCCAGTGCGATAGACTCCTATTGATCTGGAATCCGCTCCATCGAAAGGCGTGAAATCGCATGCCCGCATTCTTTGGCCGTAACTGTCGTTCCGTTCGTCAAACACTGCTGCTGGCAGTACTCTCCCTGTCCGGTCTTTCCGCGCTTGTGGCGCAGTCGGTGCCGCCCGCCCTGGAGGCGCCCCCTGTGCGCCCGCCCGTGACTGGTCCCAACGGAGAGAAGTACATCGGGATGCCGAAGTTTCACGAGCCGGCGCCCTACGACATCAACGAGCACACCGGCTACAAGCAAATCTTCGATGGCAGCAGCTTCCAGGGCTGGGACGCCGATCCCAGTATCTGGCGTGTCGAAAACGGAGTGATGATTGGTGAAACGCTCGAGGGCAAGCCGAAGGGGAACAACTACATCGTCTACAAAGACGACAAGCCGCGCGACTTCGATCTGAAGCTCCAGATGAAAATCGAAAAGGGCGGAGGCGGCGGCATCCAGTACCGCAGTGTCACCGGCGTTCCCTGGACCCGTCCCCAGCCCAAGGGCCAGCCGCCCTATGACCTCAAGTTCATGCTGACTGGCCCGCAGGCGGACTTCTGGTTTCCAGTGACGGCTCGGACGGCCGAGTACACCGGCCAGTGGTACTCCGAAAACACGATGCAGGGCATTCTCGCCTATCGCGGCCAGGTCACGCAGGCGTTGCCCGGACAGACCAATCGGCTGGTGGCCAATATCGGCGACAGGCAGGCGCTCGGTGGCTATGTGAAGGTCAACGAGTGGAACGACTACGAAATCATCGCGCGCGGTGGCGTGATGATGCACATCATGAACGGCCAGCTCATGGCGGTCTTCATTGATGACACAAAAGACTCAGTGAACAACCAGCCCGGGCTCATTGGCTTCGAAATCGAAAGCCAGCCGTGCAAGATCTCGGTGCGGAACATCTGGCTTCGGAAGTTCGACTAACCGTAGGCGGTCCAGGCGCTCCGCCCCTCCGGGGCAACAATCTCCTGCCCCATTCATCCGCTCTGCCCGTTCGATCCGGCTACCTCCGGCCCGCTAACCGTGAAAGAACCGCGTGCCCTGGCTCATCACGTCGCCATCGATCTGGTCCAGCGACTTGATCTGATCCGCCGTGAAGCAGTCCTCGCCCTCGGCGCCCGCCGCGTAGCGGGGCAGGTCGTTCGCGGGCTTGAACTCGCAGCGCCGCGGACCGGCGATGAGCCCGTCCTGCAGCCCATCTTTGGCGTCGCACTTCTCATTGTCGACACATCGACACTAGTCGTCCTTTCACTTTGATGGCATTGGCTCAATAATCCTGGCTTGCCGCCCGGCTAGAGTTACTGCCCGTTTGGAAGATTGCGATCGCGTGGGAGGCAAGCCAGCCCCCGAATCGTCGCAGGCTGGGCAACCCGTCGCGCCTCCCTTAAGGAGTCAACATCTGCGAGGTCCAACACTATCGCCTGGAAATGTCCTGCTCTATGGGATGATTGAGCTCGGATGCCGGAATACGTAATCGCATTCGAGATATCAAGGCAATACTCGAGCCCGCCGTTCGGGCTCCTGGGTCTCCTCTCACTTCTGGCCGGCATCATTATCCTTTTCGGGAAATTGAGGCTCAAATGGCGGCGGCCCGCGTGGCCCCTGCCGTGCTTCCTATGCGTCTTTGGCGTGTTGTGGTTCTGGGTGGTGAGTGTATCAGTCCGTAATGAAGAATCGAGGGCACAGGCCGCGCTGGCCGCCTTTCAGTCCGGTCGCTATTCTGTCGTCGACGGCGTCGTTACCGAGTTCCACCCCATGCCCTACAACGGGCATGACAGTGAGTGTTTCTCTGTCCGCTCCGAACGGTTTTGTTACTCGGACTACATCGCGTCGCCGGGGTTCCACAACGCAGCTTCACATGGCGGGCCGATCCGCCCGGGCCTCTCCGTTCGAGTAACGTACCTCGGGCCAACGATACTTCGCCTTGAAATTGCCAAAGACCAGATGTCGACACTCGCCGATTCGAAAATCGCAGAGAAGGCCGCGAGAGTCCAATCGCAGAAGGAACACGAAAACAACCCGACCAGCCAGGCTTTGGAAACGGCATTCGACTTCACGGCTGTCGGGGTGACCCTACTATGGAATATTTACTGGAGATGGACGATTGGGTTCTGGCTGCGGCCGCCCTATCGGCCCGTGATCAAATATGCGTTTCGGACATTCTTCGCGTTGAACCTGGCGGGCTCGCTTTTCGGTCTTGTTAACCAACTCGGACGCCACCCGCTGACAAGCCAGAATGTCGGTCCTACTTTGGCAGTCGCTGCCAGCATGTATCTCGTTGTCGGAGTGCTTCACGCCGGGGCGTGGTGGGTCAGGAATCGGTGTGATCGCACTGCCGCGGCTCAGGCAGACAATGCACGGTGCTAGCTCGCCACTCCAGGATGGAAGTTTGATGGACGGACTTCGCCCGCAACCCGAGCTTTGAGGCAGGGAACGGATTGGCATTTATGCCCTTCGTCCAATGGGCCCGCGTCGGATGTGTGCCGGTCTGGAACAACGCGGACGCACCGGGGATGATCCCGTCGAGATCGCTCGGGGAGCATTGATCCAAGGTCAGTCCCTGGCGTCCGCCCTGTGAACAGCCTTCGTAGTACGACTTGCGCGGACCCTCGCCATAGTAGGCCTTTGCCAGCAGCCACGTGCGGCCGTCACCACGCGGCTCGGGCCTTCAAAGGGCCCGCCCGCCCATCCACCGTTGCCGAACATGTAGAGCCGCCCATTCCATGCCGTCGGCAGTTCGACCTCGACGTTCAGGGCCGGCTGAACGAAGATTCGTACCCGTAGTGTTCCGGCGCCGCCTCCGTAGCGGAGATGGCACTGCAAGGCCGGATTGCCGGGGACTCGCCTGCCTGGCATATCGCCGATGGCGCCCGATCATAGGGATGGATCGCCACTCCGGCCGAGGACAGCAAATTGATAGATTGAAGCGGTGTTCCAACGAGTACTACTGGCGGTGGCTTTCACCGCTCTGGCTTATGCTGCCGGGAAGCCCCGAGTTCTGGTGCTGACCGACATCTCGAGTTTGACGACGGGTGTTCGTGAGCCCGATGATGGGCAGTCGCTCGTTCGGTTCCTGCTGTTCTCGAATGAGTTCGATGTGGAAGGCATCATCGCGACGTCGAACCTAGGGCATGGCCAGACGGTGCGGCCCGAGTTGGTGCGACAGGGGATCGACGCGTATGCATCGGTGTGGCCCAATCTACGACGCCACTCCGCGGGCTATCCTAATCCGGCTCAGTTGCGCGAGCGCGTCAAGGCTGGGCAGCCCATCGCGGGACCGAAGGTGCCCGTCGAGCATAGCGTCGGTGAGGGGAAGGACACCGAAGGCTCGGAGTGGATCATACGGGCTGCCATGATGCCGGACAAACGTCCGCTCTGGATTCTGATCTGGGGCGGTTCGGCCGATCTGGCGCAGGCGTTGTGGCGGACGAAGGACAACCGGGCGCTCCGAAGTAAGCTACGGGTGCACGCGGTGCACGACCAGGATTCCACGGGGCCGTGGATCCGCAAGACGTTCCCGGACTTGTTCTATATCTTGAGGGGCGACGGCGTCCGCGGAATGTATCGTGGCGGGGACACCAGTCTGGTTTCGGCCGACTGGGTGGAGACGAATGTGCGCGTGGGCCATGGGCCGCTGGGTGCCTTGTACCCGAACTACAAGGGCGGCGACGTCTGGTCGAGCAGACTCGGAGCGGTACGCGGGATCAAGGAGGGCGATACCCCGACATTTCTTGCTCTGATTGAAAATGGGCTCAACGATCCGTCGCGGCTGGAACTGGGCGGCTGGGGCGGGCGTGTTCTCGGTTTCAAGGATGCGGCGGAGAGCGATGCGCCACCGGACGATCCCAATCCAGCGATGAAGGCGGTGTACCGGTGGCGAGAGGCCTGGCAAGCTGAGTTTCAGGCGCGCCTGGACTGGTGCGTGCGCGCTCCGGAACAGGTGAACCACCCGCCCACGGTGAAGCTCAAGGTGCGAGGGCTTCGGCTGGACGCGCGAGCTTCCAGCGATCCGGACGGTGACAAGCTTACGTATGAGTGGCTGATCTATCCGAGGCCCGAGCGGACGGTCCGCATCGAGGCACACGGTGCGACGGCCCGGGTCGTCATGGAGCCGGGCTCGGGCCCGGTGCAGGTGGTTGTGGCGGTTCGCGATGCAGGCAGCCCCGCATTGACGCGGTATGCCCGGGCCGAGGTTCGGTGACCACGGCCCTGCTCATCGGCCTCACTTGGACAGGGTCGCGGTAAAGTCACCCTCGGCGCTATATTCCTCCACGAGCACGCTCCCGTTGATCTTCGCTCCGTCAACAGTGCCCGTGTACTTGATCGTCAGAGGTGAGCCATTGTACTCGGACTTGTAGATCCATGAGACTTTCTTATCCTCCACCTTGCCGGTGATCTTCACCGTGGCCTGTTCAGAGACGCAGGTTCCGCTCAGGTCGCTGCCGTCCTGAGTCAGGGTGCAGACCTGGTCGTTTTCATTGCCGGCGATGCTCAGATGAACCTGCCATTTTCCGCTGACGGTAGCCTTGTCGTCAGCGGTGGCAAGGACCGCCGTGGACACGAGGAGAAGCTGGAGGAGCAAGAGTCGCATATAGTGGCCTTTCGGAGACGGGTGTGGCGCTTGGGCCTTAACGGCAGTATATTGGCACTTAGTGCCATAGTCAACAGTTTCTGACAGGTTTGCTTCTTGGTGAAGCAAAAGGCCCTGGGTTGCAGAAGCGCCTCCTACCGTGCTAACCTCAGGCCGCGAGGCCCTCATTGGCAATAGTCCGCATCGTAGGCCGGTGGGGCGCGTCGCTTCATCGCCATGGCCCTTACACTACAAGTTCGCAAGCGCCAGCTTGTTCAGGACGCAATCTGGGATGCGGCCACCGATCTGTTTGCCGAAAAAGGGTTCGACGAAACGACCGTGGACGACATCACGCAAGCGGCCGGCGTCTCCCGCCGCTCATTCTTTCGTTACTTTTCGTCCAAGAGCGACGTGATGTCGCACGGCATGGTGAACTACGGTACGGAGCTCGCCGCGGCCATTGAGGCCTGCCCTCAGAGTTTCACGCTCTCGGAAGTCCTCCGCGAAACCGTGCTGCAGGTCGCACGAACCTGCGCCGCGCGGCCGCGTACGCGGAAGACCATCGACATCATTGTGAAGTACCCGTCCGCGCGGTCGGCGGAGCTGTCGCGGCTCGCAGACGTCCAGGATGTCGTCGCTGCGGCCTTCGCCCGTCGATGCGGGAAGGACGCCAAGGACGATTTGATGCCGGGGGTGCTCGCCGGGCTCACTCTCCACATTCTCGGGGTGACTTTTCAATCCTGGTTCGAACACAACCAGCGGGACATTACGGTCACCGCGAATCGCGTCTTCAAGATCCTCGATCGCCTGCTGTGCGAGGGTGCGAATCCGAACAAGCGGAGCCCGGCGGAGCTCATCACTCCTGCTACTGCACGGCGGTAGCGCCGGACGGCGCGGATGGGGTTGGGCTGGCCCTCGCCCACGATGGGCGTGATGCGGGCGAACACGAACAGGCCCGGTCGCGATATTGTGTAGGGTCAGACCATGCTTCGAATTCTTCTCCTCTCCTTTCTTGCCTTCGTTCTGCCCGCGCAGGACCGCATCGGCACGATTCAGGTTCGCGTCGCCACGGACCGGGCCGACTGGCGCTATCAGCCCGGTCAACCCGTCCGCTTCCACATCGTTGCCGTCCAGGATGGACACGCGCTGAGCGGTGTCAAGGTGACTTACCGGATCGGTCCCGAGATGCTGTCTCCGAAGATCGACCAGACCGCGACGCTCACCACCGATGGCCTCACTGTCGACGGTGGAACCATGAACGAACCCGGTTTCCTGCGTTGCATCGCTACCGTCGAGCAGAACGGCAAGACCTACCGCGGACTCGCCACTGCCGCCTTCCAGCCGGAATCGATCCGGCCCACGCAGCAGGATCCGCCCGACTTCGATCAGTTCTGGGCCGACGGCAAGGCCGCTCTCGCCAAGCTGCCCATCGACGCCAGAATCACGCCGCTGCCCGAGTACGGCAACGCCCTGGCCGAGTGCTACCAGGTGAATCTGCAGAACGTCGGCATGGGCGCCGCGCCCTCTCGTTTCTACGGCATTCTGTGCGAGCCGAGGGCGCCCGGCAAATATCCGGCTCTGCTCAGCGTGCCCGGAGCCGGCGTCCGCCCCTATCGTGGTCTGGCCGAGATGGCGGCGCACGGCATCATCACGTTGCAGGTGGGTATCCACGGCATCCCCGTCACCATGGACCAGTCGGTGTACGACTCGCTGGGCGCTGGCGCCCTGGCGAACTACAACACGTTCGGCCTCGACAGTCGCGACCGCTATTATTACCGGCGCGTCTATCTGGGCTGTGTCCGCGCCAACGACTACTTGACCAGCCATCCGAAGTGGGATGGCGTCAATCTTGTGGTGACGGGAGGCAGCCAGGGTGGGGCACTGTCGATCGTCACGGCCGGGTTGGACCCGCGTGTTAAGGGCTTGGCGGCGTACTACCCGGCGCTGTCCGACGTAACCGGCTACCTGCACAACCGTGCCGGCGGCTGGCCGCATATGTTCCGCGCGACCGAGGGCCCGTTGGCCCACCGCTCGCAGGACAAGATCGAGACCTCGCGGTATTATGACGTTGTCAACTTCGCGCGGCGCGTGAAGGTGCCCGGTCTGTACTCCTGGGGCTTCAACGATGAGACGTGCCCGCCCACATCCATGTACTCGGCCTACAACGTGATTCCCGGGCAGAAGAAGCTATTGCTGGCGCTGGAAACGGGTCACAACAATATTCCGGAGCAGGTGGCCCAGGTGCAGGCGTGGCTGGAGGCGTTCCTGCACGGGGCGGGGAAGAACTGAATCGGCTGTCCCTTCTCCTCTGCTGCCGTCGGCGCTAGCATCGGGAGACATGACCACCGGCTGTGTAGCCCCTCTCAACCGAAGGAGCCATCGGGGCTCTTTTCGATTTCTTTCCGCCATCGTCATCGCATTTGTGGGCGCATGGTTCGTTGTGCCCCAAGCAACTGGGCGAGCTGTCCGGAGGATCTCCTATCAGGAACTGCTCGACCGATCCGATTTTGTCGCGATTGCTACGGCCTCCGGGCGAACAGCGGATACGGCAGAGGAGTTCTTTCTGCCGAATATCTCGTCGACGGATGGTCGCGGGGGCACGGCCCGGGTGAAGTGCATCGGCGTGGAGACACCGTTCGCAGCGGTCGCGGTCCTCAAGGGCGACAGCAAGGTTCGCGATTTCGTTTTGCACCACTGTCGTTCACCACAATCCGAGAATTCGGTAAATGGACCCATCCTGGTCTTTTTCGACCCAAGCGATGCCAAGCGGTCTGGTTCCTATCTGCTCTTCCTGGTTCGGGAACCGGATGGCCGTTATGCTCCCACCGGTGGGCAGACGGATCCAGGACTGGGCGTAGTCAGCCGGTTGCCCTTCGAAGATGATAGCTGGAGGCCACGCTGACGTTCTTGCGCGGCCTTGGCAGTCAAACTCCCGCGCCGTGTGACGTGGTCTCGTCGCGTTCTACTTCGGTCCCAGCACCTCGCTCATCACGGTCGCGAGTTCCCGCAGCGCCTGCGCCCCGTCGCCGTAGTAAGTTGATCCGTGCATCGTCGCGAGCGTCCGGGGCGCATAGCCGGCCAGCGATTCGAGAATACGGCCCGTGTGGTGCGTATACGGAACGTAATTCGCGAATGGGCCGGCCTCCGCTTCCAGCAACGACGTGCGCGCCCGTTCGATGAGACTGTCCGTCGTTGTCGGAGCAAGGAGTCCCCACTGGTGGAAGAGGTCCGAGCAGAACAGAATGCGTTCCGACTCTTCGAAAAGGACGCCCGCATCCCAGCCGTGCGGGACATGAGGCGTGTGAATGAACCGAAAACGGCGGCGGCCCGTCGATAGCACGTCGTCCTTGGTCAGCGCGCGGGCCGGCCGGATGGAGAAGTCGTTCACGCTGACGAGGGCCCCGATTAGCCCGCAAGCGGGCTGCGCATCCGGTGCCCGTTCGAGCCAATGGTTGAGGCCCCCGCATTCATCGGACTCGAAGTGGCTGAACGCGATATGCCGCAGCTTGGAGACATCCATCAGGCGGGAGACCTCCTCCAGCAGCATGGGGAACATGCCCCGCAATCCCGCGTGGAATAGCAGCGGCTCCTCGTCCTTCACCAGAAAATGACTGAACTCCAGGTTGATCTCCGGAACGAAGATCGAGATCCGGTAAACGTCGGACGCAACTTCGGTGGTGCTGACCATCTTGCCCCTCTTCCGTTCCAAGCCTGTGTGCCGCTCTGCCGGCGTCGGCTCGGCTGGGCACAGGCCCGTCATAGCGTTCGAGTATACGATGCTCTGGGCGGTTTTCGGAATGGGCTTGCTTCGCTTGGCCCGTCAGCGGATGCTCGACTGCAGGTCCCGGGCCAGAACTTCGGCCCGGTGCGCGAGCTGTGCCGCCGCGGCCGGGTCCTTCGCCTGCGCTTCGTCCGCCTGTAGCAGGAACGAGCGGATACGATTGGCCGATTCCGCCTGGTCCCGTGAAAGCGCTTTGCCCTTCACCAGGTTCAGCACTTGCCTGGCCAGCTTTGCGCTCTGTTGATACGAGTTGCGGAGCTCCGTTTGCTGCTGCGGCGAGAGGATCTGGCCGAACGCAGGCGGCGCGGGCTTGGGGGCGGGCGGTGGCGTGGGAGCTGGTGCCGGCTTCGGTTTTGACGGGGGGAGCTGTACTGGCACCGGTTGCTGCTGTGGTGGCGGCTCGGGCTGCTGTTGCGCGGGGGGTGGCTCCGGCTGCGGCTGGGGTTGTTGCTGGGCCGGCGGCGGATCAGGCTTGGGCGCAACCACCGGTACGGGCGCAGGCGGCGTCGGAGGTGCCTTGGGCTTGCGTCCAAACCAACTGCAGCCTGACGTGGCAAACAGCAGCAGGGCGAGAGCATATCGGGCTGTGACTGGCTTCAGCATGGGTATCAGGATTGATTGCCAAACACGGGCAGGATGAGAACGAAGCGAGCGCCTTGTCCGGGCTCGCTGTCCACCTCAATCCTACCGCCATGGAGCTGGACGGCGCGGTACACCATAGCTAAGCCGTAGCCCGAGCCGCCTTGCTTCGTCGTGTAGTACAGCTGGAAGATCTTCTCCCGTTGTTCCCGGGGAATGCCGGGTCCGGTGTCGGCGACGGTGATGCGGACTTCGCGCGGTCCCTGTTCCAGCTTCAGCTCCAGTGATCCGCCGTTGGGCATCGCTTCGATGGCGTTCACCGCCAGATTCATCAAGGCTTGCCTTAGCAGGTCGGCATCTCCGCGCAGCGTCACTGGCGACGCGGGCCTGTTGCAATGAACGGTGACCCCTCGACGCTGTGCGTCCGCCTGGACAAACCCCGTCACTTCCGCCGCAAGCCCGGCCGCATCCACCTCGGAGTGATCCAGTTCCACGGGCCGCGTGAACTCCAGGAACGTGCGCACCACGCGATCCAGACGCTGCACCTCTTCCCCGATCACCCGGATCTCCTCCTCGGCCTCCGGAGACTCTTCCACCATCGACTCCAGCAGAGCGATGCGGGCCGCGATGGAGTTCAGCGGGTTCTTAATCTCGTGAGCGACCCCGCCGGTCAGGCGGTTGATGGCGTCCAGGCGGGAAAGCAGTTCCATCTGCGACTCGAACTGCTGGCGCGCCTCGGGGTCGTGGAGGTGAACCAGCACGCGGCCATCCGCGAAATAGTCGAGCGTCACCAGCAAATGCGGATGCGCGGCCGAACTGGGCCACTCCACCAGACGCTCGGGCAGACTGCGGCGTTCCTGGATGGCCGTGCGCAGCAGTGGACCCAGTGGGGTGGCCTCAGGGTCCAACATCTCGGGTGAGTGCCCCAACAGCGAGCCCGCCGCGCCGCCACTCAGCACCAGCCGTTGATTGGCGTCGAACAGGAGAATGCCTTCCTCCAGCCGTTCCAGGACATTGGCAACACGCGAGCGGAAGTCCGCCGCCGTGCGCGCCGTGTCGCGGACCTCGGCGCCCAGCAGACTGAGTTTCGACTGAACGGCGGCGAACTCCGGCGACGAGGCGCGCGTCGGCAGCACGGTGAGCTCCTGCCCCTGGCGGATCATGTCGATGTCCGCCGCAATCTGGTTCAGGTTGCGGGAGATGTAGCCGCCCAGCAGGCTGACAAGCAGCATCGCCACGGCGAGCGTGATGAGGCTCGCCAGACCGATCCAGCGCAGGCCGGGTTGCAGGGCGTCGCGGATCAGCACGGTGGAGACCAGCACCTGGATGGTGAAGATCGTGCCCGGCTCGTTCAACAAGCCAATGGGGATCCGCAATTCGTAGTCGGGGCCGCGGTCGAAGATGCGCTGCAGCCGGTCGATGGGGCCCAGGGCCCGCAGCTCGCGCAATGTCGGCCGCATAGGCAGGATGCGGCCGGCGTCGGAGTGAATGGACGAGGTGAGGATGTAGTTGTCGGGCCCGGCGATGGAGATCTCGACGAGCAGCGGAGCCTGGACCACACTGTTCTGCAGAAACGCGGCCAGGCGGGTATCCTCGGCGACCGACTTCGCCCACAGGGACCGGTCGGCGGCGCCGCCTTTCCACGACTCCTCCAGCCGCAGCAGCAGAAGCTCCTTGGTCTGCTGGGCCGCCATCTCGGTGAGATGCAGGGAGTTCTCCAGGTGCGTCTCGATCAGATTATTGAGCAGCAGAATCGAGAGTGTGGCGACCAGGGCGGAGACCAGCGCCGCCGTGAGTAGCAGGATCTTCGCCTTTAGCGAGATCATTCGCCCGGGTCCTCGCCGTACTCCTTCAACTTGTTATATAGCGTTTTCTGATTAATACCCAGAATTTCGGCGGCACGCGTCCGATTGCTCTTGGTGTGGAGCAGGGTGAGTTCGATCATTTCCCGCTCTATACGCTCCAGCGTGGCGCCCACCTGAAAGGTGACGGACGGGATGGGGCCCAGCGCGCGATGGGCCACCTCGGCCGTGGCGCCGGCGATGTGGGCCGGCAGGTGTTCGAGCCGGATCTCTCCCTCAGCCGCCAGAACGCAGGCGCGTTCGATGACGTTGCGGAGCTCCCGCACGTTGCCCGGCCAGGTGTGCCGGCCCAGGGCCTGCATGGCCGCCGGATTGATGCCGGCCACGCGCGTGCCGTGTTTGGAATTGAGATCGCCCAGCATCGATTCGCTGATGTCGGGGATGTCCTCCAGGCGGTCCCGCAGCGGCGGCAGCGCGATGGGCAGGACGCTGAGGCGGTAGTAAAGATCCTCCCGGAACTTGCCCTCCTTCGCCATGACCGCCAGATCCCGGTTGGTGGAGGCGAGCACCCGCACATCGAGCTGGATCTCCTTCTCCGCGCCAACGCGGCGGATGCGGTGATCCTCCAACACACGCAGCAACTTCGACTGCAGGGCCAGCGGCATTTCTCCGATTTCGTCCAGCAGCAGGGTGCCATGGTTGGCGAGCTCGAAGCAGCCCTGGCGGGCGGTAAGGGCCCCGGTGAACGAGCCCTTCTCATGGCCGAAGAGCTCGCTTTCGATGAGCGTCTCGGGCAGGGCGGCGCAGTTCATCGCGACGAACGGAGAGCCCGCCCGTGGGCTGAGGTCGTGCAGCAGGCGGGCGACCAGTTCCTTGCCGGTGCCGCTCTCGCCCTGGATGAGAATGCTGGCGTTGGAAGGAGCCACCTGCCGCAACAGGAAGAAGACCTGCTGCATGGCCGCGCTGGAGCCGATCAGTTTGCCGAAGACACCGCGATTGGTGAGTTGGCGTTCCAGGCGCTCCTTGTCCTCATAGAGGCGATGTTGAGCGACGGCGCGGTCCAGCAGCACGTGGAAGGCGCGTGGGCGGATGGGCTTCTCCACAAACCAGAACGCGCCGAGTTCGTGGACGGTAGTGACCGCTGCGTCCATGCTGCCAAAGGCCGTGAGAACGATGACCGGCGGCGAGCCGCCATTTTCGTTGAGCCGCTTCAGCAGCTCCATGCCGTCCATGCCGGGCATCATGATATCGGTGACGATCGCGTGGGGCTGGAAGCCGGGGATCTTGTCCAAAGCCTCCTGGCCATCGGCGGCGGTATCGATCGCGAAGCCCCAGCGTTCCACCATGCGGGAGACGGCGGATCGTTGGTTCGCCTCGTCGTCGACGATCAGGACGCGTTTGCGGCGCTCTTCATCCATAGGCTTATTAATTATCAGCGAATAAGCGAGCGCGTGTAAGGCCTGGGTACACTAGGCTCGAACGAGGAGGTTGGAATGATTGAGACGGGCTTGCAGGGCAAGGTGGTGATCGTCACCGGGGCGGCGGCCGGCATCGGCCGGGCCACGGCTCAGCGATTCACGCAGGAAGGCTGCCGGGTCGCCTGGTGGGACGTCACCGAGGCTTCGCCAGAGGGCAAAGGGCTCTATCAGAAAGTGAATGTCACCGATGCCGCGCAGGTGGAGGCCGCGGTCGCGACCGTGGTGGAGAAGTGGGGCGGCGTACACGTCCTGGTGAACAACGCCGGCATCCTGCGTGACGCCCAGCTAATCAAATACAAGGACGGGGCGGTGACCGGGTTGATGTCGGAGGAGAACTTCGATGCCGTCGTGGGCGTCAACCTGAAGGGCGTGTTCCTATGTACGCGGGCGGTGGCGCCGCACATGATTGCCGGGGGCGGCGGCGTCGTGCTGAATGCGTCGTCGGTAGTGGGGCTATACGGCAACTTCGGCCAGACGAACTACGTGGCTACGAAGTCCGGTGTGATCGGCATGACCAAGACGTGGGCGCGCGAGCTGGGCAGGTACCAGATCCGCGTGAATGCGGTGGCGCCGGGTTTCATCGCAACGGAGATGGTGAAGCAGATGCCGGAGAAGATCCTGCAGGGGATGGTCGGGCGCACGCCGATTGGGCGTATGGGGCAACCCGAAGATATCGCGAACGCCTATCTTTGGCTGGCGTCGGACGCGGCCTCGTTTGTCACGGGAACGGTGTTGTCGGTCGACGGCGGCGTGGTGGTGGGTACGTAGTACTCACGTTCGGAATTGCCGTGAGGTAGTTGGGACACAGCCGTCAGCGATCAGCTTCTAGCGGTCAGCTACTCCGCCGCGGGCTGATTGCTGAGCGCTGATCGCTGAGAGCTTACTGCCGATACTGTGCGGACGTCTGAGACCATGCACCTCGGTTGGCAGCCATCGCGGGAGAATAGAGGTAGCCATGAAGAAGATCTACATTGCCGCGTTTCACACGTCGAAGTTCGGGAAACTGATGGGGCGGACCGTGCCCCAGATCGTCTCGAGTGCTGTCACGGGAGCGTGCCACTCCATCGGCGTGGAGGCGGCGGCGTTGGATGTGGCCTCCATCGGGGCGGCCTGCAACTTCTCGTTGAACGAGCAGGGGCTGTTGGCCGGGCTGTTGGCGATGGTGCCGGGTCTGGAGAGCAAGCCGATGGAGGCGGTGGAGAACGCCTGCGCCTCGGGCGGACAGGCGGTGCTGTCGGTGATCCAGAAGCTGCTGCTGGGGCAGGGCGACACGGGCATCGCCGTGGGTTATGAGAAGATGCGCGACGCCGAGGGCAAGATGGACGGCAAGCTCATCGGCAAGGTGCTGGGCTACTTCTCACATCCGGATGAGCGAGTGGGGAAGACGTTCGTGTTCCCGCACATCTTCGCCGAGGTGATGCAGGCCTACATGACCGAGCACGGGGTGCCGGAAGAACACCTGGCCGAGATCGCCGTGCAGGAGTACGCCAACGCGAAGTACAACCCCTACGCGCAGATGAGCAAAGTGCAGATCACGCTGGCGCAGGCGATGGCGATCGAAGGAATCAACCGGTATGTCGTCGACGGGCTGCCGCTAAAGACCTACGACTGCTCGCAGATCACCGATGGCTATGCGGCGCTGATTCTGGCCACCGAAGAAGGGCTGAAAAAGCTGGGCGTCGCGAAGGCCGACTGCGTCGAAATCGCGGGCTGGGGCCAGGCTACAGACCCCCTAAAGAAAGAAGGCCGGGACGTACTGCGGCCGGCCGGGGCGCGGCGCGCCATGAATGCTGCCTACGCGATGGCTGGCCTGACTCCGGCGGATGTGAATGTAGCCGAAGTCCACGATTGCTTCACAGTGATGGGGGCATTGGGGACCGAGGTGATTGGGAAGGCTGAAGAAGGCCAGGGCGCCCGCTACTGGGTGGAAGGTTGCGCCCGGCCCGATGGCGCGTGTGGCATCAACACCTCGGGTGGGCTGATCGCGAAGGGCCATCCGATTGGAGCCACCGGCATCGCCATGATCGGCTGGAGCGCCTGGCAATTGCTGGGCAAAGTCCCCGCGGACTTGCAGGTGAAGCAGGCGCGAGCGGCCGCTACCTTCAACATCGGCGGCCCGATCTGCGCGTCGGTCTGCACGGTATTGCGGGCCGCCTGAGACGGCCCGCGTTTCCATCCCTTAGAAGTTCAGCTTGAGACCGAACTGAATCAACCGCTGATCGAGCGCGGACGTCCACGCCAGATTGGGCGCGGCCGTGATGTTGCCCAACAGGTCCACCGTCGCGTTGCTGTTGATGCCCGTGACGTTGGTGTGGTTGAAGATGTTGGTCGACTCGGCGAAGAACTCGGGTCTCCAGCGCTCGCCCACGGCGAAGATGCGCGAGTAGCGCAGGTTGAACTCGTAGGTATCGGGCGCGTTCAGCGTGTTGCGGCCAATGAAGAGAGGCCGCTGGTAGGTGCCCGCCGTCGAGGCGTCGCCGTTCAATGAGCGGTTGCTGCCGATATTAAACACCTCACCCTTCTGCATGGTCGCGGCCAGGGCCAGGCGATTGTTGTTGGCCAGGTAGTTCAACACGCTATTGCCGAGCTGCACAGTCGGTGTCCACAGCGCATTCGCGTTGAACGCATGTCTCCGGTCGGTGAGCGAGTTGCCTCGATCGCGGCGGCGGTTAGTGGGGTCGGAGAGCAGGAACGCGCCACTGTCGATGTTGTTCTGTTCGGGCGCGTCGTCGATGGCGTGCGACCAGGTGTAGGTGCCGAAGAACTCCAGCCCGCGAGTCAACCGGCGGTTGACCGTCAGGTTCAGGCCGTTATAGGTGGACTGGCCAACCGACTCGGCCGAGGTCACGTTGCCATAAGCGGAGTCAGGCCGGGCGCCGCCGAAGATCGGCCGTCCATCGGCCAGAGTCTGGCCGGTGAGACCGAGGTTGATGTTGCGCCAGATGGGCAGGCGGTTGCCGCGGGTGTAGAGATAGGTCGCCGTGATGCCCAGGTTCGACGTGATCTCGCGGCTCACGCTGACGTTGGCGTTGGCCGAGTAGAGCGTGGCGAAGTCCGGCGAGACCGTGGTGATGTCCTGCAGCGAGAGGGCGAAGCCGGCGGGCACGCCGCTGAAGACGTCGGGGAACGACGGGGCATAGCTGGTGCCGGGTCCGGTGCTGAGGTTGAAAAAGATCGGTGTGCCGTTATTCAGGATGGAACGGCGATAGGTGTCGGTCTGGAAGGGGTCGTAGAAAATGCCGCCGCTGGCGCGAACGACGGTCTTGCCCAGGCCCCAGGCCACGCCGAGGCGCGGCGCGAAGTTGTTCCGGTCCGTCCGGAACTTCTGCGACGAAGGGAACGGCGAACTGCTGTTGGCCGGTGGCGGAGAGTAGACGTCGTAGCGCAGGCCATAGGTCACGGTAATGTTGGCGCGCGGCTTCCAGGAGTCCTGCCCATAGACGCTGGTGAAGTTGGAGTTGTACGTGATGGACGGCTCACCCACCGTCTGCACGAAGGTCGTGTAGCCCTTCGGCGCGGTACCGGCTTTGGCGGCGAGATAGGCGGCGATGTTGGGGAAGGTGTAGTTGGCGCTGGTGCTGGATACCTGCGTATCGCGCAAGGCGCGGTAAGCGGCTCCGAACTTCAGGCCGTGGCTGCCGAGATTCAGGCTGAAGTTGTCTGAGAACTCGGGCGTGGTCTCTTCATAGTTGAACCCGACGTCCAGCGAGTTGCCGAAGCTGGCCACGCCGGGGATGGTGATGGCGGGTCCGGTGCCGGTGGCGGAGAAGCGGTTCTGCTGCTGCGTGCGGTAAGGGATCTGCAACCGGAACTCGTTCACCATGCGCGGGGAAATGATGGAGATGAGCTGGGCTGCGCCGCCGTGCGAGCGGTCGACGAAGTTGTACGTACGATCGACCAGCACCAGGCCGCCGCCGTTGTTATACGGCGAGTCGTTGCGGTGGCCGTTGTAGCGCAGCGATAGGCGGTTAGACGAATTGATCTGGTAGTCAACCTTCCCCATGAAGAAGGTCACGTTCTGGTTGAACGGAATCGCGTCGGCATAGCTCGCCGGCAGCCCCAGGGCGGCGAGATCGGCCGGATTGGCCGAGACGGTGGAGGGCAGGTCGCGCTTCACCTTCTCGTAGGAACCGAAGAAGAAGAGCTTGTCGCGGATGATGCGGCCCCCGGCATCGGCGAAACCCGCGTCGACGTTCACATCCGGCGTGGGGCGGTTGTAGGCCAGCAGGGCCGGACGGGCGCTGAACGCCGTACGGCGGAAGATATAGCCCGCTTCGCCGTGGAGATCGTTGGCGCCCGACTTGGTGATGGTGTTGAAGACGGTGCCGACCGTGTTGCCAAACTCCGGTGCGAAGCCGTTGGACACCTGTTGGATCTCTTGGACCCAGGTGTCGGAGATAGGCATCAGGCGGATACCGGCTCGGTCGCTCTGCACGTTGTTGCTGCCGTCGAGCTGGTAGTTGATGCGCCCGTTGAAACCGTTGGCGTTCACCTTTCGAGGAACGCCAAACTCCGTATTGCCGCGGCCTGAGACGTTCGGCTGCTGCAGGATGAAGTTATAGGGGTTGCGCGAGACGAGCGGCAGGTTGGTGATGGCGTTCGAGCTGAGCGTGCTGCCCTGGTCCGTGCGGCTGGGATCGACCACCGGAGCCGCGGCCGAGACAATCACCTCCGCGGTGACGCCTTTAACCGCGAGAGCAATGTCGGCGGTGATGGTGGCTCCAGCGTTGACCTCGATGCCGGTCCGCTTGACAGTGGAGAATCCCGATGATTCCACGGTGATCTCATAGAGGCCGAGCGGCAGGATGTTGAAACGGTAGAGGCCGCTGCTGGTAGTCGTGGCGGACTGGCGGAAGCCGGTTCCCGTGTTGACGGCCTGGACGGTGGCGTTGGGGACCACGGCGCCGGCGGGGTCAGTCACGGTGCCCACAATCTGGCCGTTCATGGCAGCCGCCTGCCCGAAAGCGGAAGACGCGCCCAAAACCAGGAATACAGAGAGAGCGAGCCATTGAAGCATCTTCATGACTGATAGATGACGATGCAGCGACGGAGGTTTCCACTATTCCTATGGGGATTATGTAAATTGCCCGGGGGGAGGTTGACACGCCGTCCGTCGCGATGCCTGATAAATTAGATAGCTAGCTGAAGGGATAGACCCGGTGCACACTCTGGGCAGCGTGTGAAACGGGTTGGAGAGACGTCAACCGAATTGGATCGCCTAACCGCCGCCAAGTCGCGCACCAGCAACGTCCAGCTTCTGCCGTAGACACTTTGAAAGGCATTTCGATGCAACCGAAACGAACGGCGTGCGGCCCCGGGGCCGGATTTTCCTTGATTTTGGGGTTGGGGGCAATGGCGCTGGGCGGCTGTGCGGCCAAGAGCGCGGTGGCGACCGAGGGGACGCCCGCGGCTCCGGTGCGCGTCGCTTCGGCGGTGGTCCAGAGCATGCCGGTGGAGTTGCGCACGATTGGTAGCGTGGAGGCGTTCAGCACCATCACGGTGAAGTCGCAGGTGGGGGGAACTCTGAACAAGGTTCACTTCGCCGAGGGCGATGCCGTCAGGGCCGGGCAGTTGCTGTTCCAGATTGACCCTCGGCCGTTTGAGCAGGCGGCGCTGCAGGCGGAAGCGAGCCTGGCGCGCGACCGGGCCCTGCTGAGGCAGACTGAGGCGACCCTGGCCAAGGATCAGGCGCAGTTGAAGTATTACGACACGCAAGCGCGCCGGTACGCGGAATTGGCCAAGGAGGGTGTCTTCTCGAAAGAACAAACCGACCAGGCCCAGACGGAAGCGGCCGCTCGCCGGGAAGCTGTACGAGCGGACCAGGCGACCCTGGAGAGCATCAGTGCGACCTTGCGGGCCGATCAGGCGGCGCTGGACCGGGCCAAGCTGGACCTCGCCTATTGCGAGATCCGGTCTCCGATCGACGGGCGGACGGGCAGCATTCTCGTGAAGCAGGGCAATCTCGTGAAGGCCACCGATGTCGAGTTGGTGACGATCCGGCAGATCCAGCCGGTGTATGTATCGTTCGCCCTGGCCGAGAAGCATGTGAGCAACGTGCGGTCGAAGATGGCGGGTGGGCAGTTGCTGGTGAGGGCAGCCGAGCAGGGCACCACGGATACGCCGGCGGAGGGCGCGCTCGCGTTTATTGAGAATACGGTGGACGAGTCGACCGGCACCCTGCGGATGAAAGCGAAGTTCACCAACGCGACCGCGAAGTTCTGGCCGGGTCAGATTCTGGATGTCACCTTGCGGCTGAACGAGCAGCCCAACGCGATTGTCGTGCCGTCGAAGTGCCTGCAAACAGGCCAGGCCGGCGACTTCGTGTATGTCGTGAAGAGCGACAGCACCGTGGAGATGCGTGTGGTGAAAGTG
The DNA here is from genome assembly GCF_963665245.1 of uncultured Paludibaculum sp. Taxonomy (NCBI): domain Bacteria; kingdom Pseudomonadati; phylum Acidobacteriota; class Terriglobia; order Bryobacterales; family Bryobacteraceae; genus Paludibaculum; species uncultured Paludibaculum sp. The sequence continues at coordinate 3,384,854 of NZ_OY762269.1, forward strand.
GGGGCGCGCAGCGGCGACGCCGTGGCGCTGGAAAGTGGAGTAACCGCGGGTGAGCGTGTGGTGACGGAAGGGCAGCTGCGGCTGACGACGGGTTCGAAAGTGAGGCTGCTGTCATGAACTTCTCAGAGATTTTCATCCGCCGGCCCGTGGCGACAACGCTGCTGATGCTGGCGATCGCGCTGTTTGGTTCCGTGGCCTACCGCTGGCTGCCGGTGAGCGATCTGCCGAACGTCGACTTTCCCACTCTGATGGTGAACGCGAGCCTGCCCGGTGCGAATCCGGAGACCATGGCCTCGGCCGTGGCGACTCCGCTGGAGCGGCAGTTCTCCACGATCGCCGGTCTCGACTCGATGACCTCGTCGAACTCGCTGGGCGCAACGAGCGTGACACTGCAGTTCGACTTGAGCCGCGATCTGGATGGTGCGGCGCAGGATGTGCAGGCGGCGATCTCACAGGCGGCTCCGCTGCTGCCGGCTGGCATGCCGACACCGCCGACGTTCCGCAAGGTGAATCCGGCCGATCAGCCGGTGATCTACCTCGCACTGAGCTCGCCCACCATGCCGCTCTACGACATGAACGAGTTCGCCGACACGGTGATGGCACAACGCATCTCGATGGTGAGCGGTGTGGCTCAAGTGCAGGTGTTCGGCTCGCAGAAGTACGCCGTGCGGGTGCAGGTGAGCCCACGCGAGATGAATGCGCGGGGCATCGGGATCGACGAAGTGGAAGCGGCGATCCGGAAGCACAACGTGAATCTGCCCACCGGCACGCTCTATGGGCCTGACCGGATGCTGACGGTCCAGGCAACCGGCCAGTTGACGTCGGCGGAGGCATATAAATCGCTGGTCGTGGCGTATAAGAACGGCGCTCCGGTGCGGCTGGACGAGCTGGCGCGGGTCTTCGACAGTGTGGAAGAGGACAAGATCGCGTCGTGGTTCAACACGCACGAAAAGAGCAACCGGGCGATTGTACTCGCGGTGCAGCGGCAGCCGGGCACCAACGCGATGGAGGTGGCGAATTCGGTCCGCGAACTGTTGACCTCGTTCCGGTCGCAATTGCCGCCGGCGGCGACGCTGGACGTCCTGTACGACCGGTCGGATTCGATTCGCGAGTCGTTCGTGGACATTCAGTTCACGATGGCGCTGACGTTGGCGCTGGTCGTGATGGTGATCTTCCTGTTCCTGCGCAAGCTGTCGGCCACCGTGATCCCGAGCCTGGCGCTGCCGTTCTCGCTGATTGGCACGTTTTCCGTGATGTATCTGTGCGGCTACAGCCTGGACAACCTTTCGTTGATGGCGTTGATCCTGGCGATTGGCTTCGTCGTCGACGATGCCATCGTCATGCTGGAGAACATCGTCCGCCACATGGAAAACGGCGAGAGTCCGATGGATGCGGCGCTGAAGGGCTCGCGCGAAGTGGGCTTCACGATTGTATCGATGACCATTTCGCTGGCGGCGGTGTTCATCCCGCTGTTGTTCATGGGCGGCATCCTGGGCCGGCTCTTCCGCGAGTTCTCGGTGACGATCGTCGTGGCCATCCTGATCTCCGGTGTCGTGTCGGTGACGCTGACGCCGATGCTGTGCAGCCGGTTCCTGCGGCCGCACGGGCGGGGGGAAGAGGGCCGGTTCTATCAGGCCACGGAGCGCTTCTTCGATGGGATGCTCCACCTCTACGACGTGACGCTGCAGTGGACCCTGCGTCGCCGCGCCATTACCTTGGCCTTCTCGTTCGTGATTCTCATCGCCACCGGCTGGCTGTTTGTACAGGTGCCGAAGGGCTTCATCCCGAGCGAAGACACCAGCCAGATTCTGGCGATCACCGAGGCCGTGCAGGGTGCATCCCATCTGGACATGATGGAAACGCAGAAGAAGCTGGCGGAGATTGTGCGGAACGACCCCAACGTGGATTCGTTCATGTCGAGTGTGGGCGGCGGCAGCGCCGGGGTCAGCCTGGGCGGGCCGAACTTTGGACGCATGTTCATGCACCTGAAGCCGCGGCATGAGCGCGCGATGGGCGTCGATGAGCTGATGGGTTCGTTCCGGCAGCGATTGAACGGGATGACGGGGATGCGTGTGTTTTTGCAGAACCCGCCGTCCATCCGCGTGGGCGGCACGCTCACCAAGAGTCTCTACCAGTTCACGCTGCTTGGGACGAACATTGACGAGTTGTACAAGAGCAGCCAGGCGTTTGAGAAGGAAGTGGCCAAGTTGCCGGCGTTGATGGACGTCACCAGCGATCTGCAGATCCGGAGTCCGCAGATGACGGTGAAGATCGAACGAGACCGTGCGGCGAAGTTCGATGTGAGTCCGGAACAGATTGAGAATGCACTGTTTGACGCGTATGGGCCGCGCTGGATCTCGACGATCTATGCGCCAAACAACCAGTACCGGGTGCTGATGGAGGTGGACCGGGCCTATCAGGCCGATCCGTCGTTCATGTCGCGGCTGTATGTGAAGTCGGGCAAGGGCGAGTTGGTGCCGCTGGATTCACTCGCCCGGCTGGAGCCGAGCGCTGGCCCGCAGTCGATCAACCACTATGGGCAGTTGCCGGCGGTGACCGTGTCGTTCAACCTGCGGCCCGGGGTGTCGCTGGGCAGCGCCGTGGACCAGATTGACGAGCTGTCGAAAACACATTTGCCGGCGACGATCACGACGATCTTCCAGGGCACGGCGCAGGCGTTCCAGAAATCGATGAAGAATCTGGGCATCCTGCTGCTGCTCGCCGTGGTGGTGGTCTACATCGTGCTGGGCGTGCTGTATGAGAGCTTCATTCACCCTCTGACGATTCTGTCGGGGCTGCCGTCGGCCGGCTTTGGCGCGCTGCTGACTCTTTGGCTCTTCAAGTTGGATTTGAACATTTACTCGTATGTGGGATTGATTCTGCTGATTGGCATCGTGAAAAAGAACGCCATTATGCAGATCGACTTCGCGCTCGAGGCCGAGCGGCATCACGGGAAGGCTCCGCTGGAAGCGATCTACGAGGGGTGTCTGGTGCGGTTCCGTCCGATCATGATGACCACCATGGCGGCCTTGCTGGGCGCTTTGCCGATTGCGTTTGGTTACGGAGCAGGCGGAGAAGCCCGGCAGCCTTTGGGCTTGTGCGTCGTGGGCGGCCTATTGTTCTCCCAGGTCGTGACGCTGTATCTGACGCCGGTGGTGTACACCTATCTGGCAGCATTGCAGACGCGGTTCCAACGGCGAGGCGTGGTGACGACAGGAAGTCTGGCAGGCGTGGCGACGGACTGACTTAAATGTCGCCGTTGTAGCTGAGGTCCTGGGGCCGTAGGTCCGTCAGCAGGTTCCATTGGCGGGCTTCACTGGAACGGGCTTCCCGGATCCACTGACGCTCTCCAGGCGGGAGCTTGCGGCAGAGCGTGTCCTCTTTGTCCAGGCGGTATTCGAAGAGATCCTCTTCGATGGCGGAGAGCTTGAGCAGGATCTCGGTGTTACCGTAGGTGGACGCGCCCACGCGCAGGGCGATGCTGACGATGAACCCCAGGCGGTTCTGGGCCTGGCGCTGGCGGGCTTCCTTCTTGATCCAATCCCAGTCGAGCTCGTTGTATCGCAGGATGAGCCAGGGCAGGGCTTCGACGACGCGGTCGTCCAGATTTTCACAGGACAGGGCGGCGATGAGGACCACGGCGGGGTCGTGCTCGAACTCGGCCTCCATCTCGGTGAACAGGTTCACGAAGCCTGGATAGCCGAGAGCGCCGAGGGAATCCCGGAGGACCCTTGACCGGGCCAGATCCTTCTTGGTCGCACGAAGCACTCCTCAACAATGTACAACGAGTGACGGGGTGCGCCGCAGTCCTATAATGAAAAATCCCGCATGGCAATCGATTGGTTCCCTCTGTGGCTTAGCTTGCGCGTCGCCGCGCTGTCCACGATTGTCGCCCTCCTGGCCGGATTGTGGCTGGGCTGGCTGCAAACCACCAAGAAATATCGGGGTAAGGACTTTCTCGACGCCATCGTGACGCTGCCTTTGGTGCTGCCGCCGACGGTGCTGGGCTACTACCTGTTGATCGTGCTCGGCCGGCAGAGCGCGCTGGGGCGGTTGTACGAATGGATCTTCGGGCAGTCTCTGGTGTTCACCTGGCAGGCGGCCGTGGTGGCGGCCCTGCTGCATTCGGCGCCCCTGCTGATTAAGTTTTCCACAGCCGCGCTGGAGAGTGTGCCGCGGCGGTATGGGAAGGCCGCGCGGTCGTTGGGGGCTACGGAGTGGATGGTGTTCTGGCGGGTGTCGCTGCCGCTGGCCTGGAACCAGATTCTGGCGGCCACGGCGCTGGCCTTTGCCCGGTCGCTGGGCGACTTCGGCATCACGATGATGGTGGCGGGGAATATCCCAGGCAGGACGCAGACCATTTCGGTGGCGATCTATGACGCCGTGGAAGGCGGACGCGGCGATGTGGCGCGGGTGCTTGTGCTGGTGATTTCGGCCGTGGCCCTGGTCAGCCTGACACTGGCGAACCGCCTGGGCCGGGTGTCCGTGGGGAAGGCGGCGCATTGATCGACGCACGGATTCGCAAACAGTTTGCGGGGTCGGCTGAGACCGCTGCCTTTGCGCTCGACGTGCACGTCAGAACGCAGGCGGGCCTGGCGGTGCTGTTTGGGCCCAGCGGGGCGGGGAAGTCGCTCACCCTGGATTCGATCGCCGGATTCGCGCGGCCCGATGAGGGACGGATCCTGGTGGACGATGTCCTGCTGTTTGACGCCGCTTCCGGCTTGTCCCTAAGCCCGCAGCAGCGGCGGTGCGGGTACGTGATCCAGAATTCCGCTTTGTTTCCGCACATGACTCTGCGGGAGAATCTGGCGTTTGCGGCCGAGCGGCTGAACCGGTTGGACCGGCGGCGCCAGGTTGGCGAGATGCTGGAGCGGTTTCACCTGGACGAGGTGGCGGGCAGCCGGCCGGCGGCGCTGTCAGGCGGACAGAGACAGCGCGGCGCGATCGCTCGGGCGCTGCTGTCGCAGCCGCGTCTGCTGCTGCTGGACGAACCTTCCAGCGGCCTGGACTTCGTGCTGCGGGAAGAGTTTTATAGCGTGCTGGACGAGGTGCGGAAGTCATTCCAGATCCCGATGCTGCTGGTGACGCACGATCTCGACGAGGCTCTGCAGTTGGGCGATGAGATGTTCGTGTTCCGCGCTGGGCACGTTGTTCAATCGGGGACGCCGTCGTCGATTCTGGATCGTCCGGCCACCGAAGAGGTAGCCGGGCTGCTGGGCCGATTCAACGTCTTCGATGCCGAGATCGTGGCCATGGATCCTGCTGCGAAGAGCAGCCGCCTGCGCTGCGGGCCGGGGTTCGAGATTGCGGGGCCGTATTTCCCCGGACATCTGCTAGGTGCGCACTTGCGGTTGGGCGTGCGGGCGGAGATGCTGCGAGTGAAATCGTTTGGCGGCGCGGGCGTCGTGATGAAGCTGTTGCGGCAGAGTCGCCGGACGCAGACCGTGCGCCTGGAGTTCGCGGGCGGGATTGTGGCGGAGATGCCGGAGCGGGCGTTCGACGGCGAGTCGCATAATGGGGAATGGGTGGTAGAGTTTCCGCCCAGCGCGCTGCGGCAATTGAAGTCATGAAGACTTTGCCCGAGTACGAGCAACTGGCGGCGGTGGCGCATGGCCACCTGTGCGCGGGGCAGATTCTCGGCCTGCGGATGGCACTCCATGGACTGGCACTGCTGGGCCTGGACGACCCAACAGGCGCGCACCGGAAGCGGCTGGTGACCTTCGTCGAGATCGACCGCTGCGCGACGGACGCCATCAGTGTGGTGACGGGCTGCCGGCTGGGCAAGCGCGCTTTGAAGTTCCTGGATTTCGGCAAGATGGCCGCGACGTTCTGCGATTTGGAGACCGGCCGGGCGGTGCGCCTGGCGGCCAGGGAATCGAGTAAACAGAGGGCGGCGGAACTGCATCCCGAGATTCCGGAGAAGAACAGGCAGCAGATGGCGGCGTACCGCGAGCTGAGCCTCGACGAGCTGTTTGACGTGCAGTGGGTGAAGATTCGTGTGGGCCCGGAGGATCTGCCGGGATTCAAGGGCCCGCGAGTCGCCTGCGCGGAGTGCGGCGAGGGGATCAACTTCCAGCGCGAGGTTGTGAAGGACGGGCGCACACTGTGCCGGAGCTGCGCCGGACAGCACTACTATGAACCGCTATCAGATCACGGGCCGGAAGACTGCCGGTAGCACCGAGGCGTTGCTAGCCTCCATCGCGCGGAGCGATTCGGCCGGCGTCGAGATGATCCAGATCAGGGAGAAGGATCTGGATACGCGGTCCCTCTGCGAACTGGTGAGCCGGGTGGTTTCTCTCTGCCGGCATGCCAAGGTGCTGGTGAATACGCGAGTCGACGTGGCCTTGGCCTGCGGAGCGCACGGCGCGCATCTGCCCGGCGATTCCATGGCCCCGCTGGAGTGGAAGGCCATTGTTCCGGCGGGGTTCCTCTTTGGTGTGTCCTGTCACCATCTGGAGGACCTGCGGGCGGCTGAGGCGGGCGGCGCGGACTTCGCCGTGTTCGGGCCGGTGTTCCGGCCGTTGTCGAAGCAGGACGAACGAGCGTGCTGGGGATTGGACGGACTAAAGACCGCGGCCGCGTCCGTCCGGATTCCCGTATACGCGCTGGGCGGAATCACGTGGGAGAACGCCGGCGCGTGTGTGGAGGCAGGCGCGGCGGGCGTGGCGGGCATCACCTTATTTCTATAGACATGCAACCTACTGAACGCTTTACCAATCGGGTGGACAACTATGTGAAGTACCGGCCGGGGTATCCTGACGCACTAGTGCGGAAGCTCGAGAGCGAGGGGCTGGCGGCGGGCTCGCAGGTGGTGGATGTGGCCTGTGGGACCGGAATCTCGACGGAGCTGTTCCTGAGGAACGGCTATCGGGTGACGGGGATCGAGCCGAATGCGGCGATGCGTGAAGCAGCCCTGTCGCAGGGGTTCGACGTCAGGGAAGGGCGCGGAGAAGCGACGGGACTGCCAGATGCGTCCGCCGATCTCGTGGTGTGCGCGCAGGCGTTCCACTGGGTGGACGCGGAAGCCGCGCGGCGGGAGTTTCTGCGGATCGTGAAGCCGGGCGGACTGATCGCGATCATCTGGAACATCCGCCTGAAGACCGGAAGTGCGTTTCTGGAGGGGTTGGAGCGGTTGCTGGTGGAAGGCAGCCCGGAGTACGCCGCCAAGTTCTCAGGGGACAAGGAAGATTCGGTGGATGTGGACACTGTCTTCCTGCCCCTCGTGGTCGAACGGTGGACCGGGCCGAACGAGCAGGTGCTCGATTGGCAAGGACTGAAGGGGCGGCTGCTGTCGGCTTCGTATGTCCCCGTTGGGGATGAAGGGTTTCTCGGGCGCCTGCGGGCGGTCTACGACCGGCATCAGGTAGCCGGAATGGTACGGATACTCTACGAGTGCCGGCTCTATTGGCTGCGCGCCGCCTAGAGGCTGCGGTAGTAGGCGATGAGATCGAGAACCGGCGGCTTGTGTCCCAGGCTGCGCAGAAATCCGGACGCCTGACCGCGGTGGTGGGTGCCGTGGTTCACGAGATGGAGCACGATCTGGTAGATGGGCGTCGACCAGGCGTTACCTTTGAGATCGTGGTAACTGATTGATTCCAGAATCTGTTCGTCGGTGAGCCCGGCGAGGTAATGGCGCCAGCCGGCGTAGATTTCGGGCCATTTGTCGCGCAGGACGGAGACCTGGAAGTCGGAATCGGCCAGGACGATCTTGTCGGCGGCCCGGTGCATGCGGGCCAGCCAGAGCTTGTCGGCGCGATAGAGATGAACCAGCGTGCCGAGGATGGACTTGTCGGCGGTACCAAAGTCGCGTTGGAGGTCCGATTCCGGCAGCTCCGCGGCGGCTTCGATCAGGCGGCGAGAGGCCCAGGCCGAGTATTCGATGTGAGCGAGCAGCGTGTCTTTCGAGACCATGGTCCAGGCTCCGTACGGAATTGGGGTAAAACACCTTGATAGCACGGCGCGAGAGGGGCTGCAGCATAGTGGATCATCGGGTCCAAATTCCTCTATTTCAATTGTGATACGATTCCGCTCAGACGGACGCCTGTCCTGTTAATCGGCGCCCAATCCACTCTTGGAGTGTGCCAAGTGAAGGTATACGAAAGCACTGAAGTCCGAAACGTGGCCCTCGTCGGTCACGGGCATAGCGGAAAGACGTCGCTCGCGGCCGGCATGCTGTTTACTGCTGGAGCGACGAATCGCTTGACCCGGGTCGATGAGGGCAACACGATCACGGATTTTGACGATGAGGAGATCAACAGGAAGCTGACGATTTCCACCTCTCTAGCCGCCGTGGAATGGAAGAAGAAGAAGCTGAACGTGTTCGACACGCCCGGCTTCAACCTCTTCATGTACGACACGAAGATCTCGATGGCCGCCGCGGATGCAGCGCTGGTGGTGGTGGACGGGGTCTCCGGCGTCGAAGTGATGACCGAGAAGGTGTGGGAGTACGCGGAGCAGTATGCGCTGCCGCGGGCTTTCATGATCAACAAACTGGATCGGGAGCGCAGCGATTTTGGGCGTGCGCTGGCGAACATCCAGGAGGTTTTCGGGCGCTTCTGTGTGCCGATCTATCTGCCGATAGGCAAAGAGCGGGACTTCACGGGCGTCGTGGATGTGATTTCGATGAAGGCCTGGACGTACACGCCGGACGGCGACGGACAGGGCAAGGAGATTCCGATTCCAGCGTCGATGGCGGACGAGGCGAAGGCCGCGCACGATGCGCTGATCGAGATGATCGCCGAAGGCAAGGACGAACTGATGGAAAAGTTCTTCGAGAACGGCACTCTGCCGGTCGAAGACATCATGGGCGGCCTGCACGACGCGGTGAAGGACGACAAGATTTTTCCGGTGATGTGCGGCTCGGCGCTGCGGAACATCGGCACCGATCTGGTGATGGAATTCCTGCAGGAGTTCTGCCCGAATCCGACCGAGCATCCGGCGTTGAAGGCCATGGTGGGTGACCACGAGGAATTCAAGGCGATCACGGATAAAGACCACGTGACGGCCTATGTGTTCAAGACCGTAGCCGATCCGTTTTCGGGCCGGCTGAGCTTCTTCAAGGTCTGCACGGGCGTGCTGAAGAACGACATCAACCTGGTGGACATGAGGAGCAAGAGCCAGGAGCGGTTGGCGCACATCAGCGTACCGATGGGCAAGACGTTGCAGCCGGTGAATGAGCTTCATGCGGGCGACATCGGCGTGGTGGCAAAGCTGAAGGACGTGTTGACTGCCGATACACTGTGCGAGAAGGGCGACTCGATCGAGTATCCGAAGGTTCAGATCCCGGAGCCGTCGATTGCGTACGCCATTGCGGCGAAGTCGAGGAACGACGAAGACCGCATGGGTAACTCGGTGGCGAAAATCCTGGAGGAAGACCAGGGGCTGCGGTTCTATCGCGATACCCAGACGAAGGACTTTCTGCTGGCGGGCAGCGGCGGGCAGCACATCGAAGTGATTGTGAGCCGGCTGAAGAAGCGCTACAACGTCGAGGTGGAACTGCGGCAGCCGAAGATCCCCTACCGGGAGACGATTCGTGGATTTGCCGACGTCCATGGACGGCACAAGAAGCAGACGGGCGGACACGGCCAGTTCGGCGATTGCCGCATCAAGATGGAGCCGCTGGAGCGTGGCGCGGGCTTCGAGTACGTCAATAACATCTTCGGTGGCGCGGTCCCGAGGCAGTTCATCCCGGCGATTGAGAAGGGCATTCTGGAGGCCGCGGCACGGGGCTATCTGGCCGGCTTCCCGGTGGTCGACTTCCGCGTGACGCTGTACGACGGGTCGTACCACGATGTGGACTCCTCGGAAATGGCGTTCAAGATCGCCGGCCGCAAAGCCTTCAAATTGGCGATGGAGCAGGCCAAGCCGACCCTGCTGGAGCCCTTGATGAAGGTGGAGGTGGCCGCACCGGTGGAGTTTGCCGGTGACCTGATGAGCGACATGAACGGCCGGCGGGGCCGCATCAGCGGCATGGACACCAAGGGCGGAACGCAGATCATCCGCGCCGTGGTGCCGATGTCGGAGATGTTGACGTATCAGAACGACCTGACCTCAATGACGCAGGGCCGGGCCTCGTTCTCGATGGAGTTTTCTCACTACGACTACGTGCCTGCGTTGAACGCCGACAAGATCGTCGCGGCGTACAAGGCTTCGGCCACGGGCGAAGTGGAAGAAGACGAGTAGACACACCGCAATAGCGACGGAACGGGCCGGCCGGGCATGGGTGCCTGGCCGGCCGCTTCTGTGTCCAGGCGGCCTCTTTGGATCCGCGGCTCGTTGAATGCCGCTATCCTAAAAAGAGAATGTTTCCTGCCATCGGACGGTGGATGCGACGATGGACTGAGCCAGAGCAGGGCCAGTCCGGGCAGACACTTTTAATCCTCAGTTTCGTGATAGGCGCGCTTGTTGGGCTGGTGGTCGTGGCTTTTATCCTGCTGACGGGCCGTCTGGCCGCGCGGATGTACCCACCGGGCGGAGCGGCTTGGCGCCGTGTGCTGATTCCTGTTCTCGGTGCATTGAGCTCCGGCTGGCTGCTGACTAAGTACTTTCCCAACGCGCGTGGCAGCGGCATCCCGCAGACCAAATTCGCACTCTTCATCCACGAAGGCTACATTTCCCTGAAGACCGTACTCGGGAAGTTCCTGTGCTGTTCCCTCTCCCTGGCCAGCGGCATCGCTCTGGGCCGCGAGGGACCGTCGGTTCAGATCGGGGCCGGCATCTCATCGGTGCTGGGACGCAGATGCGGGTTGCAGCCGGACGATGTGAAGGCGCTGATTCCAGTGGGTTGTTCCGCGGCTCTCGCGGCGGCGTTCAACACGCCAATTGCCGCGGTGTTGTTCTCGCTGGAGGAGATCCTGGGCGATCTGCACGCCCCGGTCATGGGTTCCGTGGTCATCAGTTCGGCCACATCGTGGATGGTGCTACACCTGATTCTGGGCGACGAACCGTTGTTTCACGTGCCCGCTTACCAACTGGTGAGCCCCTACGAGTTTGTGTTGTACGCAGTGCTTGGAGTGATTGGCGGGCTGGCTTCGGTTGCCTTCGTGAAGTTGCTGCTGGGGCTGCGGATCTGGTTCCGCCGTCTGCCGAAGTGGTCGGTGTGGATGCAGCCGGCCGTCGGCGGCTTGCTCGTTGGCCTGCTCGGCTGGTTCCTGCCGGAAGTGCTCGGCGTTGGCTATGACTACGTGGAGCGGGTCCTGGGCGGAGACCTGGCCCTGAAGACGGTGGCTCTACTGGCGATCCTCAAAATCGTGGCCACGGCTACCTGCTACTCTTCCGGGAATGCGGGCGGCATCTTTGGCCCCAGCCTGTTCATCGGTGCCATGGTTGGGGGCACGGTGGGTAGCGTGGCTCACGCCATTCTGCCGGGCAGCACCGCGAATCCGGGCGCCTACGCCTTGATCGGCATGGGGACGGCATTCGCGGGCATCGTGCGCACACCGCTGACATCGGTGATCATGATCTTCGAGATGACGCGGGACTATTCGATCATTGTGCCGTTGATGATCTCGAATCTGATCAGCTTCTTTGTGTCCTACCGGCTGCAGCGTGAGCCAATCTACGAGGCGCTGTCACACCAGGAAGGCGTTTCGCTGCCTACCGGTGAGACGCGCGAACACATGGCGCGGCTCACCGTGTCGGATGTCGTTGAGAGTGTCCCGACGCTCGCCGTCACCACGCCACTGGAGCCGATGCGGGCCGATTTGGCGGATGGGGCCGGCCGGGCCTGGCCCGTCATGGATGGCGAACGCCTGGTGGGCTTGCTCACCGCGGCGGCCGGGCGGAAGATGGCGGCTGGCGCGACGGCTGGAAATCTCGCGGCGAAGGAGTTCCCATTTGTACACCCGGACCACCCGCTCAGTCTGGCCTTGGAGAAGATGGGCGACCATCATCTCAACGTCCTGCCGGTGGTGAGCCGGGCCAATGTCTCGCAACTGCTTGGGGTGGTGACGCTGCCTGAGATTCTGAAGGCTTACGGAGTCGGCGGCCCGCTGCTCGGGTCCGGGGGCGAGCGGTGAAGCCCTCTGTGGTGCTGGCGGTCCTCGCCATTTCGGTGGGCCTGATATTCATTGACCGTTCCCTGGCGCGGCTGGAGCAGAGCGAGATCCTGGGCGAGGCACAGTCCCTGTTCAAGGAAGGAAGTGACCTGCTGGCGGCGGGGCGAGCGGCGGAATCAACCCGTCCGCTGGAGCGGGCCCATGTGCTGCAGCGTTCGAGGCGCGACTACCAGTTGATGTTGGCGCGCGCCTATGTGTCCGCTGGACGCCTGACGGACGCGGAAGCCCAACTGCTGCCCGTGTTGACCGCCGATTCCAACGACGGGGAAGCCAATCTGGTGATGGCCCGGCTGCAGGTGAAACTGGGCAACGATCGGGAGGCCGAGGCCTACTATCACCGTGCCGTGTACGGAAAGTGGCCGGTTGGGGCGGCGGTCGACGAAGTGCGGATGGAGCTGGCGGAGTTTCTGGCCGATGCCGGCCAACCGCAGAAGCTGCTGGCCGAGGTGCTGTTGATCCAGAGCGATGCGCGCGTGGATCTGGATCGCCAGCGCAAGATCGCGCACCTGCTGCTGGTGGCGGGGTCACCGGAGCGAGCTGCCGCCAGTTACCGTGCCTTGCTGCGAAAGAACGCCGATGACGTGGATGCGCTCACCGGGCTGGCTGAAGCGGACATGGCATTGGGCGAGTACTCCGCGGCGCAGGACAATCTGCGGCGGGCGCAGCGGTTGAGACCGGATGACAGTCAGATCCGGGCGCGCATGGAACTGGCCGGGCTGCTGAGTTCGCTGGATCCGACTCCGCGCCGGCTGGCGTCGAAGGAGAAGTTCGAGCGCAGCGTGCGCGTTCTGGAACTGGCGAAGGCTGACCTGCGGATGTGCGCCCAACTGAAAGGAGCGATGGCCCGGCTGCAGCCCGCCCTGGACGACGTTGAACTGAAGCAGAAGCAGATGCACAGCATGAACAACGAATCGGCCGAGGTTTTATTGGACTTCGCGCAATCGTTGTGGCGCAGCAGGCAGCAAACGTGCAGTACACCCGTACCCGAGAGCGATCCGTTGCCGCTGCTCATCAGCAAAATCGGGCAATAGCGCTTGGGCTCACCGGGCGGGTGCGGTACAGTAGCGTCGATGAGATTCCCCATTGCATCCGTCTTGCTGTTCGCCTGCGTCTGCGTGGCGCAGGGCGGGGAACTGATGGCGAGCGCGGCCAGGCGCAGCATCACTCCAGACCTGAAGAACGGCCGGCCCGTGTATATGGCCGGCTTCGGCCAGGGCCGGGCGGCGACGGGTGTTCATGACGATCTCTGGGTGCGCTGCGTGGCGTTGTCGACGGGCGAGAAACCGCTGGCGGTGTGTGCCGTCGATTCCATCGGTCTCTTCTGGGACGATGTGCGGAAGATCCGGGCCGGTGTGCCGCAGGCTACCGTGCTGGTGATGTCGACGCACGTGCACGAAGGCCCGGACACGATGGGACTGTGGGGCGCGAAACAGGGTGTCAGCGGCATCGATGAGGAGTACAACGCGCTGCTGGTGGCGCGGGCCGTGGAGGCGATCAAGGAGTGCCTTTCCACCATGCGGCCGGCGACCATCTCCCTGGCGGCGGTGACCCCGAAAGACGTGGCTGGCTACTTCGACGACAGCCGGCCGCCGGTCGTTCATGATCCGCAGATCCTCGCATTGGCGGTGAACGACATGCGGCGGGAGCGCATCGCGACCCTGGTGAACTGGTCGAATCATCCCGAGGCTCTGGGCAGCAAGAACACGTTGATCACCGCCGACTGGCCGGCCGGGCTGTGCGCGCGCCTGGAGAGCCTGGAAGGCGGCCTGGTGGTGTATGTGAATGGAGCCGTCGGCGGCATGCAGTCGCCGCTGGGGGCGAAGATCATCGACCCGAGGACGAAGCAACCGGCGCCGCCCGAGACGTTCCGCTTCGCCGAGGCGGTGGGCGAGTACGTCGCGGACCACGTCCACGAGGCGTTGCACGACGCGGAGCGGGCGGATGTGGACGCGATCATCTACCGTGAGAAACTGGTAGAGATCCCCGTGGCGAATCAGGGCTTCCTGATGGCCGCGCAGGCTGGTCTGTTCAAGGGGCGGCAGGCGATGGAGGCGGGCAAGTCGAAGGCGCCCGTGGGCTACCTGCGGCTGAGCGGGCAGGGCCGGCCGAAGCTGGAAGTGGCGCTGATTCCGGGCGAGATGTATCCGGAGTTGAGCGTCGGCGGAGTGGTGAAGGATCCCGCCGGCGATTTCCCGGGCGCCGCGGTGGAACGGCCGGTGAAAAGTATGCTGACGGCACCGTATAAGATGTTGTTCGGGCTGGCGAATGACGAGATCGGGTACATCATCCCGAAGGTGCAGTGGGACGAGAAGCCGCCGTACACGTTTGGCTCGACGAAACGGTGGTACGGAGAGGTGAATTCCGTGGGGCCCGAGGCGGCTCCAATCATCGCGCAAGCTCTGGAAGAACTGGTGAAAACCAGCGGCAAACCATAAAGCAGACCAGCTATACTGAAATTGGAATCATCCATCCCATTCTTGTAGATCTTTGGACCCAGGAGAGAGAATGCCCAAGCGTATTGTGATCCTTACAGGCGGCGGCGACGTCCCCGGTTTGAATGCCGTGATCAAGCAGGTAACCTACCGTGGCGTTGGCATGGACTATGAAGTGATTGGTGTTCGTCGCGGCTGGGAGGGTCTCACCCACCTGAACCTGGACGACGCCGACAGCAAGTCGCGCTACATCCTGCCGCTCACCCCGCTGAACACCCGCACCATCGACCGCACTGGCGGCACGTTCCTGCACTCCTCGCGCACGAATCCGGCGAAGATGAAGTCTCTTCCGGACCACCTGAAGGGCCTGACCTTCCCGACGCGCGACATTGAGAAGGGCGGCAAGGTTTCCAGCGTTTTCGACGTGACCTCGCAGGTTCTGAAGAACCTGGAAGCGCTCGGCGCCGACACCGTGATTGCCATCGGCGGCGACGACACGTTGAGCTACGCACGCCGTCTGCATGACGAAGGCGTGAAGGTCATCGCGATTCCGAAAACGATGGACAACGATGTGCAGCACACCGAGTACTGCATCGGGTTCTCGACCGCCATCACGCGCGCGGAGAGCGCCATCCAGCGCCAGCGCACGACGGTGGGTTCGCACGAACGCATCGGCATCTTCCGCATCTTCGGCCGCGACGCCGGCTACACGGCGCTCTACACCGCGTACGTGACGAACATCCGCTGCGTCATCCCCGAGTTCAAAGTGGATCTGGACCGCCTGATCAACCTGCTGGTGCAGGACAAGAAGAGCAACCCGTCGAACTACTCGCTGGTGCTGCTGTCGGAAGGCGCCGAGTGGGAAGGCTATCAGGTCAAGCATTACGGCGAGGCCGACGCCTATGGCCATCAGAAGAAGGCCAACGTGGGTGACGATCTGGCGGCCGAGATCAAGTCGAAGACGAAGGAAGAGACCATCGTCAGCGACCTGACCTACGATCTGCGCTCCGGCGACCCGGACTTCACCGATAAACTCGTGGCCTGCACGTATGGCAACATGGCGATGGACGCCCTGGCCGAAGGCAACTGCGGCCTGATGACGGGCATCGTCAACGGCTGCTTCGACATGGTGGAAATCCCCGATCCGAAGCTGGGGCCGCGCAAGGTGGAACTGGGCTCGATGTACAACACCGAGCGGTACCGCCCGAACTACTCCAACAAGCGCGGGCTGCCGATCTTCCTGTGCCGCGCCTAATGGGCCTCTTCGACAAACTGTTTTCGAAAAAGAAGCCGACTGAACTGACGCCGGATCTCGCCAACGAGATCCGGCGTTCGTTTGAGGAGTCGGCCGCGGACGAGGAGCACTTCCCGTCGACGATCGATCCGCGCATTTACCACGTCAAGTTGATCGTCGACTTCTTCGGTAACCTGGGGACGGGCCGCGCGCTGGACATCGGCTGTGGCAAGGGGCGGTTTGCGCGCATCCTGAAAGAGCGGAATCCGCAGGCGTCCATCGCGGCGATGGATCTGGCCGTGGCGATGCTGCGGTTCGCGGATGGCAATCTGGGGCGAGTGGCGGGCTCGATGCTGCAACTGCCGTTTCGCAGTGCGAGCTTCGACGCGGCCTACGCGACTGAGTCGTTGGAGCACGCGGTCGACATCGAACGCGCTGTGGCGGAGATGTGCCGGGTGCTGAAGCCGGGCGCGAAGCTGGTGATCATCGACAAGAACGCCGCGCACTGGGGGCGGCTGCAGACTCCGCAGTGGGAGAAGTGGTTCCACGACGAGGAGCTGAAGAAACTGCTGCGGCGGCATTGCCGGCACGTGGAATCGAAGCCAATCTCCTATTGGGAGGACGTCGAGCCGGACGGCATGTTCCTGGCGTGGCTGGCCGTCAAATAGGCTAGCCGGAAGGGGTGCGATGGACGGTTCGCCGATTCTCGCCGAGTATCAGACAAAGCAGCAGGAGGCGGAAGGGGCGCTGGCGGCGGTGCGCAACCGGCAGGGCTCGGCCTTGACCGCTCTGCTGGGCACCACGGTCCTGTTGCTGGCTTTAGGTTGGATGGCCTGGAAAGAGAAGGCCGTGCCGGCCTGGTATCCCATACTGCTCTTGCCTGTGGTTGCCTACTGTGCGCGGCGCTACACCAGCGGTCACGCGGAGGAACGTGCCGCCACCCGTCTGCTGGACTGGCGTGCGTCGGGCCTGGCCCGTCTGAATGGCGAATGGGTGGGGCAAGGCTACGACGGCACGGAGTTCGACAATGCCGACCACGTGTTTCAGCGCGACCTCGACCTGTTCGGCCAAGGCAGCCTCTTCGAACTCCTGGCGACGGCGCGGACCTCCATCGGGCGGCGCCGGCTGGCCGAGTATCTGACACAGCACGTACCCCTGGAGGAGTCCGTCCAACGGCAGGAAGCCGTGCGCGAGCTGCGGCCGATGGTGGAACTGCGCGAGAAGATCGGCCTGCTGGGCCGGTTTGAGACGCAGGAGTCCAAGCGCGAAACGTTCGACAAATGGTTCGCGATGCCGGTGATGAAGGCGCCGGTGGCCGTGCGCCTCGTGGCCCTGGTGTCGACTTCGGCGTGCGTGATCTCGGCCCTGCTGGGTCTGGCGATGGTGCTCCCGTGGTCCCTGGTCGTGCTGATCCTGATGATCTGCGTGCCGGTGAACTGCGGTCTGGCGCTGGCCTACCAGCCAGACGTGCGGCGGACTGTCGAGGCGCTGCAACCGGTGGGTGTGGAGATCAGCGTCTTTCGTGAGGGGCTGGCGCTGCTGCAACACTCGGAGTTCCAAAGCGCTAAGTTAGGCGCGATTGTCCGGACGTTGCGCGAGGCGGGAGCCTCGGGTTCGATCCGGCGCATCGAACGGATGATCGTGTGGTTGAACGAACGGAACAAGGACTGGTTCTATGGGCCGTCGATGTTCCTGCTATATGCGACGCAGATGACGCTGGCCATCGAGCACTGGAGGGGCAGCCATCAGGAGAACATGCGGGCGTGGCTGGACGATTGGGCGGAATTTGAGGCTCTGAACGCGCTGGCGGGCTATGGCTATGAGCATCCCGAGGATCCGTTCCCGGAACTGGTGGTCGACGGGCCGGCCTTCGTGGGCGAAGACTTGGGCCACCCGCTGCTCGATGAGGAAACCTGTGTCCGCAATGACGTGGCGTTGCCCGGGCCGGGTTCGTTCTACGTCGTGAGCGGTTCGAACATGGCCGGCAAGAGCACCTTTCTGCGGACCATCGGGGTGAACAGCGTCCTCGCGATGGCTGGTGCTCCCGTGCGGGCGCGGCGGCTCCGGTTGTCGGGCCTGCGGGTCTGCGCCTCGATTTCCGTGGGCGATTCGCTGCTCAACCGGAAGTCGAAGTTCCTGGCCGAAGTAGAGCGGCTCAAGCTCACGCTGGAGTACGCGCGGGCCGGCGAGCCGGTGCTGTTCCTGATCGACGAAATCTTCAGCGGAACGAACTCCCACGACCGCGGGATTGCCGCCGCGGCCGTGGTGAAAACGCTCACCGAATGCGGCGCGATCGGTGCGTTATCGACCCACGATCTGGCCCTGACGGCCATGGCGGACGAGACGCTGGGACGCAATGTCCATATGGGCAGCCGGAACGGTACGGATCCGATGGATTTCGACTATCTGGTCAAGCCCGGCATAACGAAGGAGTCGAACGCCCTGGCGATCGCGCGCATGGCGGGCGTCCCAATCTAGACTCCGTCTGTGCCGCGGCTTTTGGCCAGCCTTTTCCCCCTTTCCACGCCGCAAAGATTGTGAAATACTCGACGGCCAAGAGGGATTGCATGGCCATGGGTATGCAGTTGGGACAGTGGTTATTCGTCATTTGCACCGGAATTCCATTTGTGGCGGTGCACGCGCAGTCGCAGACGGTTTCGCTGTTGTTCGGTCCAGCCACCGAAGCGGCGGCGGCCAAAGCGGCCACGGCTGCGGCACAACGGGTGACCGAGTGGCTGTCGAAGCCGGGCCGCGCCGTGGAGGTGCGCCGGGCGGGTAGCCGGGATGGGCAGGAACTACTGAAGTTCATGAAGCCGCCGGTGATCGAGAAGACGCTGCTCGACGCGGCGCGCGAAGCGCAGGGCAATACGGAGACGGCCTATCTCAATGCTCTGGAGGTGGCCACCTACTCTCTGGGGCGGGCCACGGGGGCCAGGGTTCTGGTGACTTTGCTGGAGTCGCCCAAGTTCGGCCGCGACGGCGAAGCGCGCCTGCAGCAGATTCTGGGTGACTGCAAATCGAAGTCGATCCGGGTGATTGCGGTGGAACTCAGTGGGCAGGCCGCGGCCGAGGGCATGCTGGCGCTGGAAGGGCTGGCGTCCGGCACAGGCGGCCAGTGGGCGCGCACCTTCGAGGATCTGGACACGGCGTTGGGCGCGGTCGTGCCCATCAAAGCAGGTCCGGCCATTACGGTGGTGAAGCCTTCGGGTGTGACGATTCCTCCGCCCTCCAACGAGCTTCAGGTGCATGCGCGCCTGGTGAAGACCTCGCCCATCCGCATCTCGAAGATCGGCGCGAAGCTCGGCCCCATGAATGGACTGCTGATTGTCCAAACGCCCATGCGCGCGCTGTCGTTCAGCACGTCAGGCGGTAACTACCAGGCCAGGGCACGCGTTTCGGCGGTGATCAAGGACCCGGGCGGGACCGTGGTCTGGCAAGGCACGAAAGACTATGCGGTCAAGGGTCCGGCGAACAAACTGGAGGCGCGCAAGCGGGGCGAACTCTACTACGTCAGGGAAGTGCAGTTGACGGCCGGCCAGTACTCGCTGGAGGCGAAGATCGAGGACCTCACCGAGTCGAAGTCGGCCGAAACGAAGGTGGAGATTGTGGGCACAAACAGCCTGCCCGGCCTCAGCGCGAGCGACGCCATGTTTGTGCGCAAGTTCGACCGTTCCATCGACGCGATGCAGGGCGACTCGGTAATCAGCTATGACGGCGAGGCCCTGGCTCCGCTGTTGGATCCGGCGTTTGTCGCGAATGAGCCTTTCGAACTCGGGCTCTTCTTCCTGTTCTATCCCGACATGAACGGCAAGCAGCCTGTGCTTACCCTGGACATCCGCAGCGGAGGTCAATCGGTGGGTACAACGCAATTGGCCTTCACGGATAGTCTGCGAGACGACTCGCGGACGGGCTCGGGCTCGGCCTTCGCCGGTGAGCAGAAGGGCCAGTTTCCTTATCTGGCGAAGATCGCCAACGCCACGTTTGACGTCGGCCGGTATGAGGCCGTCATTGAGCTCAAGCAGGATTCCGTGGTGCTCAAGCGCGACGCCGCATTCCGCGTGTACAAGGGGCAATAAAGCCGCTATGTGCCCCCGTCGTTGATTGTGTTCCTCTAATTACTTCTTTGTTTGCGGGGGCAGCGCTTTGTGGTTCTTGAGCCACTCCTGTCCTTCGGTGGCAACGAAGAAGTCCATCCACACATAGTGCAGATGCTTGCCGGCGGCCACTTCCGCGCCGTGATTCGAACCCAGCGGGATGTGCAGGATGGAGAATCCAGTGAGGTTGGCGCGATTGTCGTCGGCGAGCACCGTAATGTCGTTGCCCTTCAGCCCGAGGAAGATCTGCTCGAGCATGGGATGCTTATGGCGGCCCACCACGTCCGGACCGCTGGTCTCCACAGTGCCCATGGCCATGCGAGGGACGAAATTCTCGGGCAACAGCGTGCGGCTCACCGTCTTGGGGCTCTTGATCGCCTCGCCGTATGGCGTGCAATCGCGGAACTTCTTCACCAGCGGTGCCGCATTGTTCTGTGGATACTTCTTGAGTTCCGCCAGGTCGCTCGCGGTAAGGGTGCGCCGGACGCGGACTGCGTGCAGCGTCTGTCCCTCGGGCACCTCAATCTGCCAGGCCACACCTTGCGGAGCCCTGGCAATGGTCTCCCCCTCCACTTCGTAGCGCGACGTGCCGGCGACCATCGTGCCCTTTCCGTCGACCACCAGCCAGACCAGTGCGCTGCCGGCGTTCGCGGGTTCCAGGTGCTTCGCCGGCCCGATGATCGACACCTGATCGACGCTCACTTCCTTGATCTCGCCCTGCAGCACAGGCTTGATCTGGACTCCGGGCCGTCCCGAGGGCAGGTTCAGCTTTTCCAGAGGAATGCCGCCGCCCGCCATGGCGGTCCAGCCCAGTGTGCAAAGAGCTGAGGACATGGCCAGACAGGCGAACCATCGGCGGGTGTGGTGCATGGCGCTTCCAGCGACGGCGGGCGTAGGCCGGACTTGCGGGAACATCTTCAATTTCATAAGCCACTACGATCATACTCGCGCCCAGCCGGCGCCCGTCCGCGTGACAATACGCCCTTCGGTCAGCCGGTCTCACCGGGCCGGCTCGGCCAGGATACTGTCGAGGCCGGAGGAGAGGTCGATCTCGCGGCACCCTGGAGTGAAACTGTCAGAGACCGACAACATCCGCAGTTCCGCGGCGCTCGAGCCGCTGATCCGGAAGACCGTAATGCGGCCGGAATCATCCCAGCGAATACCGATCTCGCGTGCTAGTACAGCTCCAGCGCAATCGGCGGCGTATTTCCAGGAGAACGAGCCCTTCTTCAAACGAGCAACCAAGGCGCGATGTTGTGCGATGGCGGCCCGGGCGCTCCAGCGCGGCACGTCGTTCTCGCCGAGTACGAGCCACTCGTCAATGAATCCCCCAAACGATGGCGCCAGCGGCGCTTGACGGACGGCCCGTCCATGCCGGATCCGGTAGCGGGCGATCGCCTCCCGTATCAACACGGACGCGTCGCCGTCGCTGGACGTGTAGTGGAACGTCACCGTGTCTCCTTCCGTGCTTATGCGCAGTCGGTCGTCCAGGTAGGAGTCCACGCCCTTGTGAAACACGCTTTCAAGGATCTGGCCGCGCTGGCGGTCGATGCGAAAGATGTTGCCGTTCCAATTGCTGGTGCAATTGGAGGCCACCCAGGCGGAGGCGATCAGTCGGCCTCGGTTTGGCACGTCTTTCCCAACGGCGGCCTCTCGCAGATGATGGCCATGTCTGTGCGGCTGGGCGGCGTTGATCTTCGCGAGGCGCCGCATTGGATCGCGTGCATAGAGCACCAGGGTTTCGTCGAAATTGCAGTATGAGCCGGTGTGGATGCCGAACTTGATGGCGAACAGGCCGCGTTCCAGGTGGAGGTCGACATCCTCGACCTCTCCAACAAAGCCGACGTAGTCTTTGTCGAACATGTCGTCGACGGTGTGCGGCCCGTCCGAGAGAAGCTGTGCGGAGGCCAACTCAGCATTCATCTGCTGAACAGTGAAGCCCTTCCCGATGCGCGATTCGATCCACGTCAGAAACCGTCTCTGAGTGGAATCGAATTCACCCGCCGGCATTTGGACGATCCTGTGGGCGCGGAGCAGCTTCAGGTGTCCGGCCAACTGGGCAGTATCGGCCTGCAGGCCGTCCGCGTAGCACGGCGCAAGCGACACCACCGCCAGAATGAGTTGCGACCATCGGAAGAGCATTGCCGGTGCCCCCCATTATCCTCTGTCGCGACTTCGATCGTGCCGAGCGCTGCGGCGGGGCCGTCGCGCAGTCCCGCCGAGCCATGCAAGTCATCGACAGGCTTTGGCGTCACTGCGCCGGGGCGAGATACAGTAGAGGAAATGCAAAAATACTTCCTCGTCGCAGCAGTGGCCGCCGTCCTTCCGTGGACTGTGGCGGCCCAGGATCCAAAGGCCTTTGTCGGCCGTTGGGATATGACCGCCACGCCCGCCACTGGCAATCCTTATCCCCAGTGGATGGAGCTTATCGAAAAGGATGGCAAGATCGAAGGCCGCGTTCAGCCGCGCGGCGGCGGTTGGAATCCGATTCTCGGCGCCAAGGTCGAGGCCGGCAAGATGATCGTCCAAGTCTCCGCCGCGGGCCGCGGACCGGCCATCAGTTGGGAGCTTACTTCCGCCGGTGCCGACAAGATCACCGGCATTGAGAAACGCGGAGAGAAGGACGGCCCCTCGCTCGTTGGCCTGCGTGCGCCCAAGTTGGACCGCCCGATGCCCAAGAAGTGGTCCAAGCCGGTTGCCCTCTTCAATGGGAAGGATCTCACCGGCTGGGAGCCCATCGGCAACGTCAATAACAACAAGTGGGTTGCGCGCGATGGCGAGCTCGTGAATGACAATCCCGAGGTGCCCGGAGCTCGCGGCCCCGGCGCCGCCAACATCAAGACGACCGGCAAATACCAGGACTTCAAGCTGCACATCGAGGTGAACTGCCCGGAGCACGGCAACAGCGGCATCTACTTACGCGGGCGCTATGAAGTCCAGGTGGGCACGGAAGGCGGCCGTCTGCCGACCCACGAGATGGGTGCGATCTACAGCCACTATCCGCCGCCCGAGGGTGCGGAACTCGGCCTCGGCAAGTGGACCACCTTTGACATCACGTTCGTCGGACGCCACGTGACTGTCGTGCGTGACGGCAAGGTCTATCACAACAATGTGGAGATCCCTGGGCCCACCGGCGGCGCTCTCGACAGCAACGAAGCCGAGCCCGGCCCGTTCTTCCTGCAGGGCGACCACCACGGCGTCATCCGCTACCGCAACATCACCATCTCCACGCCCGCCAAGTAAGTCCCGCCTGCTGTCGACCGGCGCGGTACCGCTGTGCCCGCGCCGATGACTTGGCATCTTCCTCTGAGCTCACCGGCTGGGCAGACTGCCGTCCGCCAACCGTTTGGCATCCAGGAGTTCGTTGAGGCGCTCTTCCGAAAGCCCGCTCATGGCTCGCGCCGCATCACGGACCGTTGTCCCTCGGGTGTGCGCCTCCCGGGCAATCGCCGCCGCTGCCTCATGTCCGATGTCTGGCGTCAGCGCAGTGACCAGGGCGAAGCTTCTTTCGGCCTCGTCGGCAATCAGCTCACGATTCGCGGTGATCCCGCTGATGCAGCGGTCCGCCAGGTTCCGCGACGTGTTGGCGAGTATTCGGATCGCCTCCAGCAGATCGTACGCCATGAGAGGGAGCATGGCGTTCAACTCCAACTGGCCCCCGGCGCAGCACCACGTGATGGCCGACTCGTAGCCCATCACCTGCGCACAGACCATCAAGGTGCTCTCGATGATCACCGGGTTCACCTTGCCGGGCATGATGCTGGAGCCTGGCTGGACCGCTGGCAAGTTCAGTTCGCCGAAGCCGCAGCGGGGGCCGGACGCCAGCAATCTGAGGTCGTTTCCGATCTTCATCAAGGCCACGGCGAACGCCTTCAATGCTCCAGCCATCGCCATCACTGCGTCGCGGGAAGATTGCGCCTGGAAGTGATTGACCGCCTCCCGGAACGGCTGCCTAGTCCATACGGAGATCACCTCGGCCATGAATCGGCCGAACTCCGCTGGTGCATTCACCCCCGTGCCGACGGCGGTTCCTCCCATGGGCAACTCCAGCAGCGCATCACCGGCCACTTTCACCCGCTCGATGGACAGCTCGACCTGACGGGCATAGGCGCCGAACTCATCCCCCAGGCGAACGGGCAAGGCGTCCTGAAGGTGAGTGCGCCCGATCTTGATCACATCGGCGAACTCCAGGGCCTTGTCGCGCAAAGCCTGGTGCAAGCCGTCCATCGCCGGGAGCAGCAGCCCGTGGATCATCTCCACAGCCGCGACATGGATGGCACTCGGAATGACATCGTTGCTCGACTGGCTGCGGTTGACGTGATCGTTTGGATGCACGTCGTGACCACAGTGCGCCGAGGCGAGACGTGCGATCACTTCATTGGCATTCATGTTGGTGGACGTGCCGCTGCCGGTTTGGAAGACATCGACGACGAACTGGCCGTCGTGGCGGCCCTCGACCACCTCCTCAGCGGCGCTCAGAATGGCATTCGCGACCGCCGGATCCAGCACACCCATCCTGGCGTTGTTGACTGCCGCCGCCCTCTTGATGAGGCCAAGGGCCCGGATGAACTCGGGGCCTAGGCGCAGACCGCTGATGGGGAAGTTCTCGACGGCACGCTGCGTCTGTGCCCCATAGAGCGCCAACACGGGGACTTGCACTTCTCCCATCTCGTCCCGTTCGACGCGATGTCCGCCGATCTCTGTTTGAATACCCATGGGTTTCCTAGGAGGATAGATGGGCCGATTGGCCGGAACGCTACTATAAATCGTCCGCCGAGGCGCTGATCGTATCGTGGGCAAGAGATAAAGCCGAACGAACTGCGACAATCCAGCGAAGAGTCCTGCGGACGTGGCAACTGGACTCTCCTCTCGCTTGCGAGCGGCGCGGCTCCTGAGGAAGGCTTACTTGTCATAATGGAAGCAACCCCGTGCCTACTGGAGCTTCCCCTCTCTCTGTCTTCGACCCGTTGTTGCAGGAGTGGTTTGCCGTCCATTTCCAGCAACCCACCGCGCCGCAGATCGGGGCCTGGCCCGAGATCGCCGCCGGGCGCGATGTTCTGGTTGCCGCGCCTACCGGCTCCGGCAAGACACTGGCTGCGTTTCTGTTTGCGATCGACCGCCTGGTCCGCGCGGCCCGCCTTGGCCCATTGCCCGACGAAACGCAGATCGTCTATGTGTCCCCGCTGAAGGCCCTTTCCAACGACGTCCACAAGAATCTGGAGCTGCCGCTCTCTCAGATTGCCGCGCTGGCGAAAGAGAAGGGCATTGCCTTGGCGCCCATCCGCACCGCCATTCGCACCGGCGATACCCCGGCCGCGGACCGCCTGAAGATGACGAAACAGGCGCCGCACATTCTTGTCACCACTCCGGAATCGCTCTACATCCTGATGACCGCGGACCGGTCGCGCCGGTTCCTCCGCACCGTCACCACCGTCATCATCGACGAGATCCACGCCATCGTTGGCGACAAGCGCGGCTCCCACCTGGCTCTGACCCTTGCGCGCCTCAACGCGCTTTGCGCACGACCGCCGCAACGTGTCGGGCTCTCGGCCACCGTGCGCCCCATTGAGGAGGTCGCCCGCTTCCTCTCGCCGCACGCCTCCATCGTGGACGTCGGCCACCGCCGTGAGATGGACCTTTCCATCGAGGTGCCTAACGACGAACTCGGCGCCGTGGCTACCATGGAGATGTGGGCCGAACTGTACGACCGCATGGCGGCCCACATTGCTCGCACGCGCACGACGCTCGTCTTCGTGAATACGCGGCGCATGTCGGAGCGGGTGGCCCACGCCCTGGCCGAACGCCTTGGCGAGAACGTCGTCCTCCCGCATCATGGCAGCCTCTCGCGGGCTCTCCGCATGGAGGCCGAGTCGCGACTGAAGTCCGGCGAGCTGCGCGCCGTCGTGGCTACGGCCTCGCTGGAACTCGGCATCGACATCGGCACGGTCGATCTCACCATTCAGATCGGATCGACACGGTCCATCGCCGTCGCCCTGCAGCGCATTGGCCGCTCGGGCCATTGGGTCGGAGCCCGGCCGGCCGGCATCTTCTTTCCCTCCACCCGTGATGACCTCATCGAATGCGCCGCTCTCGTGCATGCCATCCGCTCCGACGACCTGGAGACGGTCGCGATTCCGGAGAATGCGCTGGACATCCTCGCCCAGCAGATCATCGCCGAGTGCGCGGCGCAGCCCTGGAGTCTTGACGACCTCTTTGCGCTGATTCGCACGGCCTATCCTTATCGCGGTCTTGAGCGCGCGCAGTTCGACTCGGTCATCGAAATGGCGTCGGAGGGCATCGCGACGTCGAGGGGCCGCAGTGGCGCGATGCTGCACCGCGACCAGGTGAACGGCATGGTCCGCGGCCGCCGCGGAGCCCGTCTCGCCGCCATTACCTCCGGCGGCGCCATCCCGGACACATCTCTCTATAGCGTCGTGGCGGAACCGGACGGAGCCAACGTAGGCACGCTCGACGAGGACTTCGCGGTGGAGAGCCAGATCGGCGACATCTTCCTGTTGGGGACGCACTCCTGGCGCATTCGCCACGTGATGAGCGGCCGTGTTCACGTCGAAGATGCTCACGGCGCGCCGCCCTCTGTTCCTTTCTGGCTGGGCGAAGCGCCCGGCCGTTCCGCCGAACTTTCCGCCGCCGTCTCGCGCGTGCGCCTCCGGCTGCTCGATGATGGAGGCGAACAGTGGCTCATCGACCAGTGCGGTCTGGACAGCGCGGGGGCGCGGCAGGGGGTGGCCTATGTGCGCGAAGGCGCGGCTCAACTGGGTGCCCTTCCATCTTTGGAGACCGTGGTGGCCGAGCGCTTCTTCGACGAGTCCGGCGGCATGCAGCTTATCCTGCACGCGCCCTTCGGCTCCCGCGTCAATCGCGCCTGGGGCCTGGCGCTGCGGAAGCGGTTCTGCCGCACCTTCAACTTTGAGCTGCAAGCCGCCGCGACGGACAACGGCATCGTCATTTCGCTGAGCGATCGCCATGCCTTCCCGCTCGAGCTCATCTTTCAATTCCTGAAGGCCGGCACCGCCCGGGATGTCCTCATCCAGGCTCTGCTCGATGCGCCCATGTTCGGCGCGCGCTGGCGCTGGAACGTCTCGCGTGCCCTGGCGATTCTGCGCTTCAACGGAGGCAAACGTGTCCCGCCGCCCATCCAGCGCATGCGTTCGGAGGACCTGCTGGCCGCCGTCTTCCCGGACCAGGTGGCGTGCGCCGAGAACCTCACGGGCCCCATCCAGGTCCCGGATCACCCGCTGGTGAACGAGACCATCGACAACTGTCTGCGCGAGGCCATGGATCTCGATCGTCTCATCGACGTTCTGCGAGGGATCGAGGCAGGGACCATCCGCACGGAGGTTCTCGACCTGCCGGCGCCCTCCGTCTTCTCCCACGAGATCCTGAACGCCAACCCATACGCTTACCTCGACGACGCACCCATCGAGGAGCGCCGAGCGCGCGCCGTTCAATTGCGCCAGACCATGCGCACCGATCTGACCGACGGCTCCGGCATACTCGACCCCGCTGCCATCGCGCAAGTCACGGCCGAGAGCTGGCCCGACGTTCGCGACGCCGATGAGTTGCACGACGCACTGCTCACCGTGATTACGATGCCGCCGCAGCCGGAGTGGGCGCTGTTCTTCCAGCAACTGGAGCAGACCGGCCGGGCCTCCGTCTGGAAGCGCGGGAGCCGCCTCTTCTGGACTCCTACGGAGAAGAAGACGATGGCGGATGATGCTCTCGCCATCCTGCGAGGTTGGATGGAGTCGACCGGGCCATCCACCGTCGCGTCCCTGTCTGAGACATTGGCGTTTCCTGTCGAAGCCGTGGAGAGCGCGATGGCGAGGCTCGAATTCGAGGGCCAGGTTCTGAGCGGCCATTTCACCAATACGGGCAGCGAAGCGTTGGAGTGGTGCAACCGGCGCGTGCTGGCGCGTATTCACCGCACGACGCTCGGGCGCCTGCGCCGCGAGATCGCCCCTGTCACGGCGCAGCAGTTCCACGCGTTTCTCGCGAAGTGGCAACACGTGGCGCCCGGCACGCAGTTGCACGGCGCCGACGGGCTGTTTGAAGTCATTCGCCAGTTGCAGGGCTACGAGGTGGCTGCCTCGGCTTGGGAAGCCGAGATCCTGCCCTGCCGCATCGCCAACTATGAGCCCGAGCTGCTGGACGATCTGTGTTTGTCCGGTGACGTGACGTGGGCTCGCGTCTCTCCGCATCCCGCATTGGAAGAAGAGGGCCGCAAGATCCGCCCGACCAAGCTGGCGCCCATCGCGATGATGGTGCGCGACGACGCTGCGTGGTTGATGAGCGAGAGTCAGGCCGAGTCGAGCTCCCAGTCGCTGTCCCATCCGGCGCAGGCCGTCCTGGAACAGCTTCGCTGCGACAAGGCGCTGTTCTTCAACGACCTGGTCCGCACGGCCCATCGGCTGCCGAGTGAGGTGGAAGACGCGCTTTGGGAGCTGGTGGCCGCGGGTTTGGTGACGGCCGACGGCTTCGAGAATCTGCGCTCCATCATCGATCCCAAGCGCCGCCGCGGCGAGGGGCGGGGCCGGCACGCTCGCCCGCGTCATGCCGCCGGCCGGTGGGCGTTGGTCCAGCGCACCAGCGGAGACGGTACGGAGCGGGTGAAAAAGTGGGCCGAACAACTGCTGTTGCGTTGGGGTGTGATTCTGCGCGACCTGCTGGCGCGCGAAGCGGGTGCACCGCCGTGGCGGGAGCTGCTGCCCGTATTGCGACGGATGGAAGCGCAAGGGCAGATCCGGGGTGGCCGATTCATTGATGGTTTCACGGGGGAACAGTTCGCGCGTCCGGAAGCCCTGGATCTGTTGAGAGCCGTCCGCCGCGACCCGGAGGTCCCACCGCTGCTTGAGGCGGCGCCGGCCGATCCCCTGAACCTGACGGGCATCATCCTGCCCGGGCCGAGGGTGAGCCGGCTGGCCTAGCGACATTGGCCTGGCGCCATTCTGCGCCCCTCTCTCCAGCCGTGATATTGTACCAGCGGATCCCTGCTATGAAGATATTCATCACTGTTGCTCTCATTTTGGCTTCCTGTCTGCCCGCGGCTTTTGCGGCCGACCCCATCGATCTGCTCCCTCCTGAGAATCTTCAGGGTTGGACGCGCATCCCCATCCCTGCCATCTCGGGCGTCAATCCCAAGGTGCAATGGCGCGTCGATGCTGCTTCCAAGACCCTCATCTGCGCCGGCGACGGCGGCCACGAGTGGCTCCGCTACGATAAGGAACTTTCTGACTTCGTCCTGGAGGCCGATTGGCGATTCGCGCCCAAGGACGGTGAGACACGGTACAACAGCGGCATCGGCATCCGCCTCTCCAAGATGGGCGAGATCTGGTATCAGGCTCAGACGGGGCTCGCGGGCGCTTACCTCTTCGGCCAGAACTTCGCCGACGGCGGGCTGAAGAGCTTCAACCTCAAGGCGCAGATGAAAGAGAACCGGGTCAAGCCGGCCGGCGAATGGAACCACTTCGAGATCCGCTGCGAGGGCGATCGCATCACGCTCTCGGTTAACGGCGAAGTCGTCAGCGACTTGACCGGCGTTGGCATGCGGCGCGGGTACATCGGGCTCGAGGCCGAGGGCTATGAGATCGCCTTCCGCAATCTGAAGCTGCGGGTGCTGCCCTAGATCGGTTAGCCGACGATCCGAAGGCTCTGTATCTGGCGGCCTTTGAGGTTGGCCGGACATTGCCGAAGGTGTCGGGATGTCAGCGGCGTGCGGTGGCTTTGATTGCTCCGGCTGAGTGGATTGGGGCTTGGGCGCGTAGCCCGTCGGTGACCCTCCGGGACTGGACGGGGGTGGGGCTTGGGCGTGGGGTCGTGGTTGGGTCTCGGGCGCGGAGCCCGTCGGTGACCCTCCGGGACTGGATGGGGGCGGGGTTTGAGCGCGGGGTGGGGGTTGGGTCTCGGGCGGCGTTGGCTTTGTTCGCTCCGGCTGAGTGGATTGGCGCTTGGCCGTGTAGCCCGTCGGTGACCCTCCGGGACTGGACGGGGGTGGGGTTTGGGCGCGGGGTGGTGGTTGGGCCTCTGACTGCGTTGGGTTTGATCGCTCGGACTGCGTGGATTCGGGCTTGGGCGTGTAGCCCGTCGATGACTCTCCGGGACTGGGCGAGGGCGGGGTTTGGGCGTGGGGTCGTGGTTGGGACTCGGGCGGCATTGGCTTTGTTCGCTCCGGCTGAGTGGATTGGAGCTTGGGCGTGTAGCCCGTCGGTGACCCTCCGGGACTGGACGGGGGTGGGGGCGGGGGCGGGGTTTGGCCCTTCTGTCCGTCGATTACTCCCTGGAGACCACCTTGGGGTTGCACCCGCGATGGCTTTGATTGCTCGCGCGGAGTGGATTGCCGGGTTGGATTCGACGCGGTGCTCTCCTGTTTCGCCTTCTGCTTTAGGAAGCGGAGACTGAGGCCGGGTACGGTGGGTGGGCGGATGGCCTTCACGGCTTGTGGTGCCGGGACCGGGCGGACAGGGCGGCACGCACCTCGGGCTCTCAGGAGGAGTTGGAGGCCCGTTGGAGGAGGAGCGGAGTTCGGATGGCCGGCGGGTGGCACGGGACCTTCGAAGCCGGTGGCCATCGTGAGGGCGGAACCTGTGTGGGCTGTGAGGGAGATCGGCCGGGAGGAGCCGGCCGCGGACGCGAAGAGGGCCTGGGTCTTGGCTGGGACAGCCGCTTGGTGGGCCTCGTCTCCTATGAGATAAGGGAAGGCCGACTTCTGGACTGCCCGGATCCGGACACAGATCCAGGCGTGGTACCGACCCAGGGCCTGGACGACCTCGGAGTGGTTCTCCCGGATCCAGAGCGAGGCTTGGGGGATGACTCCGTTGTTGACATTGAGGGCTTCGGCCCAGAGCTTGCCCTCGAGTTGGAGGAGGCGACGCTCGTGGCCCCGGAGCATCAGGCGGTGGACGAAGAGGGCCCGGAAGCGCGGGTCGGTGATGTCCGCCGTCTCCTCCAGCGACTGGCGGTAGAGGCGCGGCTCGACATCGTCAGGCAGGTGGTGGAGGCTGGCATAGAGGTTGTGCCGGCTGGCGTTCCGCGAGACGCGGAGCTTGCCTTCGGCGGTGCGAGGGCCCGTCGACTTCTGGGCGTTGGCGCGGTTGGCGGCGAGGCGGCGCTCGGAGATGGGTGGTTTCGTCATGGCGGCGGTTCCCGGCGGTGGGCATCAGCGGGGTTTGCTCCTCAAGGCGTGGAGGGCTGCGACGTCGGCGCGGCTGCGGCGCCAGGCGCGCGACTCGAAGTCCTGGCCGGCGCGGACACAGGCGGTATCGCGGGGGCTCATGTCGCGGAAGGCGACGTAGGTGCGGTAGGCGGGATCGGCGTTGGGGCACTCCTTTTTGACAGCTTCCCAGTCGCGTTCGATGGCGGCGGACAGGGCTGTGGTTTCGAGGAGCGAGTAGCGGGCTTTGCGCCAGAGTTCCTCGGCGATGGAATCGGCCATGTGCTGCTCAAAGCGGTTGGCCGGGGTGAAGTGCTGGTGGACGTCGTCCCGCAATCCTGAGAAGAGGGACTGATCCTCGATGCAGGTGATGAGGCTGGCCGAGTCGTCTCCTAGGAGGAGATCGTTCTCGGCGCCGGTGGTTTGCAGAAAGCGGCGCGACGGTACGAAGTCGTCCGTAGTCTGTTTGAAAATTTCCATGGTTATGCTCCTTGGGCAATGTTGTACTGGAGGGGAACAAGCGATTTTGGGGGTTCTGGCTGTAAGGTATTGAGCCGAAAGCGAAGATATATTTCGAGCGCGAGTGACTAAGAAAGCTTCATGTGGCAAAACAGCGGAGTCTTGGGTGAGGAGGAGTTGGTTTCAGAGGCTGTCTGCGGCTGGTGGAGAGAGGCTTACCAAGGAAGGGACGCTCGCACCACTCCCAATGTGGCTTTTCAAGCTGTAAATCTACTCATGTCTGTACTTTTTGTGGGATATGGCTCCGGATCGAGTCGTCCCCTCGGGTCTGTGCGGTGGCGGCAGAGTGCGGGGAGCGCCCTCCTGCCGCAGCCTGGGTGAAGAGAGGGCCGGAACGATCAGATGCCTGAGGGATTCGACCCGAACGGCAGGCTCGTTCTGACGAATTGGCGTGGCACGAGTCTTGTTGAAGGCACTGCCGAGTTCGGACGTCGAGGAGTTCCCCGTACTGTCGCGCTCTCCGATCAACGCTCAAAGCGCTCGCTCTCCGTATCCTTCCGCCATCGACCAGCCCAGAACCTGCTCGACGCTATTTCGTTGGCTGCCCATCTTTGGACCACGCGGGCGGGGTGATTCAGGAATGGCTGTGCTGCGCGCGCAAATCCCTCATATGCCGCCGCCAAGTCCCCTATCATTACTTCACGATGATGTTGGCCTGCACAGAACTCGCCGAAAACTGTCTCATCATCCCCGTACATTGCAAGTACTTTTTCAGTTACTGCAGGCACTACTGCATTTCCTTCCGAATCAATAAATGGCGAGGGAAGATGACGCGCAATGCGCCTCGCTCCGGACAATCCGACTCCGTCGAGCCAGGTCTGGACCGTGTCGGCGGGCAGCGCACAGAATATCTGCTTGTGGGACTCGGCGTTCCATCTCCATCCGACCCCAGAATCCAGCATCCGTGGCCCAATCTCATTCATAACAACGTCAGGATAGGTTACGGCAAGGTTCGCAAGAATTGTGGCTCCGTGACGCTGTTTTTCGTAATCATCGCCGAGAACCGCTGTGGCAGCTATGGCCGCAACTTCAGCCGGAACCTCCTGCGCCAACCTCGTCAATGCTTCACTCCATCCGAAATCCCCTCTTGTCTCCGTAGAGGCGCTCTTTCTAAGAATTGAAAGGATGCGATCAATCGTATCGCTGTCTATGGGGTCAATTGTTGAATTCGAGTCGTCTGTTCGGAGCCATGAGTCAATGATGTCACAGCCAATGTTTAACTCATCCGGTGAAGTATCGATGTGATCAAAGACACCTATTGTGTCGTAGAATTGAGCGCTAGTGAGGCGTTGGAGCGTCTTTCCATAAAGCAGAAACTGCATGGATTCAAGGCCGAGCTTCCCCTGGCTGATCATCCGGACGATTCTAGCCGCCGGATCGGTCACTTCCAACGCTCCCAGTATCATCTCAACGGCGATCGGTGCGTCCTCCACTTCCAACAAATCTAGAACCTGATTGATCTTGGCCTCATGTCCAGGGCTCGCAGCGGTTAGTCCGGTGACATAGCCACGGAGCAGCGCCGCTGCTCGGAAGTGTCGAGCTGCAGCAAGAATGGGTTCGAGGAAAGAACCGCTGATATCCCTGCGTCCGAGCGCTGCTCCAAGTGACACGGCGCTTCGAGCATCCGTGGAACAGAGGAATGCAAAACTCTCCTCCAACAGCCCGACCGTGCCGACCAGTTCATCGGCGATCATATCTATTTCAGAACCACCCACTGAGGCACGCTCGCGAATGCTATGGTGCCAAATGTCCTTGCCGACCACTGCACGCAATCGCCCCACAAAGTCCGTCGGGCTCATTCGATTTCGCCATGCCCGGACACGCTCGCAGTAAGCACTGTGGCTGCGTTTTGAGCTGACAAGATCGCCACACTCGTATTGCAGATAGTCATCGATCTTTTCCAGCCAAGGGGCAAGGAGTGGCTCGGGCAAGGGAAACTTGGCCAACAAGGCTTCCAAGTTGCTTAGCTCCCCATATCCGAGGAGCGCTGTGAGCTGTCCCACGAAGTAAGACCAAGCTGCGTCGACCAAAGGTTTGCCAGAGCTTAGCATCCGCTCCAGAAGATCAAACGCGGCGGCGAGGCAAGCAGCCGCTTCTTCACGGGACTCAGGCGTCCAGTCGCTGGGTGGGATACGGCCTGCGACAACACTCCCGCCCCCCATTCGTGATACCCG
Source organism: uncultured Paludibaculum sp. (assembly GCF_963665245.1). Taxonomy (NCBI): domain Bacteria; kingdom Pseudomonadati; phylum Acidobacteriota; class Terriglobia; order Bryobacterales; family Bryobacteraceae; genus Paludibaculum; species uncultured Paludibaculum sp. Next base: position 3,418,530 of record NZ_OY762269.1, read on the forward strand.
CGTATCCCACATACGCTCCAGGCCGCCCAATGCAAGATCACGCTCAGCAGTTTCATCAGAAAACAGAACTTGCTTGTAAATCTCAAATCGGGCCAGAAAGGGCACGGACGCGCCGGACAACCATACTCGAAACAGTTGCCGCCAAATGCCGGTGGCGTTATTACCTATGCGAGGCTCCGACTCCGCCATAGCCAGCCTGCGCAGTATATATTCTGCGGACGTGAAGTACTCTGGAAATGCAGCCAACCGCTCGGCCGCCCATACAATTCCTCGACGCGTGCCTCGGGTGCCGAGGGGATGTTCACCCTGCGCGAGCAGTTCCGCGTGCGAGGATTCGCGAACTAGCCTCTCCAATTGTGGAAGATAGGCAGAAGGGTTGGTCTCCAGCAAGCTCAGCAACTGGTTCACTCGGTCTGTATTAGCAAGATCAGCAGGTGTGAGATTGGCAACTCGAGCGCAAAAATGTGCGCTCACAAATGAGCGCACCTCCTGATCCATCAGGCCCCTCACTCGTGTCTCAAAAGAGTTCAGCAACGACGGAGGGAAGTGGTCTAGAAACGATGCTCTATTTGCCTCCGCCCAGCGTTTCCACGCGTGCCCAAAAGCGATCTCCGCCACGATCTGAGGTGTAACGTAGACGTACCGGGGAGTACGAGCCAAGAACCCGGGAGAATTCTTTAACCGCTGAGCGGCGTCGCGCACCGTCTGAGGAGCGATGCCTGTGAGAGCCGCCAGTTGATTCAGCTCCTCGGTTACGTCATCATCACAACCGACACGTTGCAGGAGCGATACCGCCTCTACAACGTGACGGTCAGTATCGCTCAACCGGCTACGGTAGTAGCTGTCCAATTGAAGTCTTGCCGGGGCAATAGTTCCTGCCAGATGCATCTGGTGGTCGTGGCGGCACAGATCGGCCGCGAGTCGCACGTATCCTCCGGAGAGATCGGCATAAGCCCGTCGTCGCTCAGCAGGGACCGCCCCAAAATTCTGCGCTAGAATCTCCTCAGTCGATCGCCCATCAATCTTCTCAAGCCAGATTTCTGGGGATCCGCCTGGAGTTGGTTCACCCGTATTATCGATAGCCACCGCTCGAACTCTTGATTCAGACCCACGAAGGATTCTGCGAAGCTTTTCGCGACCTTCGACCGGGCACTCGTCGGCAATCAGCACAGCTGTCATTTCGCCGTGGTTTACCAGCCAGCGGGCAACCTCGGTGGCTCGGTCGTCATCGTCGGTGAGAATTGTCAATTCGGACGCACCTGGGGACTGCCGGATCGCTTCGAAGACAAGCCGGGTCTTGCCCACTCCCGCGGCACCTTGAACAGTGAGGATAGAATCTGCCGGGATGTGCTCGAAGCTGGCATGCCTCTGAATCTCGGAGAAGTACGGGGCCCACCCTACTGGCAGAGAGTACCTTGGAGTAAACTGTGTTTCACTTATCTCCCACGCTCTCCAGCATCTTGCCGCCCCTATTGGCCGGTTCAATATATTCCCCGCGATGGCAGGAAATCGGCTGGCCCAAACTGCCAGATCGGATGCCGCTAGCACCTGCGCAGGTGGGGCTCCAGCATATAAACGCCTCGCCTCCTCAGTGAGAATCGTCTCCCAAGCAGCCTTCTTCTCGTCTGGTGGGTCATCACAAATACAGAACCGATATCCGTATCCTTTTTCGATCAGTTCTCGGGAGTACGGTTTCCCAATTTCTGCACGAAGATCTCCATCACCAACCTCACGATACTGTGTGGCTTTGAATTGCCAGGCAGTACATACCGAAAGGCGCCCTGTGGTGTCCGCTTGCGCAGCCGCATGAACGGCGCAGTCGACGCCGCCGTCTGCAATATTGGTCCGCACAGTTGTGGAAATATGGCAGTCCGGTAGCCCGAATGCGTATCCTTGTGATCGGATGAGCGCGTTAAGGAACCGGGTAAACGGTTCGCCCCCACCGCCCTGCAACCCTATGACGTCCCTAGCCTCGATGCTCCACATCGGTTCAATGCTACAGCAATTGACAAAGCTGAATGAAAGGTACCGAGCAAATCCTCCGTTTGATCCATGCCGACCCGACTCAGGAAAAGGATCACGAATTGAATGGACTCGCCCAGGAATGCGGCCGTAGGCCCCAGAGCCGGTTCCACTCCTCCATCCGCCGGCGTTGGGGGCCTGGGGTCCCACCCGAGTCGTGGCCGTGGCTCCAGGGGTAGAGGGACGTTTGAGCGCAAAGGAACGTGCCCGGCGCGTGTTGGTTGAGAGCATCGGGACAGTGTTTTGCGGGCTCCGTGCAGTCAGGGTTTGGGCCCTCCCAGGTGGACCGGTAAGGGGCGGCTGTGCTCGCCGACATGGGGCTGAGGAGGGGGGGGCGGTCGGGGCGGCCAAGGCCCGGGCAGAAGCCATGTCGTCCGGAGTTGTTGCTTTCGATCGCGAAGGGCTCGTCTCGTATCAGGCATGAAGCGCCGGCGCCACCTAGACCGGCCGGCCCTTGGCCCCCCAGGCGACCAGCTACGCACCACCCAACATGCGCCCCACATTCACGGCCCAACCGAGCACCCGCTGCGACACGCTCGATCGGTGGGCTCGCCCGGTTCCGACCGAACACGGTCTCGCAAACCAGCAAGCGCGACACCAGTGAACTCGTCGGGCCATCCGATGCCCTCCGCGGTGATTGAGTTGGTCCGCCCCGTTGAAGACGCGGTGGGCACTGGTGCCCGTTCCTCCCTAGTCGCGGTTGGCAGTGCGGCGGAGGACCACTCCCTCACGGTCGTGGTTCGTAACGTGGCTTCATCCGCTTTGGCGGCCCGCGGGGCTATGCGGGACACCATTGAAGACACGCGGGGAGCCCGTCGCTGACGGGACTGGGAGGGGGGGCGGGCCGACGAAGTCGGCGGTGGGGCTGGCGCGGTGGATGCGGATTCCGCGCGATGCCGACCAGCGTTCCGATCTCAAACCGATCACGATTCCGAACTCATGCCAATCGCCGTTCCGAACTAATGCCGATCACCTTCGGCTAGGGCCGGCCCAGCTCCGGCTACCCGGATCGGACGGCGCTGGACAATCAAACCCGCGGTTTGCCGATCCTCCTTCGGGAGGTTCGGTTGCCGCAGAAGAGGTTGCCTATGAGTAAGTTGATAACCGTCCTGCGGTTGGCAGACCAAGGGCTCAGTCAGCGTCAGATCGCTGCCAGTTGCGCCCTCGGGCAAGCCACCGTCTCGGACTATCTCACACGAGCCAGGGCCGCCGGCCTCCGCCACGAGGAAATCTCGGACTGGCGGGATGAGCAACTCCTGGCCGCTCTCGGCGTCCCGTGCCCCCCCACTTCGCCAGTGGCGCCGGACCGCCGAACCCGACTCCGCCTCCATCCAGCGCGAACTGCAGGCAGATAAAACGTCATCCTGCAATTGTTCAATCGGCAACAGGGCAGGCCCCTTTTGCGCTGCGGGCGGTAATTCATGCTGAGGTGCCGCCGCCAATCATGGAACGCGGCCTCCAGGCGGATGTGATCGTTGCTGCGCTTCGATGTTTCTGTTCCTGATGACCGATCGAGTGGCTGTTACTGCCACCAGTACGCACCACGGAAGCGGGCCGGTCACCCGGCCGAATATGAGGACACTGTCAAGTGACACGTCGCCATACCGCAACCACCATCCCATACCCTCAATCGCCAAGCTGCCAGCAATTAATACACTTGCCAAGCTGATTGGGACAAACACCCCGTAGAGCCATTTCCGGCTCCGAAGCCATGGTCGGGATGCAAGGCCGAAGTCAACTGCACAACCCACCCCGAACCACAGGACGGCGACAGCAGCCAGCAGCGCCGGGGCCCGCTCCTCCTGTGTGCGCAGACCGAACGCAGCCCACGCGGGTAAGGCGATAAGGTACGCCGGTGTGTTCAGCAGGCAGAGGACGATTTCGGGCGTCTGGTAGGGCCACACCGGCGCGCCCGTGTCCCACGCCATGCCCATCGAGTCGATGATCCTACTGTTGTGCGCCTGCCAGCTCAGGAGTCCGAGGGCAGTCAATCCGTGCAGGACTGGAAGTAGGAATCGCCATGTGCGCATTCGTTTGGTTGATCAGACGCCAGCAACAGACCGCGAGTTCCGGCCACCCCTCACCCAGCACGGGATCTGGCCGTCAGGCAACGCCATAGTCCCAGGCTGCGACACGGCCGATGGGCAGGTCATCGGGGATATGCTGGGAGCGCGTCAGGACGCCCTCGCTGGCAGCAAGTGACTGCCCGGTCATGAATTCCCGCGACCCGCGGCGTCAGATTCCTGCTGCCAATCCGCCATCTCGTACAGTGGACGGATTTCGATCACGCTCGGTCCTGGCATCGGATTCGGGCAGCGCTTCACCCAGGCGACCGCTTCGTCCATATCCTTCACTTCCCAGAGCCAGAAACCGGCGACCAATTCGCGAGCTTCGGCGAATGGCCCGTCGATGACCGCTCGGCGAGGTCCGTCGAACGCAATGCGCTTGCCGAGCGAAGAGGGCTTGAGGCCGTCGGCCGCGAGCAGGATGCCGGCCTTGCGAAGCTCGTCATTGAATTTGCCCATCTCCTCCATGGCATGCATTGCCTCGGGCGTGGGGCGGAAGCCCTTTTCACTGTCTTCGGTCGCCTTCACGAATACCATCACACGCATTGCCTGTCTCCCTGTTCGGTAATTTCTCAAGGGCGGTCTACGCGGGTCACCCGGCCTTCCCTATCTTAGTTCTGGGCTCCACTCGCGCTGCCGCGGAGTTCCTGGTTTGCAGAGGAGGGCTGAAGCCCTCCGCAAGCTGAAGCATACCCCACAAGCGACTGAAGTCCACCCCACAAGCTGCTGGGGGCTGCGCCACGAATTAGTCTACGCGTGGCTGCTCCGGCCTGTTTAGTACCGCCTGGGTTTTGGGCCTCCCCCACAGCCAGAAACCGGCGACCAGTTCGCGAGCTTCGGCGAATGGCCCGTCGATGACCGCTCGGCGAGGTCCGTCGAACGCAATGCGCTTGCCGTGCGAAGAGGGCTTGAGGCCTTCGGCTGCGAGGAGGATGCCGGCTTTGCGAAGCTCGTCATTGAATTTGCCCGTCTCCTCCATCGCCTGCATTTCCTCGGGCGTGGGCGGAACCCCTTTTCACTGTCCTCGGTCGCCTTCACGAATACCATCACACGCATTGCCTGTCGCCCTATTTGGTAAACCGGTCTACGCGGATCACCCGGCCTTCCCTCCCTTATGTTCTGGCCTCCACTCGCGCTGCTGCGGAGTTTCTGGTTTGCAGAGGAGGGCTGAAGCCCTCCGCAAGCTGAAGCATGCCCCACAAGCGACTGAAGTCCACCCCACTAGCTGCTGGGGGCTGCGCCACGAATTAGTCTACGCGTGGCTGCTCCGGCCTGTTTAGTACAGCCTGGGTTTGGGGCCTCCCAGGTGGACCGGTAAGGCGTGGTCACGCTCGCCGATATAGGGCTGGGGGCGGGCGCTCCAGGCGGCTAAGGCCAGAGCGAAGGCCATGTCGTCCGGGGTTGTGGCTTTTGGATTCCGGGTGTGGAAATCCTGTGAAACCGCTTTCCCAGGCCCTCCAGGCAAGTGAGTGAGGAAACTCGGGATAATCAGGGACTCGGAATAACGTGGTTGTGTCGAGCGGCGGTCTAATAACTGCCGGCGGTGCGGTTGGCGTTCTTGTCGTAGTCCTCGGGCTGGCGGTGATTGCCCACGGACAGTGAGTACGGGGCAGTTGAGGGATTACGGGTCGGGGCTGGGCCTCCCGTATTTCGGGGCAAGGTACATTTCCGCGGCGCAGCGGAGATGGACAAGCGTCGATCCGGCATTCGCAAGTGAGAATGTTGAGGGTCCCCAGACTTGGAATCGCTATTCCTCCGTCACTACTGTCCAAGACTGGACAGACCCGTCCCATCTGGTGCTGAATTCAAAGGATTCCTGACCGGCGGCTTCTGGTTTCCTGAAGGGTGGTCTCCTTTCTACAGGGGCTGAGCCTGTCTAACTCAGGACAGGGCGAGTATCAGTTGCTCGGGTGGGGCGGGCGGCGGCATAGACTTCGTCGGGGATTTTGGCGGCCTCGTCGAGGATGAGGAAGGAGACGCTGTCGAAGCCGCGAATGTTGGCTTCGCCGGCCGGGAGACCGATGAGGGCGGAGCCGTTGGGGCGGAGGAGCGAGAGGGGGGCGCGAGGATCGCGGGCGTACCACTCCAGGCCCCGGCCGGTGGCCGGGGGAATGGAACCCTGTGGGTGTCCGTAAAGTACCCAACGTTGGTTTTGCTTCCTCGGATGGAGTGGATCGGTGGGGGTGAAGAGGGTTGCTGGAGGGTTCGTTGGGGTTGCGATGGGCCCCGGCCGGTGGCCGGGGGAATGGAACCCTTGTGGGTGTCGGTAAAGTACCCAAAGTTGGCCTTGTTTCCTCGCATGGAGTGGATCGGTGGGGGCGAAGAGGGTTGCTGGAGGGTTCGTTGGGGTTGCGATGGGCCGCGGCCGGTGGCCGGGGGAATGGAACCCTGTGGGTGTCCGTGAAGTACCCAAAGTTGGTTTTGTCTCCTCGCATGGAGTGGATCGGTGGGGGTGAAGAGGGTTGCTGGAGGGTTCGTTGGGGTTGCGATGGGCCCCGGCCGGTGGGCGGGGGAATGGAACCCTTGTGGGTGTCGGTAAAGTACCCAAAGTTGGTTTTGTTTCCTCGATGGAGTAGATCGGTGGGGGCGAAGAGGGTTGCTGGAGGGTTCGTTGGGGTTGCGATGGGCCCCGGCCGGTGGCCGGGGGAATGGAACCCTTGTGGGTGTCGGTAATGCAGGTGATGAGGCAGGCCGAGTCGTCTCCGGGGAGGAGGGCGTTCCCGGTGGCGGTGGTCTTCAGGAAACGGCGCGACGGTACGAGGTCGTCCGTAGTCCGTTTGAAAATCTCCATAGTTATGGTACTTGGGCAAGGTTGTACTGAAGTGGACTAAGTGATTTTGGAGATTCAGACTGCAAAGTATTGAATGGAAAGCGAAGATATATGTCGAGCGCGTGTCACTAAGGATGCTTCACGTGACGAGATGGGAGAGTTGTGGGGTGAAGAGGAGTGGGTTTCAAAGGCTGCCTGCGGCTGGTGGCGAGAGGCTTACCCAGGAAGGGACACACGCTTCGTCCCAACTGGGCTTTCGTCTCGCTGATTCCTGATTTGTCCGTCTGGGTGGGGGCTATGGCGCTGTTGGTGGCCGGCCCATCGCGGATTTGAGCGGCATTTCCGCCGGAGGGGGGCGTTCCTGAAATACGGACCTTCGGCAGTCCAGGCGGGGCTTGGATCTTCTGAGTGAAAACACCCAGTCGTGCGGCGAATAAATAAGAAATTGCGGTAGGACGAGTCAGTCTGAAGATCTTCCTAAGAATCCTCAATCACTTCGCTCTTCCTGTCGATATGTTGCCGGTGCACGCTGTGTCCCGGCCATTGAAGGACTCAGATGAGGCCGTTATGAGCGGGGAATTGCTGTGTCTACCCAAGCAAAGCACATTTCTCTGAATGCCTGTTAATTCGTTTGCTCCACGATTTTCTTCTCAGAGACGTACTGATAATCTGACTATTGACCGATACTGGATTTGTGGATAGGCTAACAGAGTCTACGGTCGATGATGTTCGATCAGATCCCACCGCCAGGGTCGCCTGAGCCTATCGCGCCGCTCCGCGGCACGAGGATCATGCCAAAAGTGAACGATACGGCTTTCAAAACGAGTTGCATCCTTGGAACAGCCGAAGCCGAGTCTGAAGAGAATTCGGCTAAAGCCGCGGCTCCCATCGAGCAGGCACGCGATCCCAATGACGCAGGCGCTCCGCTGAAGATCATGGGTGAACAGACCATCCGGACCGCAGACGAAATGCACAAGGCATTCGCGGAGTACCTCGATCGAGGGATAGCCGTCGTCGTGGATCTATCCGAGGTCGATGAGTGTGATGCCGCAGCGCTGCAACTGATCTATGCCTTGCGCCAGTCGGCGATCCAGCGGGGACAACGATTCCGTATCGCGGCACTCTCCCCGGCAATAACCGATACCGCCGCCGCGCTCGGATTACATATTGAAACCTTAATGACTGGGTACGAGCCGGCAGCAGCGGACGGTGATTGTGAAGTGGCGGAAATAGACAATGGAATATAACCCAGTCCCGACGTTCCTGGCTGAAGCAGAAGAGCTCATCTCGAACATCGAGCAATCCGCACTGGGTCTCGGTGGGGACGAATCGCCCGCTGAAGCGATAAACCAGCTCTTCCGCGCCTTCCACACCATCAAGGGCTCCGGTGCGATGTGTGGGCTGGTTCAAGTCTCCGCCTTCACCCATCACGTAGAGACGCTCCTGGATAGAGTACGCGAAGGCGCGGTTGCGGTATCCCCCGAACTGGGCGATCTGGTTCTCGCGGCAGCCGATCAGATCAAGTTGTTGCTGGCTGTCGAGCAAGGCGGCGAAGCCGTCGCGGCCGAGTCGAGCCAGGCGCTCATCGACCGGATCTCAGAGCTCTCGGATGTGGCGGCCAGGGCGGGCCGTCCTCCGGCGAGTCTTCCCATAAGAGAAGAGGAATGCGAGGGGGAAGGAAAAGAACAGACGTGGGCAATTCGCTTCCACCCGAGCCCGGATCTTCTCGCGTGTGGCGGCAATCCGACTCTCCTGTTCAGGGATCTCGGAAAGCTCGGGCGGTGTGAGATCGTAGGGCACACGGAAGCCGTGCCTCCGCTGGATCAGATTCAGCCTGAGCTCTGCTACCTCTGGTGGAGCATCACGTTGCGGAGCACCGCTGACGAGAACGCAATCCGCGACGTGTTCCTCTTCGTCGAGGATGGAAGCGAACTCGAAATTGAATTGTTGCGAGAGGCGCGGCCCCAGGCGACGGAGCGGGTCGCGCGAGCGGAGGCGCCAGCCCATTCCACCGCGAAGCAGTCCCGGGTTGATGGACAAATCCTCTCCGGGGAGGGCATGCGGAAGGCGCTGGTCAAGGAATCCACTGTGCGGGTGCCGGCCGCCAGGCTCGATCGCCTCGTGAACCTGGTTGGTGAACTCGTGATGAACCAATCGCGCCTGACCCAGGCAGCTTCTCAGGTGGGGGCGCCGGAACTCGCCAATCCGGTACAGGAGATTGAACGCCTAGTGGCGGAGCTGAGAGAGGACGTGCTCGGCATCCGAATGCTGCCGATCGGTACCATCTTCGGCCGTTTCAGCCGCCTGGTACACGATCTTTCGACCGAATTAGGCAAGGAAGCCGATCTGATTACAGAGGGCGCGGACACCGAACTGGACAAGAGTATTCTGGACCAACTCGGGGAGCCCCTGGTGCACTTGCTGCGCAACTCCATGGACCACGGGTTCGACCACCCGGAGGAACGGATCGCTAGTGGAAAACCGCGACGCGGCACGATTCGCCTCGCCGCGGCGCATACCGGATCGGACATCGTGATCACGATTGAAGATGACGGACGCGGCATCGATCGTGCGGCAGTGCGTGCAAAGGCAGTTGAAAAGCAACTCATTGCTCCGGCCGCCAACCTCAGTGATAAAGAGATTTTGAACCTTGTGCTATTGCCAGGATTCTCAACAGCCGCGAAGGTCACGAGCGTATCGGGCCGGGGCGTCGGGATGGACGTGGTCAAGAAGCAGATTGACGCGCTTCGCGGGACATTGTCGATCACAAGTGAGGAAGGGAAGGGCTGCCGTGTCGCGATCACGCTGCCGTTGACCCTGGCGATCATTGAAGGTCTTCTGGTCCAGGTCGGCGTTGACCAGTTCATCATTCCCATGGCGGCAATCACCGAAAACGTCGAGTTGCATCGCGCCCAGCGGAACAGCAAGAACGGACGAAACGTAATCGCCGTCCGCGGAGAACTGGTTCCTTACATCCGCATTCGCAACATGTTCCAGGTGGACGGGGAAGCGCCGGCTATTGAGAAAATCGTTCTCGTCCAGCACGAAGACCAGCGTGTGGGCCTCGTGGTGGATCGAGTGCTTGGCACCCACCAGACCGTGATTCAAAGTCTTGGACGGTTTCTCCGCGACGTCAAGGTCGTTTCCGGGGCAACCATTATGGGTGACGGGCGGGTTGCACTCATTCTCGATATTTCCGCAGTCGTGAGGTTTGCCGATTGCCAGATTGAGCGGGAAATGGCCGGAGGGCACAAATGAAGCCGGTGAGGCTGCCAGCGATTCCTGTAGTTGCATCCGCCGTGACCGCCACTGCACGAAGCCGCGAAACGGCGGAATCGGCGATCTCCGCGGGCCACCCTGGATTTGCCACCTCTCCGAGCGTGCTCAGGCGTGGCGTACCACAGGGCGAAGGCGGAGCCACTTTACTACCGCCGCTCCGCTGCGCGCCGGTCACTCATCCACCCAGAGGGAGCAGGAAACGCGGCAGACGCATGAACAGGCCCCAAGGCCGAACGAGATTCAAATTTCGGACCACAAAGGACAGGTAATACTCATGAACTGGTACAGGAACTGCAAAACAGTCACAAAACTGATGATTGGCTTTGGTCTCATCGCCTCCATGCTCGCTTTTGTAGCATATCGGGGCGTCACAGCCTCGAACGGGATTAACGCGATGTTGAACACGATGTACGACCGCGACTTCAAGGGGCTGTCGTCGGTGAATCAAGCCAATCTCAATCTCATCTGCATCGGCCGGGCGTTCCGAGCAGCCATGCTGGCCAGCGACAAGGCGGAGGTCGAGCGCCTTCGCGGCGATGTCGACAAGTACGCCACCACTTTGAATACTCTGCTGGCCGAAACGGAAAAGACCATCGCCACCGACGAAGGGAGGCGATTAATTGCCGAGACAAAAGCCGGCCTCGCCGAGTACTACCCACAAGTTACGGAGATCCTGCGGATGGTCGAGGCGGGCGACGAGAAGACCGCAAGGGCTTTGGCGGTAAAAGCCCAGACGTCCGGCAAGCGTGCCGAAGATGCTCTGACCGCGTTCGCGAAGGCGAAGGACCGGCTCGCCGATCAGGCTTACAAGGATAGCGACGTAGTCGCCGCGAGCGCGCAGTCCATGCTGATTACGATCGGCGTCATCGGTACCGTTGTGGCTCTCCTCCTGGGCTTCGTCATTGCGCAAATGATTGCCCGCCCGCTGGCTGCCGCCAGCAGGGTGGTGAGTGCCGTTTCCGAAGGTGATCTCCGAGGAAAAGTGGACGTGACATCGAGAGACGAAGTGGGCCAGATGATGACGGCTATTAACCATATGGTGGACAATCTGCGCAAGATCGTTGGGAGTGTGGCGGCCTCGTCCGCCAACGTCGCCGGCGGCAGCGAAGAGATGAGTTCGACGGCGCAGCAGCTTTCACAGGGCGCGACCGAACAGTCCGCCGCCGCGGAAGAGAGCACCTCCTCCATGGAAGAGATGACCTCCAGCATCCAGCAGAATGCGGATAACGCCAGGCAGACCGACAAGATCGCGTCCAAGGCGGCGGAGGACGGAAAAACCAGCGGCGAGGCTGTTGCCCGGACCGTCCAAGCAATGAAAGAGGTTGCCGAAAAGATCAACATCATTGAAGAAATCGCGCGCAAGACCGATCTTCTGGCGTTGAATGCGGCCGTTGAAGCGGCACGCGCCGGCGAGCACGGAAAGGGCTTCGCCGTGGTGGCCTCGGAGGTTCGCAAACTGGCAGAACGCAGCCAAACCGCGGCGGCGGAGATCAGCCGGCTCACTTCCGATGGTGTAAAGACGGCCGACGGAGCCGGCCAACTGCTGGCAAAACTGGTGCCCGACATCCAGAGAACCGCGGAACTGGTGCGCGAGATCGCCGCCGCAAGCGTTGAGCAGAGCACCGGCGCAACCCAGGTGAGCAAGGCCATGCAGCAACTCGATCAGGTGATTCAGGAGAACGCCGCGGCTTCCGAAGAGATGGCCTCCACGGCCGAGGAGCTATCCAGCCAGGCGGAAGTGCTTCAGTCCGCGATTGCCTTCTTCAAGGTGGACGACGCTCATCGGGTGCAAGCACCGCAGACACAGCGGAAAGGAGCGCGCGTTCAGTCCCAGCGCAAGAGCGGAAGTCTAGTAACGCCGGATTCACATTCCACCAGCGCCTCGCTGGCCCACATGAGCCACGCCATTAAGTCCAGCGGTCCTAGCATACGGCTAGGCGACAGCAGCGTCGAAGCCGATTCCCGGGACAAGGAATTCGCACCGTATCAAGCGTAAAGCACGGACGACAAGACTACCATGATTACCGAAACCTGTCAGTACATGACGTTCAAACTGGGTGCCGAGCTGTTTGCCATCAATGTCGCCCAGGTCCGCGAAGTTCTGGAAGTAGCGCAGATCACAAAAGTCCCAACCACTCCGCGGTATATGCGAGGCGTGGTCAATGTGCGCGGGCAGGCGACCCCGGTTGTTGACCTCCGCCTGAAGTTCGGACTGTCCGAAAGCCCGGACACGGTGCATACCCGCATCATTGTCATGGAGCTTGAACTCGACGGCGAGGCCACCGTTCTCGGTGGCACCGCTGACAGTGTGCATGAGGTGATCGAGCTCGAACCCGGCAGCATCAATCCGCCACCGCGGATCGCGATGCGCTGGAGAACCGATTTCATTCAGGGCATGGGCAAGAGGGGGGATGACTTTATCATCATTCTCGACGTCAATGCGGTTTTCTCCTCCGAGGAGCTTGCGGCTGTCAGCGAAGCTTCGTCCCCTGCGATGGAGCCCGTTTCCGCCTAGAGCGGACGCGTCGCCGTTTCGTGATTGTTCGAAGGACGGATAGCGGTCGGCCGAACAGCAGGGCTGACCGCAACTCCGGGCCGCGACGAAAGGACCGTCAGGACTACCGATATGCCCAGATCCGATGCCGCCGAATGTGGTGAGCTGTCTCCGAAGCTCCTAGCACGATTCGCGGAGTTCGTAACCGGCGAACTCGGTATCAAGATGCCCGAGTCCAAGCATTCGATGGTTCAGAGCCGGCTGCTTCGCCGGGTTCGTGAGCTGCACCTGGAGTCGGTCGAGCAGTACAGCGAGTGCTTCTTCACGTCGTCGAACGCGGAAGAGCGGGAGCACTTCCTCAATGCGATCACGACGAACAAAACCGATTTCTTCCGCGAGGCGGAGCATTTTGACTATTTGATCCGAACAGCTCTTCCGGCACTCAGCCGAACACCGAATTACAGGCCGGGCTCACGATTCAACATCTGGTCTGCCGGTTGCTCGTCTGGGGAGGAGCCATATACGCTCGCAATGGTGCTGAGTGAGTACGGGTTGCATCACCGTGGTTTCGACTTCGCGATTCTAGGTACCGATGTCTCAACCCGAGTTTTGGAACTGGCGAGAAGCGGCATCTATGAGGAATCGCAGATCGCGCCAGTGCCGCAAGAACTTCGAGAGAGATATCTTCGGCAAGGGCGGGGGCAGGCTCAAGGGTTGGTGCGAGTCGCCCCGGACCTGCGCCGAAAGGTGGCGTTCCACCGTCTGAACTTCATGGAAGAGGATTACAGCATCCTGGATATGTTCGATGTCGTCTTCTTCCGCAACGTCCTGATCTACTTCGACAAACCCACTCAGGAAGCCGTGATCAACAGAATATGCCGGAATCTCGTCCCTGGGGGGTATCTCTTTGTGGGTCATTCGGAGTCGCTGGCAGGTCTTAACACTGATCTCAGCTGCGTGCAAACCGCGGTGTTTCGGAAACCGGTCTAGTGATATGGCATTCAATAGAACAGTTCGCGTGCTGATCGTGGACGATTCCGCTTTCGTCAGACAGACATTGAAAGAGATCCTCGAAACAGATCCAGCAATCCAGGTGATCGCGGTCGCAGGTGATCCTTACGTAGCGGTCGAGCGGATTAGAGCTCAACAGCCCGATGTCATTACGTTGGACATTGAGATGCCGCGAATGGACGGCCTCACCTTTCTGGAGAAGCTCATGGGCCAGCACCCCATCCCGGTGGTCATCTGTTCCACTCTCACCGAGGCGGGTTCCGATGTCGCGCTGGCGGCACTAGCAAAAGGCGCGGTCGAGGTTATCACGAAGCCGAAGCTGGGCACGAAGGAGTTTTTCGAAGAATCACGAGTGAAGATATGCGACATCGTGAAGGCGGCTGCCCACGTGCGATTGGCCAGACATCGCCCCGCAAGCAGTGTCAAAGTGGAGCCGAAGCTGACGGCAGACGCCGTTCTGGCGAAACCCGCCTCGGCGGCCATGATTCAAACCACGGAAAAAGTAGTGGTGGTGGGTGCGTCGACCGGCGGAACCGAGGCTCTTCGCGAGTTCCTCGAGGCGATGCCGCTGGATGCTCCGGGGATTGTCATTGTCCAGCACATGCCGGAGGAATTCACTGCCAGATTCGCACAGCGTCTGGACGGGATGTGCCGGATCTCTGTAAGGGAAGCAGCCGATAACGATTCGGTCATTCGGGGGCAGGCCCTGATCGCACCTGGGAACAGGCATGTGCTGCTCAAACGTAGTGGCGCCCGGTACTTTGTCGAACTTCGCGACGGGCCTCTGGTCAGCCGGCACCGGCCGTCCGTCGATGTTCTGTTCCGGTCCGCGGCGCGTTACGGCGGAAAGAATGTCGTCGGCGTGATTATGACCGGGATGGGAGACGACGGTGCCAAAGGGATGTTGGAAATGAAGCAGGCTGGTGCTTTCAATATCGCCCAGGATGAAAACACTTGCGTGGTTTTCGGAATGCCCGCCGAAGCGATTAAGCTCGGTGGCGTCGACCGGGTCGTTCCTCTCGGAAACATCGCGCCGGAAGCCGTACGGCTATGTCAGGGGAGATAGGCGCGGAAGTGTTCTCACCTCTGGTACAAGAACCATCATCGCGCCAAACGACGGGCGGTATGAGCCAGGTGGTTCACCGTTCCGAGGTCGCTCTGGGTATTGACTCGGCTGCACCTCAGTGGATTCTGGACCTCACCGAGGTGGTAGAGGACCTTCGAGGCATAAACCGCGTGACGGAGGCTGACTTCCTGGCTGTCGGGGGAAAGTTGATGGGTTTCCTCTCCTCGGCGCGCGGTATCCGGGCGGATATCAGTGAACTCGCTACCTGCATCGCAGGAGACGCAGGAGAGCGCCTCTGCGGTGCACTGTCGACCGTTCTCTCGCGCTCTATCGAAATGAAAGGGTGCGTCGAGGAAACTGCTCGCACATTGGACAGCATTCGCCTCAGCGCCGACAAGATGCACCAATGCTTCTCCCGATTCGACGAGATCGTCCTGTCTTTTCAGGTGGTCGCCACCTTGGGACGCATCGAGACGGCTCGGATCGGCGGTTCTCATTTGGGCTTGGGCCATTTCGCCGATGAGGTTCGATCCTACAGCGAGAGCATACGGAAATGTGTGGAGCACGCGTTGGGCGAGGCCGCCGAGCTGGAATGCTACATCGGGCGGGCTATTCAACACATCTCTGAGGGGGATAGCCAGCAGCTAGCGGCGATCCCTTCCTTGGTTGGTGCGATTGAGGAGGTATTGGGGGCCTTTCGTCTGCGGCAGCAAGAGGCGAGTGCAACGTCCTTACGGTTGGCTGACGAGTTCACGGCCCTTTCCGAGACGATCAATGGCTTGGTGGAAGCACTCCAGTTCCATGACATTACGCGTCAGCAAGTTGAGCACGTCATCGAGTCGTTGGAAGATCTCCTCAATGATGCCCGTCATAGCGTACCGACAGCGTGTCCTTTGCCGGAGGTTGTGGCCGTTGTGGACTTGCAGCGTCAGCAGTTGCTTGGCGCCGCAAAGACGTTTGAGTCGTCAGTCCAGCGGGTCAATAGAGAACTGAAGCAGGTCGCCGCACTCGGTCACAAAATGGTAGCGGAGACGAGGACTCTGCTGGGCCTAGTGACGGAGGACCAACAGAGTTCCTTCTTTCCAAAGATGGAACGCGCTTTCGCTGGTGTTCTCAGCGCGATCGCGAGTTGCTGCGTAGCCAATGACGACACGGTCCGCACCCAGGCAGAGTTGCGGCATACAATCTCCGGCTTGCAAGGATGCCTTGACGACCTTCGGGTAATTTGGCGGCGGATCAATCGGTTGGCGATTAATGCGACCATCGAGGCCGTCCATTTGGGTCCGGCAGGAGAGCCACTTAGCGTGGTGGCCGGCTCCATGCAGACACTCTACCTAAATGCCGAGAAGCGTTCGGGCGAGACGGAAGACTCGCTCGCCAATCTGAGATCCGCAGTCATGTCCATAGTGCTCGGGTCGAACGACGGACCGGCCGCGTCTGAACCGTCAGCCAACGCTTCGATCGTCGATGAACTGAAGGCCCGGGTGGACGAGTTGCATGCATCGAGCGAGCGAAGCGTGGCTTACAGCAAGCGGATTGGTGCAGTTTCCGCCACGTTATATTCCGACGTTCGATCCGCCTCGGAAGGTTTCGCGGTCGGCGACCTGGTGGCTGAAACGCTGGACCGCACTTGCGGAACGCTGCAGAGGATCACAGCCGCCTCCGACATTGACGCCGTTCATGCAGCTAGAGGACTGGAGCATCTCGCGGCACAGTACACCATGCTGGCCGAACGCGAGGTTCACGAGAGAGCCACGGCTACGGTCTTTCCGGCACCTTCGAACGAAGAGATGAACCGCCGTGCCGCCACGGCGCCGCCGGGCGATTTGGGCGATGGAGTGGAGTTGTTTTAGTTGAGGATGGTTGTTCCTATGACTGCTGCTGACGCGAGCATCCATGCCAGGTCCAAACTGGAGCTTCGGGAGAAAACATGAGCAAAGTGATACTAACTGTTGATGATTCGGCGAGCGTCCGCCAGATGGTGGGCTTTACCTTGCGTACGGCGGCCTATGACGTTGCCGAAGCGGTTGATGGGTGTGACGCTCTCTCCAAGTTGACCGGAGATATCCACCTCGTCATTACTGATCTCAATATGCCCAGAATGGACGGGATTGAGCTGATCAGACAGATTCGCACGAACTCCAAACATAAATTCGTCCCGATCCTTGTGTTAACCACGGAATCGCAGGTGACGAAGAAGCAGGAGGCGAAATCGGCCGGGGCAACCGGGTGGATCGTCAAACCGTTCAAGCCAGAGCAGTTGTTAGCGGTTGTGGGGCGTGTGCTTGGATAAGCTTCGCATCCCAATCCTCTGCGCGCCTTGTTGGCCGGATTGGAGCCGCACGTTTGACCGGTCTGCCGAGCCTGCGCGCGCTTGACCGCGAGCAAGACGCGCGCATCTGGCTCGCCGCCCAGGCGGCTGATGTGCGCTGCGGTTTCGACCGTTTGGCCGAACGCGTGAAAGCCGTCATCGGGCACCGTTAGTCCGACCGTTGTCCAAGGCGAAGACAGCGTGCCGCCTCAGGAGCTACACGCACACGCCTGGGTCCGCTCCGGGGCTGAAAGGGGGCAGGCGCCGGGCGCCCCGGCGGAGAAGAAGATCGGCTTGGCAGCCGGTCGCAATCCTGGAGGAATGCCCCACGGACAGTTCCTTCTGTCCGCTTCTGGAGTGGGTTGGGGCCGTTTCGGTTGGGGGACGTTTCGCTCAGTCCTGGCGCAGGGTTTCGGCCGGGTCGACGGTGGCGGCGTGCCAGACGGGGAGGAGCCCGGCGAGCAGGGCCCCAGTGAGGAACGCGGCGAGCCCGGCAGCGATGACGGTGGGGTCGTGACTGCCGACGCCGACCAGGAGGGAGCGGGCGTAGCGGAGGGCGGCGAGGGCGCCAGCGAGTCCGAGCAGGAGCCCGGCGGAGACGGGTGTGGAGACTTCGCGCGAGGCGAACCAGCAGAGGCGGCCGCGGGTTGCGCCGAGAGCGGCGCGGAGCCCGATCTCCTTCCTACGCTGCGAGACCGAGTAGCTCAACAGGCCGAAGATGCCAACCATGGTCACGACCAGGCCCATGGCGGCGAAGGCGACTCCGACGACGGCGAGGAGCTTCTCGCGGACCATGGTGCGGTCGACGAGCAGGTCGAGGGGGACGACGTCGGTGGCGTGCAGTCCGGAGCCGAGGGCGGCGGCTTCGCGGGCGACGAGTTGTCCGGCGGAGACGGCATCGAGGTTGGAGCGGACGTAGAGCGTGAAGGTACGCGGGGGCTTCATCGGCATGTAGACGATGGGCTCGGGCCCGCCGTGGGTGTCGCTGAAGTGGGCGTCGGCGGCAAGGCCGACGATGAGGTGGCGGACGCCGTCGTCGCGGAGGAACTCGCGGCCGACGACGTGGGTGCCGCCGAAGTATTTGTGGGCAAAGGCGCGATTGACGACGGAGGGGACGGGCTCGTCGTCGGTGTCGTGGATGGCGAGGGCGCGGCCGTCGAGCAGGGGGATGTGGAGGGTTTCGAAGAAGCCTTCGGATACCCGGTAGAAGGTCTCCTCGGTTTCGCCGACGTGGCGGCCGGGCAGGGCGATGCGCTGGGCGCGACGGGCGTCGGAGAAGGCGGCCCACCAGGCGAGGGCGGCGTTGGAGACTCCGGCGGAGGCGGCGACGCGGTCGCGGACCTGATTGGCCAGCGCCATCTGGATATCGCGTGTGGGGGTTCCGTGGAAGCCGTTGTTGACCATGCCGATGACGGTGACACCGCGCGGGTCGAAGCCGAGATCGACGGAGGTGAGATTGCGAAAGCTGGTGAGGAAACCGGTGCCGCAGACCAGGACAGCGAAGGCGAAGGCGACCTGGGCGCCGAGGAAGAGGCGGCCGAGGCGGGTGCCGGTCTGGCCGCCGGCGCGGCGCAGGGCCAACACGGGTCCGGTGCGGGCGGAGTGGAGGGCGGGCAACAGAGCGCAGAGCAGGGCCACTACTCCGGCGATGGCCGCGCAGGCGGCGAGGATGGGCGTGTCGTGTGAGAGATCCAACTGCAGCGGGCGGCCGTGGGTAGAGGCGAGGGCGAGCAGGAAGGGCGCGGCGAAACGGGCGAAGGCCGCACCGAAGACGATGGCGATGGTGACTGGCAGGCACGCTTCGGTGAGCAGGCGGCGGGTGAGGCGGGTGCGCGAGGCTCCCAGAGAGAGGCGCAGGGCGATTTCGCCGGAGCGCGCGGCGTAGCGGGACGAGAGGAGTCCGGCGACGTTGATGCAGGCGATGAGCAGGACGCAGAGGGCCACGGCGAGCAGGACGGCGAGCGGCCGGGCGTACTGATGGCGGAAGACCGAGAAGCCGCCGGGCGCGGGGTTCACGGCGAGGCGGGTTTGCCGGATCCGTTCGGCCAAGCCTGGGGGCAGGGCGGAGCCGGCGGCGAGCCGTTCGGTCTGTTCGCGGAGGAAGGCCGGTTGGAGGCTGTCCTGGAGGCTGGCGGGGCTGACGCCGGCGGCGAGGCGGGCGAGGAGGTGGAAGACCCGGGCTCCGTGGTTGGTGAGCATGCCGCGGGAGGCGGTGGTGATGGGCAGCCAGATGTCGACGAAGCGACCGGTTTCGACACCGGTGAAGCCGGAGGCGGCGACGCCAAGCACAGTGAAGGGGCGCTCGTCGATGATGACGGGCCGGCCGACGATGGCCGGATCGGCGCCGAAGCGGCGCAGCCAGAGATCGTGGCTGAGGACGCAGACGTACTGCGGAGAAGCGAGGTTCTCCTGGCCGCTGGAGAGGACCTGGCCGCGGGCCGCGCCGATGCCGAGGGTCTCGAACATGTTCTCGGTGACGTTCTGGACGGAGGCGAACTCGCGGGGGGCGTTGGTGTCGCCGAACTGGACGTCGGTGCGGGTAGGCGCGTCGAAGAGCATCAGGCGGGCGCGGGCGCCGGCTGCCTGGCGGAGTTCGGAGAAGAGGGGGTAGCTGAAGGCGTTGCCTTCGGCGGAGCCGGGCGTGGAGAGGTCCGGAGAAGGGGTGTCGAGGGTGACCAGGGATTCGGGGTGCGCCACAGGCAGAGCACGGAACATGGCCGCATTCATGATGGAGTAGATCGCTGTGATGGCGCCGATGGCGAGGCCGAGGGAGAGGACGATGGTGAGAGAGAAGAGCGGCTGGCGGACGAGGGTGCGCGCGGTCTGGAAGGTGTCCTGGAGGAAGGACTCGAGGAAGACGTTGACGCGGAGGTCGCGGCTTTGTTCGCGGAAGGCGAGCGTGGGTCCAAAGGCGGCGAGCGCGCGGATGCGGGCGTCGGCGGGGGAGAGTCCCTTGGCTTCCCACTCGGCGGTGCGGCGTTCGAGGTGGTCTTCGTATTCGGCCGCTAGGTCGTCGTCGAGGCGCCGGGCGAAGAGGGCGTTCCGGAGTTTCGAAATCCACGACATGGCTGCTGCTCCTTTCCGGGGACTTGTCAGGCGAGGCGGAGGACGCGGGTGACGCCGGTGCGGAAGTCGTTCCAGCGTTCGCGTTCGGACTGGAGTTGGCGCAGTCCGGCGCTGGCGATGGTGTAGAGGCGGGCACGGCGCTTGTTGGCGGTGATCTGCCATTCGGCGGAGATCCAGCCTTCCTCTTCCATGCGATGGAGGGCGGGGTAGAGCGAGCCTTCCTCGACCTTGAGGGCCTCGGCGGAGAGCTCCTGGATGGCGTTGGCGATGCCGTAGCCGTGGAGGGGTCCGCGACGGCTGAGGATGGTAAGGACGAGCAGATCGATGGCTGTTTGCGCGGTGTTGGGCGGTTTCATACTACGATCGCTAGGGTAGCAGTCGTAGTATTTACGAAGTTCGGAGGATTGTCAAGAGGCGGGATGAGGCGGAGAGAGGCGGAGCGGCTGGGGTGCCGTGATCCGTGGCGCGGCTTGCTTAGGCCGCTTCAGGTGCAGCTTGTCCAGCAGCAGTTGCGGGTGCGGCGTGCGGGCATCCAGCCGCTCCAGATAGGTCGCCAGGAAGACCGGGCTGTTCGCATGCGGCGTGCGCAGCGGCAGCCGAAAAATCGCGCGGAGGATCAGCACCGTCTCCGTCGTCTCCTGCCGGTAGATGAGGAGGACCCGGCGGGCGGGGGTGTCGAGGCCTGCGGTTTGGGCGGGGTCCGGCGTGGACTGAAAGGTGTCGCGGACCCACTGCGAGGCCAGAGATGGGATGCTGGCTGGGGGCGGGGCCGGCGCCTGACCGGGTCGTCTCCGAGGAGAGACAAGTTCTCGGCGCCGGTGGTCCTCAGGAAACGACGCGATGGTACAACGTCGTCCGTAGTCTGTTTCAAAATCTCCAGGGAGTGCTGAGCGCCTTTTGGGTAAGTATTTTGTCGTATTTTGTATGGATTGAGCGATCTGGCGCAGTCAATGTTGGCAAATGGATGTTCCGGAGCCTTCGATTGGCCAAGAAGCAGGGCAATTGGCAGCGAGGCCGCCTGCGTGCCGGCCACGACAGTGGACGCCTGCGTGATTGCACCCAGTATTGGGGCCTATTTCATCAATTTAGACTGGGATGGGTCAGGCTGGGAGAGCTTCCCTCGCAGCCTCACCCCGTTCCGCCAAGTGCTGGAGTTCCAGGCGGATGGCCGGCCAGAATTACGCATCTTTCCGTTCGCTTCCGCGTAAATCACCGCAGCTTCGTCCGTCTCCGTTGCTCCGATCGTGTGATAGGATTAACGGCGAAAGGATCAGTGCGCGCAAATTCGCCATTCTTCCGTCCGGCCTCGCGTCATGGTGATTTTTCGTGTCTCGCGCCGCCTTTCGCCTTGGAGCGTATATTTTGCGGTCGTTGTTTGTCTGTTCTTGCGTTCTCCTCTGTGTACCCGGTCACGCACAAGACCGTACTTCTTCCAATGTAGATTCCGCCGCGGCGGTTACGGTGAGGGCTCCACTTCTCGGCTATCTCCCGGCGGCCTCGGGCGCTACGATCCGGACTTTGACCGGCCTGCCAGGGGCCGCGCGTTTCGCCGCGGAAGTCACTTTGCCGCCGGCGGTTCTCCGGGTTCTGTTCGCTCCCGGCAACGGGTACGCCGTCGCGGTGCTGGAGACGGGCCTGGCGGCGCTGCCCACCAGCAACGGTCTGCCGTCCCCGGATGAGGAGGGGCACCTGCCCGTGATTCCGGTCGAACGCACGGCTAACTGCGCGGGCCCGGTCGCCTTCAGTCCCACCGGTTCCGCCGTGGCGGTCTATTGTGAAGCGGACGGGGTGATCCGGACGATCACTGGGTGGCCCACTGAACCGGCTGTCGCCGGAGAGTTCACAGCTCCCCCTCCGGGCTGGCTTGCCGTGAGCGACGACGCCTCGGCCCTCCTGGCCGCGGGCGACTCCGGCTCCGCACTGCTGCGGCGGGACGAGGAGCCGACGTCTCTGCCAGAGCCGCTCTCAGCCGCCACGTTCCTACCCGGTTCCACGCACTTCGTCACGGCCGGCGCCGAGATCGTTCTTCATACGCCCGAGTCGCGGGTGATCGCCGCGCTGGAAGGGGCCGAGCCGGTCGCGGCGATGCAGCCTGGCGCGGACGGCACCGCCGTGCTGTTGCTGGTGCGCGGCCGGATCTGGCACCTCGCCTTGGAAGCGGGCACGCTGACTCCGCTCGACACCGCAGTCACCGCCACCCGCCTGACTCCGCTGGCTGATGCGGACACCTTCGTCTTCTCCGCCGGGGAAGGCCAGCCCGCGTGGATCCTCTCGGGCCGTCTGGACCAGCCGCGCGTGTACCCGGTTCCGGCCGTTCAGGTCCAATAGGCCGCTCGCTCCTTCCGGATCGCTTAGCGAGGAATTGTCATCATGCTCTCTTCCCACCGCAATTTCGCCCTGCTGCTGTTTGCCCTCTCGGCCGCGGCCTACGGCGCCCCGCAATGCCGGATCGAGAGCGCCTCGCTCTCCGGCGCCATGGCTGCCGAAGGTGGCACGGCCCAACTTCTACTGCGGTTCTCGTCCGAGTCCGGCTGTTTCTGGGCTGTTTCAAGCGAAACGGAGTGGGCCACTCTCACGGGGCCGGCCGCCGGCGGCAATACTGAACGGTCTGAAACCATTCCGGTGGCACTTGCCGCGAATCCAATGCCGGAGGCCCGGCGGGGCACGCTACGCATTTACCTGAACGGGATCCTTCACGCGAACTATCCCTTCGTGCAGAGTGGCGCTGGCGCCCCGGAAAGTCTGGCGGCATCCGTCTCTTCTCCGGTCCGCTCCGCCTTCGGCGCGAGCGGCTTCAGCCCGGCGAAGGTCAATGCCGGAGGGCCCGATTTTACGATGACGGTGACCGGCGTTGGCTTCGAGCCCGGTATGTTCCTCTGCTGGGGCGCCACGCCGCTGAGCTCGACATACGTCAACGCCACGACGATCACCGCCCTGGTGCCGGCCAGTCTGTCCGAGTTGGCCCGTGAGGTGAACCTGGCGGTGTCGCAACAGGCCTGCACCGGTTACAGCGGCTACCCGTACCAGGTGCTCCCAGTGATCACCTCGCACACGCCGGAGTATGTAACGGTCGGATCGCCAGCCACCTTGTTGACCGTCGATGGTAAGGGGTTTGGTCCTGTCACTGTCGTCGTGATGAGGTACCCGTCCAATGGTTCCGAGCACGTCCTGCCGACGACGGTCGTCAGCTCCACCCGTCTGACGGCCACAATCCCGGCTGAGGCGATGACGGAGGCCGGCAACACCAGCTTCTGGGTGGCTTCTTTTCCGGTCCGGTCGGACTCCGTTTCGTTCAGCGCCCGTACAGACCTGACGTTGCTTTCGCTATCGCCTTCGTCGTACAGCATCCCGAGCAGCGGCCCCGCGCCGATCTCCGTAACCTTCGCCGGAACGGGGTTCACCAGTGACTCGAAGGCCCAATGGTTCAACTCATTGGAGTACACCGGCGGCCCGCTGGACACGCGGTTCGTCTCGGCTACGGAACTGGCTGCCACTCTTCCAGCCAGCCTGCTGGGGCGTTCCGGCGGGATCTATCTCTTTGTCAACAAACCGAGCTACCAAAGCAACCGTCTGGCGTTCCGGATCAACAACGACCTGAGGATCCTGTCGCTGAGTCCGGCCCATGTGTCGCCCGGCGCGGCCTCCTTCACCCTGACCCTCGACATGCAGGGCTGGACGGAAGGCGCCCAGGTGATGTGGAATGAAACCCCACTTGCCACCACTCGCGTCAGCGCCACCCGTCTGACGGCGGCAGTACCGGCCAGTCTTGTCGCCAGCGCTTCCGATGCGACGATCAGCGTCCGAGTGGGCTACGATACGTCGCCCGGCTCCGGCTTCCTGGTTGCCGTTGTGCCCACAGACCCCATGGTCACGGGCGTCGCGCCGAGTATGGTGCCGGTGGGCACTACCGGCGTAACGATCACCGTCACCGGGGCGAACTTCCGGCCCGGGTTCTGGGTGCTTTGGAACGATGTCGCGTTGTCAACGACCTATGTCAGCACCACGCAGCTCACTGCCTCCGTGCCGAACTCGCTGACGGTGTCTCCCGGGATAGTCACTATCCGCGCGGCCTACCCGGGCGGCATGGCCCTGAGCTCGACGACCGTCTGGGTGCAGAACCTCATCTCCTCGCAGCCGACGATCTCGTATCTCAGTCCGGGCACTGTGGCGGCGGGCAGCCCGGCGTTTGTCCTCGCCGTTCATGGTCTGACTTTCAGCGCCGACCATGTCGTGATCTGGAATGGCATGGCTTTGCCGACAACGTGGGTCAGCGCTGGACAACTGAACGCACAGGTGTCAGCGGCGCAGGTTGCCGCCAGCGGGACGGCCCAGGTGGCGGTGCGGACATCGACCGGCACTTCCGGCGCCTTCCCGTTTACGATCACCGGCAGCGCCGGAGATGGGCTCACGTTGACCGGCCTGGCGCCCTCCTCCGCTACGGTGGGCAGTCCGTCGTTCACGTTGACGGTCGCCGGAGGCGGCTTCGTCACCGGGTCCGCCGTCCGTTGGAACGGCACCCCGCTGACCACCGTGTACGTGTCCAGCTCGAACCTGACGGCGACGGTCCCTGCGTATCTCCTGGCGTCGCCCGGCACGGCCCAGGTCACGGTCGCGCTTGGCACGCAGGTTTCGATTCCGCTGACCTTCACGATCTCCACCGCCGTTGCGCTGAGCTCGCTCAGCTCGCTGAGCCCGGCCGAAGCCGACGCCGGGGGCCCTGGCTTCAGCCTGCGGGCTTCGGGCTCGAACTTCTCCTCGAATGCAGTCGTCACCTGGAATGGCGGTGTCCTGCCGACCACCTATGTGTCCCCCAACGTGTTGACAGCTCAGGTGCCGGCGGCGAACATCGCCACGGCCGGCACCGCCGCCATTGCCGTCCGGCAAAGCGGTGTGCTGACCAACACCCTCACCTTCACTGTGCGAAGCGCTGCTCCGGCGATCACCTTCCTCGACCGCAGTGTCATCACCGCCGGCAGTCCGGCATTTGACCTTGGCGTCAACGGCCGGCGCTTCGCGCCCACCCACGCCGTCCAGTGGAACGGATCCGCACTGGCCACCACCTACGTCAGCGCCACTCGGCTGGTGGCGCACGTACCGGACTCGCTGGTAGCGCACTCCGGCTCGGGCCGCGTAACGGTCGCCACCGGCTCCGACACCTCGAACGCTATCGGCATCCAGATCATGGCGAATCCGGTCATCTCGGGACTCTCTCCGGATGCCGCTCCGGCCGGGTCGCCCGATATCACGCTGGCCATAGTGGGCTCGGGCTTTGAGCCGGAGGCTTTGGTGTCTTGGAACAACGAACCTGTCACCACCACCTACCTGGATTCGCGCCACCTCGCCGCGGTCCTCCCGGCGACCCTGCTGGCCCAGCCGGGAACAGGACAGATCACGGTTGTGGCTGGCGGTGTGACCTCATCGGCCGCGCGCTTCCAGGTGGCGGCGCAGGCTGACCTCACCGCGCTGCAGCCGTTGCAGGCTCCAGCCGGCGGTTCGGCGGTAGTCCTTACTGTCAGCGGCTCTGGCTTTCCCACAACGGCCACCGTCCTCTGGAATGGAGAGGCGTTGCCTACCTCGTACGTCAGCCCGACCGAGGTGCGCGCCACAATCCCGGAGGCCCGGCTCCAGGCCGCGGGCACCGCCGCCATTACGGTCACCGCGCCTGGTTACGCTCCCAGTGGCGCGCTGCTCTTTGCCGTGGTGCCGACGGTTCATCCGGTGCTCTCCTTCACCGGAGAGGCCACGGTGACCGATCCGGCGCAGCCCATCTGGACGCTGCTCACGCTGAACGAACCCACACCGGTCGACCTGGCCGGCACCTTGGAGATCTCGTTCTATCCCGATGCTGCCGCCGCTGCTGACGACTACATCGACCCCACCACGCAGTTCCTCTCCGGCGGGCGGAAGACGACCTTCACGATCCCGGCGGGCTCGACCTCGGCCGTAGTGGAACAGAACGGCTGGCTCCAGGCCGGGACGGTTGCCGGCACACTGGCCGTCCGGATGACCGGGCTGAAGCTCGGCCCGGGTTCGGCCCTTCCCGAGGAGCCACCCACGGCGTCGTTCACCATCGCCCGCCGCGAGCCCGTGCCGAGCACCGTGCGCCTACGGCGCGGGCCGGAAGGTTTCGCTTGGATTGATGTGACGGGCTACTCGACGCCGCGCGACCTGGTCTCGGCCACGCTCGCCATCACCCTCGACAGCGACGGGGAGGGCGCCGAGCCGCGGACCGTCACCATCGACCTGCAGGAGCTGCTCACCCAGTGGTATGACAGCGACGACGGCCGCGCCAATGGCGGACAGTTTCATCTGACCCTGCCGCTGAATGCCGAGTACGACCCGGCGCACCTGCGCGGGGTGAGCGTACGGTTGACGAACTCGACCGGAACTTCCGAGGCAGTTCCGGCGCGGCTCCTCCGGTGATTGCCTTGCACCGGTGGTAGTGGTGGAGCGCGGAAGCGCAGTTCTGGGCGGCCGGACAGTCGACGGGTCCCGACATTCGCGTCGCCAACTTCCATGCTCCACCGCGCGCAAAGACCTCTCGGTTCCAGGCCGGACCCATGCTATTCTTCCGAAATGTCCGACGCCGTCAAGCTCGGAGCCCTGGGGCCAGCCCGCCACACCACGCTCGTCCGTGTGACCCACTGGATTACCGTCTTTGCTTTCTTTGCTCTGCTGGTCAGCGGTGTTGAGATCCTGATCTCTCACCCGCGCTTCTATTGGGGCGAGACCGGTCACTCGCTCACCCCTCCCCTCTTTCAGATCCCCATCCCCGCGTCGCGGGCGAGCGTCCCGACCGGCTATGGCTACGTTCTGCCTGACCAGAACGGCTGGAGCCGCTACTTGCACTTCCAGGCGGCCTGGGCCGTCGTTCTTACGGGACTCGTCTACGTCCTCGCGGGCCTGTGGACCCGCCACTTCCGGAGCAACCTGCTGCCGGCCCCGGCCGAGCGGAGCTGGCCGGCCTTCCGCAACGTCATCGCCGCGCATCTGCGCCGGAAGCCCTTGACGGACGGGGACATCCGTTCCTACAACGTCCTGCAGCGAGTCACCTATCTGGTTGTCATTTTCGTCCTGTTCCCCCTGGTCATCTGGACAGGACTGGCCCTTTCTCCCGCATTCAATTCCGCCGTTCCGGCGGCTGTGGATTGGCTGGGCGGGCGCCAGTCGGCGCGCACTCTCCACTTTTTTGTGTCTTCCGCTCTCCTCCTCTTTCTCCTCGTGCACGTCGTGATGGTCGCTGTGTCCGGCTTCGGCGGCCGGATGCGCGCCATGACCACCGGATTCGTCCCGCAGCCCAAGGAGCGCCCATGAACAGACCGTCCCGCCGTAAGCTGGTCACCACTGGCCTGGCCGCGGCGGCGGGCGTCACCGGACTCGCCGCGGCCTCCAGGCTCGCGCAACGCTACGGGCTCGTCCCGCCGGATAGCGGAGGGCTTTACGGTCCAGGGGCAACTCTCACCTACGCGGCGCAGAGGCTCCTGACCGCTCATTCTTTCGCCCGCGAGTTCTCTCGCTCTCAGATCTCCAAGCCGCCCTTTGCCAATCCGGTGGCGCCTCTTGGTGAAGCCTTCGGGCGCCTGCAGGCCGGCGGGTTCGCCGATTGGCGGCTGTCCGTCGACGGTCTGGTCACACGGCCCACGTCGTTGTCGCTGTCCGACCTCAAGGCATTGCCTGTTGGCCGCCAGATCACTGAAGTGGTGTGCGAGGAGGGGTGGTCCTATATCGCCGAATGGATTGGAACGCCTCTGGGAGCGATCCTGAACGCGTGCGGCATCCGGCCCGAAGCCCGCTATGTCGTCTACTTCTGCTTCGACGGCGAGTGGTGGGACAGCATCGACATGGCCGATGCGCTGCATCCCCAGACGATCCTCACCTGGGCGATGAACGATGGCGATCTGCCGGTCGGCTTTGGCGGGCCGCTCCGGATGCGCGTCCCCCGCCAACTCGGCTACAAGAGCGTGAAGTACATCAACCGGCTGACGATCACCGATTCCCTGAAGGGCTTCGGCAAAGGTCTGGGCTCTGCCGCGCCGGAGGCGGGCTACTCGTGGTATGCGGGTATCTAGCTCGCCGGCCGTTGGCGCCGGCGCGACTGCTCTTCAGGCCATAATGTAGGGGTCCGCTGGGGAAATTCATGTCTCAGGCTATCGACTCCTTCGTCAGCGCCAACTCTGGCCGCTTCCTTGAGGAACTGTGCGAGTTCCTTCGCATCCCTTCCATTTCCACTTCGCCGGAACACACCGCCGATGTGGCTGCCGCCGCTGCGTTCGTGGCCTCCAGCCTGAAGACCGCAGGGCTCGAGAACATCGAGGTGATTTCCACTGAGGGCCACCCGCTGGTCTATGCCGATTGGCTGCACGCGCCCGGCAAGCCCACGGTGCTTTGCTACGGCCACTATGACGTCCAGCCGCCGGATCCGCTGGAGCTGTGGAAGACGCCGCCGTTCGAACCCACCGTGCGCGACGGCAACCTCTATGCCCGCGGCTCGGCCGACGACAAAGGTCAGATGTACATGCACGTCAAGGCGATCGAAGCGCTCTTTGCCGTGTACGGGCAGTTGCCTCTCAACGTGAAATTCCTCATCGAGGGCGAGGAAGAGGTGGGTGGCGCGGCCATCACCAAGTACGTCGCCGCCAATCCCACCAAGCTGAAGGCCGATGTGGCCCTGGTCTCCGACACGGCCCTCTATGCCGAGGGTATTCCTACGCTTTGCATCGGCTTGCGCGGCCTCATTTACATGGAAGTCGAGGCGACCGGGCCGATGCGGGATCTGCACTCGGGGCTATATGGCGGAGCCGCGCCCAACGCTGTCTACGGCCTCATTGAGTTGCTCGCCAAAGCCAAGGACGCCGATGGCCGCATCCAGATTCCCGGCTTCTACGACCAGGTGGCGGAACCCGCCGCTGCTGAAATCGCCAGTTGGAAATCGCTGCCGTTCTCTGAAGAGGACTTCCTGGCAAAGGAGGTCGGGTCCACACGCCTGACCGGGGAACCCGGCCGCATGGTGCTGGAGCGGGTCTGGTCCCGCCCGACTTTGGAGGTCCACGGCATCGCAGGCGGCTTCACCGGAGCCGGTGCCAAAACAGTGATCCCAGCCGCCGCCACCGCCAAGGTGAGTATGCGCATGGTGCCCAACCAGGACCCCGACCAGATGTACGCGGCCTTTGAGAAGTGGGTGGCGGACAACACGCCGGCCGGCATTCAGACCAAGGTCCGCAAGCTCAGTGGAGGGCCCGCGGTGATCGTCAACCCCGAGCATCCCGCTATCCACGAAGCGGCGGAAGCGTTCAAGGACATTCTGAATTCCGAGTGCGTCTTCATTCGCTCCGGCGGCTCGGTGCCCATCGTTGGCGACTTCGCGCACCATTTGGGTATTCCCACCGTGATGATGGGCCTGGGTTTGCCGGACGACGGACTCCATTCGCCCAACGAGAAGTTCCGGGTCGAGAACTTCTATCTGGGCATCCGCACCGTGGCCCACTTCTTCGAGAAGTACGGAGCCTAGCCTCCACCGGGCCGGCCCGGCGTCCTCCGGAAAGACCCAACCAAATGAGTGGATTGGCCGTCCTGAGATTGTAGTCGGCGCACCGAGTTGCCGGTGAGTTGAGGAGGCTCAATGAAGACAGCCGGAACACAACTGCCGGTCTTGAGTGAGGTCGTCACGAAAGTCCGGGCTGGACGATAGAATGGGGGCGTGCTGCGCGGGCTCGCCCTTGTTCTGCTGGCCGTTGTTGCCTCGGCGGACGGAGAGACCTGGACCGGGAAGGTGGTCGGGATCCAGGACGGCGACACAATCACCATCATGTTGGCCGGGAAGCAGGCGCACGTGCGTCTGGACGGGATCGATTGCCCGGAACTGGGCCAGCCGTTTGGGCACAAGGCGCGGGAACGGACGGCCGAGTTGGCATTTGGCCGGACTGTGACTGTGCGAGCGGAGAAGTCACGGGACCGGTTTGGGCGTGTGCTGGCCCAGGTGATCCTGCCGGACGGTCGGAATCTGAACCGGCAGCTTGTGAAGGAGGGCTACGCCTGGTGGTATCGCCGCTACGCACCTCGGGATCGGGTGTTGGCCGATGGGGAGGAACGCGCGCGCGAGGCCCGCTTGGGCTTGTGGGTGGACGAGGATCCGGATCCGCCATGGCTGTGGCGCAAGCGCCGGAGGCGGACCGACTAAAATAGCGTCAGGATGAAAAGCTACCGCAAGGAACTGTGGTTCGAAGTGTCCGCGCGCCGCGGGTTTGTGAACATCACGCCGGAGATTGAGCACTGCCTGGGCGAAAGTGGGGTCCGTGAGGGTTTGTGCCTGGTGAATGCCATGCACATTACGGCCAGCGTCTTCATCAATGATGACGAGAGCGGCCTGCATCATGACTACGAGGTCTGGTTGGAGAAACTGGCGCCGCACGAGCCGGTGCGGGGCTATCACCACAACCGGACCGGGGAAGACAATGCCGACGCGCACATGAAGCGGCAGGTGATGGGGCGCGAAGTAGTAGTGGCGATCACGGAGGGCCGCCTGGATTTCGGGCCGTGGGAGCAGATCTTCTACGGCGAGTTTGACGGGCGGCGGCGGAAGCGGGTGTTGGTGAAAATCATCGGGGAATAGTGGCGCCCGCGGCTCGGGGTGGTGCTACACTGAACCCGCCGTGAGGAGTTGCCATGGCCAAACCCCCGACCCTTGTTGATCTCGATGCGGCGAACCTCGAGTCCTTGCCGTGCTGTGGCGTCAAGAATCCCGAACACCCGGGGCGCTGCGATAAGAACCGTTGGCTCAAGACGTACCTGAAGAAGGGTCTGCGTGCCAAGGTGCTGCTGACCGCGGATCAACGGCAGGTCGGGTACATTGAGTACCTTCCTGGCGAGTATGCCTGGCGCGGAGTGGATGCGCGCGGATACCTGTTCATTCACTGCATCTGGACCCACTACACGCAGAACCAGCACAGGGGTTTTGGCCAGCAGATGATCGAGGCCTGTGTGGCCGACGCCGAGGCGGCTGGGATGCATGGTGTGGCCGTCGTGGCTCGGGAGAAGCCGTGGCTCGCTTCCTCGGCGGTGTTCCTGAAAAACGGGTTCGAAGTGGTGGATTCCGCTCCGCCGGACTACCAGCTACTGGTGAAGAAGTTCCAGCCGTCGGCCGCCAATCCGGCGTTCAAAACGGGTTGGGACGACAGGATGAAGAAGTACGGGACTGGTTTGACGATCATCCGCTCGAACCAGTGCTCGCACATCGCCAAGTTCGCCGACGAAATTGCGGAATGCGCCGAGCGGGAGTACGGGCTGAAGCCGCGGATCGTCCAAATCAAATCGCACCGTGATGCCCAGAATGCCCCCACGCCTTACGGCGTGTTCGCCGTGCTGCAGGATGGCCGGATCCTGGCGGACCACCAGATCAGCTGCACGCGGTTTCGCAATCTGATGGACGCGCAACCCGTGAATCCCACCGCGCACTCTTGACGTGTCCGTTTTGTCCGGGTAATATTATTATATCCGGGTAAAATACTCGGGTTGGACGAGGTCCTTTCAAGATGGAAACCCCCGAGAGAGCCTGCACCGCATTTGAAGGGAATCGCCGCATTGCCGGCGGTACACTGACCGAGGTCGCGCTGCAGGCAAAGGCTGTGCTGGACGCCGGCCAGTGGGCACAAGTCCTGATCTTTGATGACGTTACGAGTGAGTTGATTGAGGTGGACTTTCGGGGCACGCCGGAGGACGTTCTGGGGCGGCTGAGGGAACGCGATCCGGTGGAAGAGACGGCTCGACGTCCGGGCCGGCCCAAACTGGGCGTGGTGGCGAGGGAAGTGACGCTGCTGCCGCGCCACTGGGCATGGCTGGCGAGCCAGCCTGGAGGCGCTTCGGTGGCACTGCGAAAACTGGTGGAACAGGCCAGCCGGGCGAATCAGGGCCGAGACCGCCAGCGCCGGGCCAAGGACTCGGCGTACCGGTTTCTGTCGGCGATGGCTGGAAATCTGCCCGGCTTTGAAGAGGCGACAAGGGCGCTGTTCGCGGATCGGCCGGAGCAGTTGGCCGGCATCCTCGAATCCTGGCCCATCGATATTCGAGACCACGCGAAGAAGCTGGTGGCTGCCGCATTTGAGGGCGATGGCCCCGAGGCTCCGGACCAGCTCTGAGCGGAGACTGATCATTTCAACCGAGGACCCAGAGGAGGCACCCATGTTGTCGAGTGCGGAACGGAAAGAGATCAACCGGAAGTTCAAGGAGCGGAAGCCCGCCGTGGGCGTGTTCGCGGTACGGTGCACGGCCAGCGGTGCGGCCTGGGTGGGCGCTTCGCGGAACCTGGACGCGACGAAGAATCAACTGTGGTTTGCGCTGCGGCTTGGCGTCCATCGCGATCCGTCGCTGCAGCAGGAATGGAACGCGCGGGGCGCCGCCGCGTTCCGGTACGAGATTCTGGAGAAGCTCGACGAGGATGTGTCGGCGTTGGCGGTGGCGGATCTGCTGAAGGAGAAGCGGCGAGGATGGATTGAGGAGTTGGGGGCAAGGGCGGTTTTGGCGTAGGAGCTACCAAGTCCGCATCCGCTCATCTCCGCTTGGAG
This sequence comes from uncultured Paludibaculum sp., assembly GCF_963665245.1. NCBI lineage: Bacteria > Pseudomonadati > Acidobacteriota > Terriglobia > Bryobacterales > Bryobacteraceae > Paludibaculum > uncultured Paludibaculum sp. The sequence continues at coordinate 3,451,172 of NZ_OY762269.1, forward strand.
CCGCGCCGGGCGGGTAAGGGCGTCCCTGGAGCGAGGACTCTTGCGGCGAGGGCGGCTTGCGGAAGGTCCCGTGGGTTGAGGGTCACCAGAAAATCGGCCGCGCCATCCTCGGCGCACGCGCAAAAGGGGTCATCCGCCGGATCAGGGGATATCTTCCTTCTCGCCCGGAGCACGACCGTCTCGGCCTCTTCGCGCAGTAGGTTGACGAGGAGTCCGATGGTCTCACGGCGGACTTTCAGGCGGCGAAGCACGGTCTTGTATTCGTCGAGTATTTCTTCGGAAACGAGCCATGTGAAGGTGCCACGCTCCAGCCAATCTCGCAGCAACTGAGCACTTGGGTTGGAAGTTGGGACCGTGCCGGTGCGAAATCCGGAGATGCCAGCGACGAGAACCGAGGTGTCCACCACGCCTTTAGGCCGTCTTAAGCGTGCGGTTGGCAACGACGGTGACCTCGGGAAGTACCTTGCGGCGGCGCCTGTAGGCCTTGACCGCCGCCTGGATCTCACCGGGCCGGACGTCGCCGAGTTGGCCGGCCGCTTCGGAGAAGGCGCGGCTCATTTCGGACTGCCAGGCGGCACGGTGCCTTCCGCGAGGAAGATCGGCTGCCTTCAGTGATTTGGGCAACTGGTCTTCGACTTCGCGAGCAAGGCTGCCCAGCGGAATCCGAATCTCGATCGGCTGTTGTCCGCGAGGGGGCAGAGACCGCAACGAAACGTAGCGACGGTGTTTGGGATCCTCACTCCCAAGACTACGGGAGAGCGCCTCCGTGAAGAGTGAGAGCAAGTCGCTCGACGAGCCGAGCGATTCCTTTAGGTAGAAAGCGACCTTGGCTTCCAGCAGCAGGCGGCCATCGAACCAGTAGAGATTATCCCGCCGCGGTGGGTGAATCACTTTCAACTGCACCAAGTTCTGGAGTTCCTTGGTCGAGACCCCGAGCACGGCGCTGGCTTGTTTGAGCTTGAGTTCCACAGTCGTCACGGGCATGCCTAGCTAAAGTTTAGATGGAATTGAGAGGGAGGGCAATCCTCTTGGCCAAGGTCACGGAATGGCCGAAGTGTGCCTGCATGACATCCCGGCGGACATCCTGCGATCGGGCTTTCGTGGATCATGTTGCAATTGTGCATTTGAAATGCATAATTGCATGCCAGAACCACCGGGTTGCCCCTGGCCCCGAATGTGGTGGCTCTGCCGTTCCGCGAGCTTTGACGAGGCGTAGCTAGTCGTTGGCCCGAAGTACATCCTCTACGGCCTCGGGATGTTTTGCGATCACCGCCATCAGCACGCGTGTGGGCGTATCCGGCTTCGATCGACCCTGTTCCCAGTTTCGAAGAGTGGCAGGCGGGAAGCCGAACTTTGTCGCGAACTGGGTTTGGCTGAGGCCCATCTTCCTGCGAACTGCTCGTACGTCCACCTCCGGCACCTGTATCAGTGTGACCCTTGCTTCGGTGTTCTCGCCACGCGACCAAGCAATCGCCTCCTCAAGCCCCGCGATGATGCTTGCCCCCATGTCGGATCGCACTTTCCGCACGCCCGCGGCCCGCTTGCGCCCCGTCCGGTTGGTTTTTGTTGTCGTGCTCACCGCACCCTCCTATTCCGTTGCCGGATAGCCTGCAACCAGAGCCTGCACCAATCGCTTCATTGCGCTACGCTCAGCCCTGGTGAGATTCTCCTTCTCGTTCTTCGGATAGGCGGTGAGCAGGAAAAGCGGCATCCGCCCACTGTGGAAGTAATAGATCACACGAGCGCCGCCACGCTTGCCTCTTCCGCCTAAAGCCCAACGCAGTTTCCTGATACCGCCGGTCTCCGCCATGATCACACCAGATTCCGGGTTCGCGGCCAAAAAAGCCACTAGCTCCATCCGCTCCGACTCCGACATGAGTGGTTCCACAGCTTTGAGGAAACGCCCGGTCTCAACGACCGTCATCGGAGCATTCAGCATGCACTCCCACTATACGCAATTTGCGTAGCGGACGCCATGTGAAGGAGCCGCCCTCACTGCCTCTTGGCCGGCATGCGGCGGCCGTTCTGGATCAGGGTCAGGCCGGTCGCCTTGCCTTCGGCGTCGAGGTCGAAGACGAGTTCGGCGTCGATCACCTTGGGGAAGAAGGTGTTGGCGGATTTTGCGAAGATCCGGACCTTGCCTTGACCCGTGGCCTGCGTCACGAGTTGGTCGCCCTCCAGCGTCACTGCCATGATGAAGTTGGGTGCGATGGCGTAGCTGCCTACGAACTTCTCGAGCGACTCCCGGGAGAGCTTGATCTCGGTGGGTTTTTCCGGGACGGGTAGGGTCTGGCCCAGCATGAGCTTGACGAGTTCCTGAGCGAGTTTGTCGTTCTGGCCCGGCACGACATTGTTGAGCACGACCACCACGAGGTGTTCGCTTGGAACCCGGACAATGCGTGTGGAGAAGCCGTTGATGCCTCCGCTGTGATTGATCTGCTGGACACCGTCCTCCGTCTTGACCGTCCAACCGTAAGCGTAGTTGTTCAGGACCGGCGTGAAATAGCGCTTATAGGCCTCCGGGGAGAGGATCCTGTGTGCACTCAGAGCCTCGTCCCACTTCATGAGATCGAGCGTGGTGGAGTAGAGCGACCCGGCGGCATGCGGGATGGTCATGTCGAGGAACTGTGCGTTCTGGAGCTTTCCGCCCGCGCGGGTATAGCCGGCGGCGCGGTGGGGCAGCACGGTGACTGTGTCGTCGTAGCCGGTGTCGTTCATCTCCAGCGGGGTGAAGATGTTCCTGCGCAGGAAATCCGCATAGCTGCCACCGGAGACTTTCTCGATGATGTAGCCCAGAAGGACGTAGCCGGAGTTGGAGTAAGAGAACTTTGAACCGGGCGGGAAGTCGAGCGGCTCGTTGAGGAAGCGTTTCAGGGTTTCGACGGGCGGCGAAGCCTGGCTCATGGTTGTCGTGTAGCTCTTGAAGGCGGTGAAGTTCGGGATGCCCGAGGTGTGTGACAGCAAGTGGTGCAGGGTGATCGGCTTCCAGGCCTCCGGGCAGGGCGAGACGAAGTTGCAGACAGGGTCGTCGACCTTGAGCTTGCCCTGGTCGCTCAGCAACAGGACAGCCATGGCGGTGAACTGCTTGGTGATGGAGCCCAGGCGGAATTTGGTGTCCGGCGTAACGGGCACACTCCACTCGAAGTTGGCCATGCCGTAGCCCTTGCTGAGGACGATCTTGCCGTCCTTCGCGACGAGGACGGCGCCATTGAACCGGTCCTGGGCGGTGTAGGCGCGCACCTGCTCGTCGAGGCGTTGGGTGGAGGCTGGCGGGGCGGTGGTCTGGGCGGCGGCGACGACGGCCGCGGTCACCAATAGAAGAAGGGATGGACGGTACCGCATAAAGATAGCTCGTCCCATTGTCGCTACAATCAAAAGAGCCTCAAGTAAATTCACATGCTCAGTCTCCTCGATCGTTTGAAACAGGGTATCCAGAAGACCCGCACCGGCTTGGTCGCCAAGGTGGAAGACGTTCTTCTGGGCAAAAAAGAGATCGACGCCGATCTGCTGGAAGAGTTGGAATACACGCTGATTTCGGCCGATATCGGGGCGCGCACCTCGAACGAAATCCTGGAAGGCATCCGGCAGCGGGTGGAACGGCATCTGGTGAACGATCCGTCCGAATTGCGGCAATTGATCAGTGAACATCTGTTGGGCGTGCTGGAAGCGGGCGACAGGCCATTGAACTTCGCGGCCGAGGCTCCGACCGTGGTGCTGATGGTGGGCGTAAACGGGTCGGGCAAGACGACCACGACGGGCAAGCTGGCGGCGCGCTTTTCGGCCGAGGGTAAGACCGTTCTGCTGTGCGCGGCCGATACCTTCCGCGCCGCGGCGATTGAGCAACTGGAAGTCTGGGGCCAGCGGACGAAAAGTGAGATCATCCGGCAGTCGCAGGGGGCCGATCCCAGCGCCGTGGTTTTCGACGCGCTGCAAGCGGCGAAGGCTCGCAAGAGCGACGTGCTGCTGGTGGATACGGCCGGGCGGCTGCATACGAAGTCGAATCTGATGACCGAGCTGGAAAAGATGCGGCGGACGGCGGGCCGCGTGGTGCCGGGGGCTCCGCACGAGGTGTGGCTGGTGCTGGACGCCACGACGGGCCAGAACGGTCTGGAGCAGGCCAGGAAGTTTACGGAATCGGCCGGGGTGACTGGCCTGATTCTGACGAAGCTGGACGGCACCGCCAAGGGCGGCATTGTGGTGGCGATCACTCGTGAGCTGAACCTGCCCATCCGCTTTATCGGCGTCGGCGAGCAGGCCGAGGATTTGCTGCCGTTCGAGCCGGAGAAGTTCATTTCCTCGTTGTTTGAGGCATAGGCATGAATTATTTGCGAGTAGCTCTCGATCTGGCCCGGCAAGGCCTGGGCCGCGTGACGCCGAATCCGGCGGTAGGCGCCGTACTGGTGCGGGATGACGTTGTGGTGGGGCAGGGATTTCACACGTGGGCCGGCGTGAAGCACGCCGAGGTGCTGGCGCTGGAGGCGGCCGGGGAGAAGGCGCGCGGAGCCACGCTCTACATCAACCTCGAGCCCTGTTCGCATATGGGCCGGACGGCGCCGTGTGCCGATGCGCTGATCGCGGCCGGCGTGAAGAAGGTCGTGGCCATCACGGAGGACCCGAACCCTCAGGTGGAGGGGCGCGGGTTTGGCCGGCTGCGGGCCGCGGGCGTTGAAGTGGAAGTGGATCCGGAGTTCGCCCAGGAGGCGACGGATCTGAACCTGGCGTTCTTCCATTACATGCGGACGGGCCGGCCGCTGGTGACGCTGAAATCGGCGCTGACCCTGGATGGGAAGATCGCGGCGCCGGAGGACAACTCTGGCTGGATCACTTCGGAGCGAGCGCGGGCGCACGTGCAACAGATCCGGCATCTGCACGATGCGATTCTGACGGGTATCGACACGGTGCTGTCCGATGACTGCCTGTTGACAGACCGTAGCGGACTGGAACGTTCGCGGCCGCTGTTGCGCATTGTGGTGGACTCGCAGTTGCGCATTCCGCTGACATCGAAGATGGTGACCAGCGCGCGCGGCGATCTGCTGGTGGTTTGCAGTTCGGTGGCCTCGCCGTCGCGGCGTCAGGACCTGGAGAAGCTAGGCATCGAGGTGCTGGCGGCGGACGGCCCTGGTGGCCGCACGGATCTGAAGAAGATCGTCGAGGTGTTGGGCACGCGGAAGTATCTGTCGCTGATGATTGAGGCGGGCAGCAAGGTGAACTGGTCGGCGCTGGAGTATGGCGTGGCGGACCGGATCTTTTTCTACTACGCGCCGAAGATTCTGGGCGGATTGCAGTCGTTGCCGGTGGCCGGCGGCATTGGGAAGCGGCGGCGGGCGGATGCGATCCGGTTCACGGGCACCAAACTGCACGTGATCCCGCCGGATGAGTTCGCCGTCGAGGCGTGGCTCACGAAGAGCTGAAGCATGTTCACGGGCATCATCGAAGAGTTGGGTAGGGTGGAGGCGATTGAGCCACGGTCCACCGGCAGCCGGCTGCGCATCCGGGCGCCGCTGGTCTGCTCGGATGCCAAAGAGGGCGACAGCATCTGCGTGAGCGGAGTGTGCCTGACGGCGGTGGCTCTGCGGCCGGGTAGTTTCGGCGCGGACGTATCTCCTGAGACGCTGACACGAACGAGCCTGAAGCTGGTGAAGGTGGGTGCCGCGGTGAATCTGGAACGGGCGTTGCTGCCGACGACCAGGCTGGGCGGGCACATCGTGCAGGGCCACGTGGACGGCGTGGGGGAGATTGTGTCCGTCGATCTGCTGGGCGACGACAACTGGCTGCTGAAGGTGAGGGCTCCGAAAGAGCTGGACCGCTACCTGGCCTTCAAAGGCTCGGTGGCGATTGACGGCATCAGCCTGACCGTCGCGGCGATCGAGAACTGTGAGATCTCGGTGGCGGTGATCCCGCACACCTACGCGCACACGACGCTGACGCAGCGGAAGCCCGGGGATCCGGTGAATCTGGAGACGGATGTGCTGGCCAAGTACGTCGAGAAGATGCTGGGCAAGCTCGACCTGAAGGGGCCCTCGCTGACGATCGAGGGGCTGCTGCAGCAGGGTTATTGAGTGGCGATCACTCGTAGCGCAACGCGTCGACGGGGTCCAGATTCGCGGCTTTGAGCGCGGGCCAGGTCCCGAAGAACAGGCCGATTGACACGGAGACTCCGAAGCCTAGGCTAATGGCCCAGCCCGGTACGCTGGAAGGCAGCGACGGCACCAGTTTGCCGATGATGAGCGTGAGCAACACGGAGACCAGGACGCCCAATGCGCCGCCCAGGCCGGTGAGTGTGATGGCCTCCATCAGAAATTGAGCGACGATGTCGCCCTTGCGGGCGCCAATGGCCTTGCGGATGCCGATCTCCTTGGTTCGCTCAGTGACCGAGACCAGCATGATGTTCATGACGCCGATGCCGCCCACCAGCAGGCCGAGGCTGGAGAGAGCGACGGAGACGATGACGATGACACTGAGGATGCCGTCGAGACGGTTGATGATCTGATCGGCCGTGGTGAGGCCGAAGTCGTCGTCGGCACCGGGCGGGGTGTGGCGCAGGCAGCGCAGCAACTGGCGGATCTCCTCGAAAGCCTCGTCGCGCTGGCCGGCGTAGGCCTGAGCCACGAGGATGAGACGATCTTCCGTAGGGAAGCGCTGGCGGGCGGTCTGGTAGGGGATGATGATCTGAGTGTCCTGGCCGTTCTGGCCGAAGAAGCCACCTTTTGCCTCGGTGAAGACGCCAACGACCGTGTATTCCGTACCGGCGACGCTGACCATGCGGCCGACGGCGCGGCCGTCGGGGTAAAGGGCTTCGGCGACCAGCGGGCCGATGACGCAGACACGAACTCCGCGTTCAGCTTCCTCCGGCGTGAAGACGCGGCCCTCTTTCACCTCACGGGGCTGGATGTTGAAGGCGTTGCCGCTGTAGCCGACCAGACTGACGTTCTCGGTCTCGAAGCCGGGGACGCGTGCGGTGATGAGTCCGCTGGTTTCGGAGGTGACGTACAGCTGGAGGCTAACATCCTCGACGGCGCGGACGCTTTGTTTGATGTAGGCGGCGTACTCCGGCAGAATGGGGCGGCGCTTCATCTCCTTAAGTGAACCGGGCGCGCTGGGGTCGCGATTGAAGCGGTTGAGAAAGATGTTGTTGGGTCCGAATTCGGCGAAGAAGGTGACGATGCCGGCGCGCAAGCCACTGGTGAGGCTGCCGACGGTGACGACGGTGGTGATGCCGATGACGATGCCCAGAATGGTAAGGCTACTGCGGAAGCGGTGGGACCAGACCGCATCCAGAGCCATGTTCACGTTCTCGCTAAATTGCAGGCGGAGCATGTCAGTCGGCCCTCAGTGCTTCGACGGGATCGAGACGGGCGGCGCGCGAGGCCGGGTACCAGCCGGAGAGGATGCCCACGGCGCTGGAGACGAAGAGCGCCAGGAAGACGTAGGGCAGCGTCACGGCCAGGTGGACGCCTGAGACGACGGACGCGATGCGGGCGACGGCGGCGCCGATGCCGAGGCCGATGAGGCCGCCGATGGCGGAGAGAAAAACCGCCTCCAGAAGGAACTGAAGCATGAGGTCGATGCGGCGGGCCCCGAGTGATTTGCGGACTCCAATTTCGCGGGTTCTCTCTGTCACCGACACGAGCATGATGTTCATGATCACGATGCCGCCGACGACCAGGGAGATACAGGTGATGGGCACGACGACCGCGCCGATCAGGGCCATGATACGGCCGATGAACTCCCGAATGGAGTCCGGAGTGAGGGTGTCGAAGTTATCGGGTTTGCCCGGGCGGGCCTTGAAGCGGCTGCGCAGGGAGACGCGGGTGAGGTCGAGGGCCTGCTCGAGCGTGAGGCCGGTTTCGGGGCGAGCTCGGGCGAAGAGGACCAATGTCTGTTCCGGCCCGTAGAGGCGGTTGAAGACGGTCGCGGGGATAAACGCCACGTTGTCCTGAGACTGGCCTCCGGCGTTGCCGATCTTTTCCTGGACGCCGATGATGGTGAACTCGAAGCCGCTGATCTTCAGTGTCTTGCCGAGGGGTGTCCGGTCGGCGAAGAACTCCGTGCGGACATCCTCTCCGATCACGGCGACGGGCACCTTATTGTGCTCCTCCTGTTCCGTGAAGAACCGGCCGTCGGTGAGATTCACTTCGCGGATTTCGGCGAGGTTGGCCGAGACGCCGATGATAGAGGTGCTTTCCAGCAGGCGGTTCTCGAAGTGGATGTCCTCGGCTCGGAGGCGGTAAGGGCTGTAGAGGACGTTGTCGCCGGTGGTCTGGCGGAGGTACGTGTAGTCGTCCTGCCGGATCTGGTGGTTGTACTTGAGCTTGTCGATGCGTTCGCGACGGGAGAGGCGGCCTACCTGGAGCAGTTGGCCGATCTGGTAGCCGTCGCTTCCGAAGACCTTCGAGGTGGTTTCCTCGGCGTAGTTGCCGAGACCTTCAATAGCGGCTCCGACGATGACGACACTGCTGACGCCGATGATGACCCCCAGCAGCGTCAGGAAGCTGCGCAGCTTGTGAGCTCGCAACGAGGCGCCGGCGAGCGAGGCCGCAGTGGAGATGGTCGTGTAGAGTGTCATTGGACTGACAGGTTCATTGTGTATGATTCATCGGGCGCTGGGGCGTTGCATTACAAGGTACAATGAATCCGAGCCGATGGCGGCCTGACGCCGACCATTGGAGAACAAAATAAGAAGGCCGTGCAAGCGCTAAGCAGTCTGCAGGCGTTATAGCGAATTCGGCCTGGGATCGAGGGGCTCGCCCAGGCAGTTTGAGCACTACAGCGAAGCTGAGCTTACAACGACTCGTAGAGGTCGTGCCCAGATCGCGTTGTCAGAGGGGGTGAGGACGTGGGAGTTTCCCTACAGAAACCGCTGTCCCGTGTCTTTCTCAGCGGCACCGCAAATCAGAGCTGGCAGTCGGAAGGATGCGGGTATCGCATTTCCTTCACGGACACTGTGCTGGAGCAGATTCGATTTGAGGCCTCGCGCGCCATGAATGGGCGCACGTGTGTCGGCGTTGGAGGATTGCTGCTTGGACAGCGCAGCTCCTCAGTCGACGTAGTGGACGCCTGGCAGTCCATCGTCTGCGATTACTCCCGTGGGCCTGCCTTTCTACTCTCCGAGCGTGAGCAAACGGCACTGGGCGAGGTCGTCGAGAATCTCACCCGCGAGGTGCCTGATGGGGCGACGTCGCGACCCCAGGTGCTGGGTTGGTTCATCTCGCATCCCAAACGTGACCTGGCGGCGACCGCAGACGAGCGCGAGCTGCACCGCCGGCTGCTGCCGGCCCACAGCTTTCTCCTGATCCTGCGTCCAGACCGCTCAGGCGACGTTGAGGCGCAAGTTCATCTGCCGGCGCCTGAATCCATGGTCGAAGTGGTGGCGGCCCAACCGTTGCTGCGGGTGGAACCGCGGCCGATTGCGAGGCGCGACCATAGCCAGCGCCGCAAGCGAATGGTGCCCACGGTCGCCAGCGTGGATGTGGTTCGGTCCGCGGAGGCCGCACCGGTTCCAGCGCCCCAGCGGGAGAGCCGGGCCAGGAGTCCTAAGGCTGCCTGGCGTCTACTTGCGTTTGCCCTGGGACTGATTGTCCTGGGTGTGCTGGGTTTGGCGATGGTTGCCGGGCCGCACATTCCGGCCGCCACGTCGATTTCGTTGCCGGTCGATCCGCCGCTCGAAATCCTGTCACTGCATGCGGCGAACCGAAGAGGCGAAACGGTGGTCAGTTGGAATGCCAGATCCGCCGCGGTGGTTTACGCCAGCACGGCTTCGCTGGAGATCCGCAGCCGGCGCAAATTGATCACTATTCAGCTCAAACCGGAACAGATTCGGTCGGGCGCCTATCGCTACGCACACGGCCGTGGCCAGGCCTGGCTGCAAGTGAAACTCATACTGCAGGGCGAGGGCGGGGGCCGCTTTGAGGAGACGACGGAGATTGCGGGCTCGCAGTCCCAGTCGCCCATGACCGCGGTGACGCCGGAGATGGTGCCGCCGCACAGTCTGCAAAAAAACTAACGCAGCCAGGAATCCGTTCTCATCTTCTCTTTCGTGGACGGAATGTCTTTCGTCCAGGAAACCGGTGGATCGCGGGCCGAAGTCGCGGAATATTATTCTCGCGAAGGGCGAGGATCGCTCGCCAGCCCAACACGCGTTTGCCGTTGTTTCCGGCTACGATCCAGAGCACGAAAAGAGGACCTGACATGAAACACTATCTGTCCGTAATCGCGCTATTGGCTGTCTCGACATTTACCGCACGGGCAGCGGACATTGTCGACACAGCCGTGGGCGCGGGTAATTTTAAGACGCTGGTGACGGCAGTGAAGGCGGCCGGCCTGGTGGATACGCTGAAGGGTGCCGGGCCGTTCACCGTCTTTGCTCCGACGGATGAAGCGTTTGCGAAACTGCCGGCAGGCACGGTGGAGGGGCTTCTGAAGGATCCGGCGAAACTGAAGAAGGTTCTCACCTATCACGTGGTAGCCGGCAAGGTGATGGCCTCGGATGTTGTGAAGCTGAAGAGCGCGAAGACCGTGGAAGGGGCATCAGTGAAGATCATGGCCACGGGCGGCAAAGTGATGGTGAATCAGGCAATGGTGGTTACCACCGATATTGCCTGTGATAACGGTGTAATTCATGTAATCGACACAGTTCTGCTGCCGAAGAACTGAACCGGCCCGCCAACAGCGGTTGCCCGCCTGGGCGCCGAATCCACTCCAAAAGATGGGCCCGCGGTGTATCCATCGCGGGCTCAAAAGTTCACATCTGCCGCCTGGAGTGTGTCGTATGATATGGCTGTGCGACGCTCTCGCAAGGTGGCTCATCCGATGCTGAAAACTATTTTCACCCTTACCTCGCTGTTTGTGCTGAGTCTGAATGCTTTCGCTGCCGGCGTTACCGGCACGTGGAAGATGTCGGCTCAGGCGCCGGACGGCAACACTCACAAGTTCGACCTGGTTTTGAAGGAGTCCGGCGGCAAGTACGACGGTTCGCTAGTGGGTGAGCAGGGTACCCTGCCGCTGCAGGACGTCGCTGTGACCAACGACGACGTGGCCTTCAAGATCACGATGGACTTTGGCCAGATCGCCTTCAAATTGAAGCAGGATGGCGATGCCATGAAGGGCAATCTGACTCTGCCCGATGGTGGCACCGGCCCCGTGACCGGCACCCGCGATGGTGCGTCGGCCGCTCCGGCCGCAGCCACGACGACATCCTCATCCGCCACTGGCAAATGGAAGGTAGTGGCCAAGGACAGCGAAGGCAACGAGACCCGCAGCACCCTGGACCTGAAGCAGGATGGAGCAAAACTGACGGGCGTGATCCTGCTGGAAAGCGGCGACGAGGCTCCGATCTCGGACGGCACGGTGGATGGCGCGGAGTTTGCGTTCAAGATTCCCACGGGGGACGGGGCGTTCATGGTGAAGGGTAAGGTCGACGGAGCCACGGTGAAGGGCACTTACCAGACGCCGAATGGCACCAAGGGTGAATTCAACGGTTCGAAGTAGTCTCTTCTGTTCTCTATTTCCTCTCCTTCAGCGAGGGCCCGGGACACAGTTCCGGGCCCTCGGCTATTCTCACCACCTTTCCGGTTTGGTAGAGTATTCAATCAAAGAGGAGCTTTCCGGATGTCCAACCCAATTACGCGTCGTGTGTTCGTCACTGCCTGCGGGGCGGCGCCCGCCATTCTGGCCGGAGACAAGTCGGGCCTGAAGCTGCCGGTCACAGGCACTGGCGCGTATATGTTCGAGGTGACTCACGACTGGGGCGAGTTGCCGCGCACGATCAAGTACGGTAACACGCACGGTGTGGGTGTGGACTCGCAAGGCCACGTCTACATCCACCACACGGTGCACGCCACGTCGGAATCTGCGGACACGATGGTGGTGTTCGACAAGAAGGGCAAGTTCGTACGGAGTTGGGGGGCGGAGTTCAAGGGCGGCGCGCATGGTTTGACTCTGCGCAAGGAAGGCAGCCAGGAGTTCCTGTATCTCTGCGATACGAAGCGCGCCCTGGTGGGCAAGTACACCTTGAAGGGCGAGAAGGTGTGGGAGACCGGGTATCCCTCGGAATCGCCGGCCTACAAACCCGGTGACGATGGAAAGAAGCAGAAGTTTAGTCCGACCAACCTGACGGTGGCGCCGAACGGCGACGTGTATGTGGGCGACGGATACGGCTCCAGCTATATCAACGTTTACAACGCGAAGGGCGAATGGAAGTTCACCTTTGGCGGCAAGGGCAAGGCCGCGGGCCAGTTGGACTGCCCGCATGGCATCACGTTTGACGGGCACGGCGCGGAGCCCCGGATCCTGGTCGCCGATCGCAGCAACAGGCGCCTGCAGTACTTCTCGCTGGACGGCAAACACCTGGGCTTCGGCGGTGAGGGCGATTTGAAGCTGCCGTGCCACTTCGACCAGCGCAAGGGTCTGCTGCTGGTGCCCGACCTGGAAGCGCGCGTGACGCTGATGGATGCGAACTACAAAGCCGTGGCGCAGTTGGGCGAGGACGACTCGAACACGTGGGGCAAGCTGCGCAAGGAGCCGCGCGACAAGTTCCTTCCGGGCAAGTTCATCTGCCCGCATTCGGCGTGCTTCGACAAAGACGGGAACATTTTTGTGGTCGAATGGGTGGAGGTGGGCCGGGTGACCAAGCTGCGGCGGGTGGCCTGAGCCGAACCTCCTGTTTGAACATGCATCCGATCACAATCCGGTTGGCCGATCCGGCCGACGCAGAATTCCTGGTGCGCGGCAACGCGTCGATGGCGCTGGAAACCGAGCATCTGTCGCTCGACCTGGACCGCTTGCGCGATGGCGTCCACGCCCTGTTTGACGACACGTCCCGCGGCTTGTACTACATTGCCGAAGTGAATGGCCGGCGGGCCGGGCAGATGATGATCACCTACGAGTGGTCCGACTGGCGGAACGGCGTGTTCTGGTGGATCCAGAGTGTCTGGGTGGAGCCCGAGTTGCGTGGCCGGGGGATCTTCAAGGCGCTGTATGCGCATGTTGAAGCACTGGCGCGAGCCAACCAGGGCGTGTGCGGGTTGCGGCTCTATGTCGAACAGGACAACGAACGCGCGCAGGCCACCTATGAGCGCTGCGGCATGAAGCGCACAGCCTACCAGATGTTTGAAGCGGACTTCGTGCTGAACCGCGGCGAGTAGTAGGCGGCGGCATGGAGATCATACAGCAGTGGATCACGCAGTACGGCTATTTCGGCATCGCCGCGCTGCTGGCGCTGGGCATCGTGGGTTTGCCCATACCGGATGAGACCTTGCTCACCTTTGCCGGCTACCTGATCTTCAAAGGCGAGCTGAAAGCCCTCCCGACCGGCTTGGCCGCCCTGGGCGGCAGCATGTGTGGCATCACCATCAGCTACGTTCTGGGCCGCACCACAGGGTATCCGCTGCTGCACAAGTATGGGCGCTATGTGCGCATCTCCCAGAAGGAGATCGATCGAGTTCACGACTTCTACCATCGGACGGGCGGGCTCGCGCTGACGTTCGGCTACTTCATTGCCGGAGTGCGGCATCTGACGGCGTACGTGGCCGGTGCGTCGAAGCTGGAGTGGCCCGTGTTCGCGGCGTTTGCCTATGGCGGCGCACTGTTGTGGGCGAGCACATTCCTGACGCTGGGCTACCTGCTGGGCGACCGGTGGAGCGAGATTCTGGCCGTGGCTCATCGCTTCGGGCTGGCGGCCGGCATCGTGCTGGGCGTGGCGGCGGCTGGCTACGGCTGGTGGTGGTGGAGACGGCGGTCCCGCGGCAATACTAACGGCGCGCCAACCACTTGATGATCGCTTCGGCTTGCGTGAGCGCCACATAGTGGCCGCCATCCTTCACCGGGACGAATTCCGCGTTGGGGATGACGCCGGCCAGATACTCCGAGTTGCGGATGGAGGCGATGCGGTCCTGATCGCCGTGCCAGAGGCGCACGGGTACACGGATGGACTCGAACTCGACGCCCCAGTCGCGGCTCATCAGCAGCAGATCATGAACCAGACCGCTGGTGCCCTGGCGGAATGCCTCAGCCCGATTGATCACCATCATGTCGACGACATCGTCGCGGCTGAGGATCCGGGCGTCGGAGGGCACCTCTTCCCGTGCGTGATCGAGTTCAAACCCGCGAGGGTTCGCCTGGCGCCTGGCGTCCAGTTGCTGCAGGCGGCGGCCCATGAGTCCGGGCAGCCATCCGGCGAGCCGGACCTGGAAGAGCCATGCACGTGGTGCGGCCAGACGCAGTTCCTCGACTCCGAGCGCCGTGATGGGCGCGGCGATGGCTACACGGTCGACGCGGTCGGGTAGATGGGCCGCGATGGCCAGGGCCAGGGGCGCACCGGCCGACCAGCCCATCACACTGAATTTCTCGGCGCCCAGTTGTTCGGCGAGTTCACCCGCATCGTTGGCCCAGTCGACGTAGCTGCCGATGTCGTCGGAGGCGGAGAGGCCCACCCCTGGACGATCGACGCCGATCCACCGGATTCCGAAGCGGCGTAGCATCCGCTCATCCGCGATCATCTCCAGACGAGATCCGAGAAAGCCGTGAAAGTAGAGAACGGGGTAGCCTCCTGCGTCGCCGCGTTCCACGATGCCGATGCGGCGGCCGTCGCGCAGCACGATGGTGCGGCCTGGCGTGCCGGTGTCTCTGGGTTCCGGCAACGGTCCCGGGCCTTTCAGATACCAGCCCGCACCCAAAGCGAGGCACATCGCCACCGCCAACACCACCCACCGGCGTTTCATGAGTGTTTCAATACCTCGCGGGCGCAGTTGTATCCGGGGGCCGCCATGACGCCGCCGCCGGGGTGGGCTCCGGATCCGCAGAGGTACAGCCCGTCGACCGGTGTGCGGTAGCGGGCCCAGCCCGCGACTGGCCGCATCACGAACATCTGCTCGAAGCTCATCTCGCCGTGGAAGATATTACCTCCAGTGAGGCCGAAGCGGCGCTCCAGATCCAGCGGCGTGAGCACCTGCATGTCCACCACGACGTCCCGGATGTTCGGGCAGTATTCGGCGATGAGATCGACGATATGGCTGCCGTAGGGTTCGCGCAACTCGTCCCACGATGTTGTGCCCTGGCCGTTGTCAAAGCCCCCGCCACCGGCGGCCGGTTGTTTCAGCGTGTAGGGTGCGTACTGGAGGAACGCCCCCATGACGTGGTGACCGGACGGTGCCAGGCTGGGGTCGTAGGTCGTCGGTATAGTGAGCTCAATGAGCGGGCGCTGCGACGGCCGGCCGTACTTGGCATCATCCCAGGCCCGTTCCACGTATTCGATGGAGGGGCAGATGTGCATCGTGGCATCGTGCAGCGGCTGCGGCGCACCGGGGTAGCACGAAAACTCGGGCAGGCCCCGCAGCGCGAAGTTGATCTTGAGGGACGTCCCTTCGCAGCGGAACTGCCGGATGGACGCGGCAAACTCGGGTGGCAGCAGGCCGGGATCGAGAATTTCGAGGAACGTGCGCCTGGGATCGAGGTTGGACGCAACCACGGGGGCGTGGTACTCGTCTCCATTCTGGAGCACGACGCCCCGCGCCTTCCCGTGCCGGACAATAATCTGCGCCACCGGTGCGTCGGTCAGGATCGTTGCGCCGTGCTCCCTCGCCGCCGAGGCCAGGGCCTCGGAAACCGCGCCCATGCCGCCGCGGACAAAACCCCACAGCCCACGGTGGCCGGCCACGCCGCCCATGCAGTGGTGCAGCAGGATGTATGCGGTGCCAGGCGACCGGGGGCCACCGTTGGCGCCAATCACGCCATCGGTGGCGAGCGTCACCTTGATCTCGGGCGACTCGAACCACTCATCCAGAAAATCGCTGGCGCTCATCGAGAAGATCTTCACCAGGCCGGTCATCTCGGCAATGGTAAGGCCGCGCAGTCGGCCGGCGATGCGCAGCCAATCGATCAGCGCACCGATTCCATCCGGAGGGAAGGGCGGCGGCGTGGTGAGCAGCAGGCTTTCCACAACCTGGGCGAGCTTCTCCAGATGGGCCTCATAGGCGGCAAAGCGCCGGGCGTCGCGGGGGGAGAATTTCGCGAGTTCGTCGAGTGTCTTTTGGCCATCCTGCCAGAAGAAGAGATGGCGGCCATCGGGAAAGGCGCTGAAGAAGGCAGGATCCTTGGCGTCGACGCGATAGCCGTGGCGCTCCAGTTGCAGGTCGTTGATGACGCGTTCCTGCAGCAGGCTGGTGAGGTAAGAGGCGGTGGAGATTCGGTACCCGGGCCAGATTTCTTCCGTCACCGCGCAGCCGCCGACGAGGCTCCGGCGCTCTAAGACGAGAACTCTCCTGCCCGCCTTGCCAAGGTAGGCGGCGCAGGTGAGGCCATTGTGGCCTCCGCCGATGACAATTGCGTCAAACTGGCCTGGGTTCACTGCAGTTGAGACTACCAACGCGGCGAGCCGCCTGCAACAATGGAGGAACCATCTGCCGGGCCGCCATGAGCACGCGTCAACACCTGATCGAGCAACTGCGCGACTATCGCGCCTTCAATTCGCATGAAGAGGCGATGCGCGCGCGCATCCTGGCCTTCGTCGAGGCGCATGACGACTGTTTCGAACGCTCCCTGAGCATTGGGCACATCACGGCATCGGCCTGGGTGTTGAGCCAGGATTCCGCGCGCACCCTGCTCGTGCATCATGCGCGCCTGGACAAATGGCTGCAGCCGGGCGGGCACTGCGACGGCAGCCCGGATGTGCTGGCTTCGGCCATGCGGGAAGTGTTGGAAGAGACGGGCGTGGCGGCCGTACTCGCGCACGAGGGCATCTTCGACGTGGACGCGCACGATATCCCGGCGCGCAAGAATGAAGCTGCCCACGTCCACTACGACGTCCGGTTCCTGTTGAGGGCAGACCAGGGTATCCCGCTGGTGGTGAGCGAGGAGTCGCGCGCCGTGGCCTGGGTGCCTCTGGACGAGGTCCGCCTGTTGAATACAGACGAATCGGTGCTGCGGCTGGTGGAGAAAACGCGGCGCGACGGCGCGTAACTCCGGGCCGTCAGTCGCGGTTAACGCGCCTCGTTCCACCACCACAGCGCGGGCAAGGGTTTGGCGCGCGGCCAGACCTGATCCAGTGTGTCGGCTTCGAAGAGCTCGCCGTCCTTCATCACATACCGGATGGCGGTGGTGTTGTGGATGTCCTCCAGTGGATTCTTCTTCAAGATCACCAGGTCGGCGAGTTTGCCCGGTTCGAGGCTGCCCAGATCCTGGGCCAGGCCCAGCGCTTCGGCTCCATTCAGTGTCGCTGCCCGCAGCGCCTCCAGGTTGGTGAGTTTGCCTGCGTGCAACGACCAGAGCTCCCAGTGATAGCTGAGTCCCTGGAATTCACCGTGTCCGCCGACGCACACCTTGCCCCCGGCGCGCAGGATGGCCGCCGCGCCCTGCGCCGTGGTGGCATTCACATATTCGTCGTTGCGGAACCAGGTCATGCGCGTCCCCTTCTTGTCGAGGATGTCGTGAGGGATGAAGCGCCGGACCTTCGGGTCGTCATGGACGCCCGTTGTCTGGAGGTAGTAATTCTCCGTGCCCGGACCGTCATAGCCCTCGATGATGTAGGTGGGCGTGTAGAAGATGCCCGACCGCGCCACCAGTTGGATGACGTCGTTGTAAAGAGGGAATACCGGGAACTGGTGCTCATTGCCGCTGAAGCCGTCGATGACATGGGTCATGTCCAGCACCATGTCGGCGGCACCTTCGGTGGTGGGCATCATCCCCAGACGCGCCGATGCCTCGGTGACGAACTCGCGTTGGCGCCGGTTGCCGACCATGTAGGACTTCACCATCCGCGTGGCGTAATAGTCCTTGTACCTGGCAATGACGTCGGAGGCCTCATCGGCGGATTGGAAATCGTTGACGTAGAAGATGCCGGGCCCTGTGGAGTAGGCGCGCGGACCCGGAATCGCGCCGGTCTCCACCAGTTCCTGGTAAGGGAAGATGTCATTGGTGAAGGTCTGGGGATCGCGCCCGGTGGTGATGCCGTAGGCGAGGGTGGCGAGAAACCCCCAGTTCTGCAGATCGAGGATGCCGCGCCGCACCTGGAACCAATGGGCGTGGGTATCAATGAACCCGGGCACGATGGTATGGCCCGAGACGTCCATCACCTTCGTGCCGGGCGCGGCATGGGCCGAACCCCGCGGACCGATGGAGACGATGCGGTTGTCGTGGATCAGCAGGTCTGCGTTGGGTAGCACCTCGTCGCCCCGCATGGTGATGACGCGCGCACCCCGCAGGAGAATGGTGCCCTGGACGCGATGCCGGCGCACTTCCACGCTCGCCCGGATCTCGACTGGGTGCAACGCCTTCGCCCACTGATGGCTGTTGGGCTTCGCAGTGCTCGCGGAATTCGAGGCCACGTCCGCCAGCGGCAGGCGGAAGAAGCTCGCCCCCAGCGACCATCCAATGGTCTGGCCGTCGTCGCACCACTGGACCTCGTCGGCGCCCGCCGTGGTCAGCCGCGCGATGGCGACAGAAGGTGCATCGACGTCCAGGCTGATGGGTGTCCCTACCATGGCCTGATTCAGGAGGAAGAGCTGATTGCGGTAGATGGCGAGCGCGCGGTGCCCGTCGGGGCTCATGCACAACGCCACGCCGGGTGAGAACTCAGCACCCCACAGGTTCTTCCCGTGAATGGAGAACGCGGTGCGGCGATCACTGCCGTCCCAGCGCAGGGAGAGGAGACTGTACTCAGCAGCCAGCGGGCCCTGCGACTTCGTATAGGTGACGTGGATGCGTTCCGGGTCGTGCGTGAAGTGGGGCCGGCTGAAGCCCGCCGCCGCCGTGATCACGCTGGCCGCGCCGCCGCCGGCAGGGATCCACACGAGGTCCTGCACATTGATGCCGTGGCCCCATTGATCGGCCTGCGTGATGGCCTGATGCGCGGACGCGCGCAGGGCCACGATCCGCGTAGAGTCGGGCGACCAGGCGATCTCGGCGTAGTAGGCCGGAACCCGGGTGAGCCTCTGCGGCTGGCCGCTGCCGTCCGCGCGGATTTTCCAGATAGCGCCTTCCCCGTTCGCCCAGCTGACATAGGCCAGCCATTGCCCGTCGGGCGACCAGGCGGGGTGAAACTCCGTGCCACCGTCCTGCACCATGCGGCGCGGGGTTCCGTTGTTCACGTCCATGACGTACAAGCGCGTGAGGGCCGAAAAGGCCAGGCGTCTCCCGTCGGGCGAAAGTGATGCCCCCTGGATCACGCGCGCCCGCACAGGCCCCTCCTCAACACGGGCAGGGAAGTGCAGACGGGGACCAAGCTCCCGCCGAACGGTCGCCGTGAACGCGATGGGGACGTCCTTGCCCGTTGTCAGATCCAACCGGTGAAACTGGCCGCCCCAGGAGAGAACAATCTCGCGGCCGCCCGGCAAGAAGGCATAACCGGGCAGAAGGTCGCGGGTGGCGAAGTACGATTCCTGATTGTCGTGCTGGACGGGGGCTTTCAGCCAGCGGTCTTCGCCGGTAGCCAGATCGCGAATCCGCAGGGCCGTCTCGGAATCGCGGCGTGTGGCGTAGATCAGCTTCCGCCCGTCGGGCGAAACACGGGGCCGGAAGGCGCTGCCTTGCTCGTCCGTGATGATGTCTTCCTGCCCGGTCACCAGACTGCGCCGCGCCACCTGCCAGAGGGGGAACTTCACGCCGGAGGAGAAGTAGCCGGACTTCGTCGCGTAGTAGACGTCGTTAGCGCCCGGCGGCACGGCCGGGCCGAGCGCATTGTGCCACTTGTCAGGCGGCGTCGACTCGTTCGCATTGCTCTTCGTGATCTGCACACCCGATCCGCCGTGAACGTCGTATTGCCAGAGCTCGAAGGCGGACCTGTAGAACTCGGGCTTCTTCTGGGAGACGAGGATGAAGTTGCCGTCCGCCGACCACTCCGGTGACACGAACATCGTATGCGGATCGGTGGTGAGAGCCCGGGCATGCGAGCCATCCGCATCGGCCAGCCACAGGTTGTTCGCGCCGCCGCGGTCGCCGACGAATACGATCTGCCTTCCATCCGGCGAGAAGCGCGGCTGGCTGTCGAACTCCAGGCCGGAGGTGATGGCCTTGGCGGTTCCGCCGCTTACCGGCAACGTGTAGAGGTGGCCGGCGAGGTCGAACAGGATGGACTTGCCATCCGGCGCGGCGTCGACCGACATCCAGGTGCCTTCGTTGGTCTGGAACTCCACCACGCGGGTGGGCTTCAAGGGCAGGCCTTGCTCCGGTGGCGGCGCGGCGCCGGGCTGCAGGGCAGAGCAGATTGCGGCCAGTGCCGCGGAGGTGAGGAGTGCTTTGGTGAGAGTAGTCAAGATTACACACCCAGAATGGAAGGACGAGACCATACCCGCCGCCAAGGCCGGGGCCGTGGCGGCGGGCACCGTGAGCCGTTGCTAGAAGATGAACTTCATCGCAAGCTGAATCTGGCGCGACGTGCCGAACCCGAGAGTGGCGCCAAATGTGTTGAAGACCTTCCCGAAGCTGGCCGTTCCGAACGTGGTGTTCGGCTGCCCGAAGTTGGGATGATTCAGGATGTTGAAGATCTCGGCGCGGAATTCCATCCGCTTCCCTTCGCCCATGGGGGTTTGCTTGAGGACGGAGAAGTCCACCTGCGCGAAGCCGGGCCCGTAGATGGTGTTCCGCGCCAGGTTGCCGAACGTGCCGCTGGCCGGCATGGAAAAAGCAGCCGGGTTCAGCCAGTTGTCGATGCTCTTGTCCGCGGCGTAGGGGCTGACTCCGGCCACCGCGTTCGGGCGCTGATTGGTGAAGTTGAAGTTGCCGTAGGTGTTCGTACCCAGATACACCGTGTTGGCGATGCCGCTGTGGAAGATCGCCAGGCTGGCCACCTGCCAACCACTGACGAGAACACTCCCCGCGCCGTGCAGGTTCGAGAGGAAGTGCTGTCCCTGCCCGACCGGCAGTTCATAGTGCAGGTTGTAGGTGACGTTGTGACGCATGTCTCCTGAACTGTTGCCCCGTTCCGACCGGTAGTCGTTGTTGTTCTGCGGTTGTCCGGAATACAGGCCCTGATCCTGCACATCGTCGATCGCGTGAGCCCAGGTGTAGTTGAATGAGCCCTGGACCCCGCGGCGGTACCGCTGCGTCACCGAGACCTGCAGGCTGTGGTAGGCGTTCTGGCCCGAAGCGGTTTCGACATTCACATCCGCGAAGCCCGAGATGGGCCTCCGGCCCAGCGTGGGATCGTAGAAGTTCAGATTCATGTTCCGCCGCAGATTGAGGCCATGGTTTCCGATGTAGGCCACCTGCACCGCGGTGGATTGTCCGAACTGCCGCTCCATCGTGAGATTCCACTGCTGCGCATAGATGTCCGGCTTGCCCCAGGCAAAACCGGCTACCGTGGGTAGCGGCGCCGTGCCCTGCTGCAGGAACGGCGTCAACGGATAGGACAGCGCTGGGATCTGCTGGCGCACGAAGGAGGTGTTGCCCACGATGTTGTTCACCGGGACTGAGTAGGCGCCGAAGCCCACCGGATAGCTCTGGTAGAAGATCCCGTAACCGGAGCGGATCACGAAACCCTTCGCCGGTTGCCAGGCCAGAGCCACGCGCGGGGCGAAATCGAAGCGGTTCGATTCGAAGTACGAACTGCCCGGCGCGCCGAGCGTGTTGCTCCGCGTGTCGAACGACTGCGTCTTTTCGCCCGGATCGTACGGTGGAGTCTCGTAGTCGTAGCGGATGCCGTAGTCGAGCGTGAGGCCCTTGCGCAGTTGCCAGGTGTCCTGCAGAAACGCGTTCGCCTGGTAGGCCCAGGTGGCGTGCCCGGGATCGCCCACGCTCACCGATGCGCTGGCGGCGCTGTTGTTGATGAAGTCCTGGATCGAGGTGAACGTGATGGACGATGTCGGAATCGACTTCCGGTCCACCTGAATGCGGTAGACGGCGGCGCCCCATTTGATGCTGTGCGCTCCGGTGGTCAGGCTCATTGTATCGCTCACCTGATAGCTGGAGCTGTTTGTGCGTGTCCGGCCGCGCGTGCCGGGAACGATGGTCAAGCCCGTCACGGAAAGCAGCGGATAGGGGTTGTCGGAAATGAGTTGGCTGCCCCAACGCTGCATGCCCGCCAGGAACTCGTTCAGAAACGTCGGAGTGATGATGTGCTCATCGTGTACGGCGACATTCGAAGTGCGGATGGGCACGTTCTGGAAGTCCTGCAGGCCCAGGGCGCTGGTGGTGACTCCGAACAACGGCCCGAAAACGTGCGAGTCATTCACATTCACACGCACATAGGCGAAGTTGCTGTCGTTGAAGCGGTGATCCAGACGCACGCTGGCCGTGTCTTCGCGCACCTGCGAAACCGCTGTGGTGGTGTAGTTGTCCACATACTGGTTGCTGGTGGAACTCGTCCCCAACGGGTATTCCGCAATCAGCGGGGCCAGCGCGGGCGAGGTGGAGACTACCGATTGGCGCAGGAAAGCGCTGGGCGTCGTGCCTGAGCCGGTGATGCCGATCCGCTGCCGCGAGCCCTCATAGTTCGCGAAGAAGAACGACTTGTTGGCCCGGATGGGTCCGCTGATGTTGCCGCCGAAATCGTTGAAGCGGTACTTCGCCTGCGGGCTCGGTTGCTTGTTGAAAAAGTTGCGTGCGTCCAGGAAGTCGTTGCGGAAGAACTCGTAGAAATCGCCATGGAACGCGTTGGAGCCGCTCTTGGTGGCGATGTTGACGAACGAGCCGGCCGCACGGCCATACTCGGCGCGGTAGTTGCTGGTCTGCACCCGGAACTCGGCGATGGTGTCCAGGCTGCCCGTCAGCAGCCGGGCGCCGCGCTCGAAGCCGTTGGCCATGTACGGTTGGTCGACACGAGTCGCGTCGACGCCGTCAATGGCGAACTGGTTGTGAACCGTGTGCTGCCCGTTGAACGAAATGTCGGAGATGTAGTTGCTACGCGCCACCGCGCCCGGCGACAGCAGGCTGAACCGCGCATAGTCGCGGCCGTTGATTGGCAGGCCGACCACGTCGCTGTTGCTGAACGTGGCACCGGCTCCGTTGCTCGCATCGGACAGCGGGGTTTCGTCGGTCACCTGAATCACCTGTGTGGTGGCCCCCGGCGACAGCGTGAATTCGAGCCTCACCGTTTCGCCGACGTTCACTTTTACGTTGGGGCGTTCGGACGTCTGGAAGTTCGTCTGTGACGCGCTGACATCGTACGCGCCAATGGCGATATTGGCGATTGTGAATCGCCCTTCGTTGCCGGTGTTCACCTGACGTTTGTTGCCGTTGGCGGTGTTGGTAGCAGTCACCGTGGCGCCCGCGATGACCGCGCCGGAACTGTCCAGAACCTGGCCCACCAGGTTGCCGGCGGTTTGGGCGGTCGCGGTGCCCAGGCCCGCTCCGGCTAGCAGCAACACTGCCAGCAGTCTTCTGCGATTTGACTCTCTCATGAGAAGCCTCCTTGGATTTGAACTTGTTGTCTGTTCAGGCCGCGCAGCCTGGTGCGGCGAGCCAGACGGGTCTCGTGGCGGCAGGGCCTGAAGTACTGGCTGACGGGGCGTGCGGCGTGTCTGGGCCGCAGGCCTGGCGGCATATCTGAAAGCCCGTAACGGGACCACGCGGCGCGTCGGCGGAGACGCGCGGTTCAGAGCCGGTGCCCTGCTATTGGCAGGTGTCGCACCGGCCCGCCGGGTGGCCATCCTGGTCCCGGCCGGCGCAAAGCTCGCTCAGAGCCCGCAACAGGCGGGCCCGCGTGGCGGCTGCCTCGCTCAACAGGGCGGGGCCGGAGAGCACCACCGGCTCGGTGGTCTCTTCCACGACAAACAGACGTCGAAATGTTGTATGAAGCCCTTCGAGATCGCTCACCATGGAAGCGGCGAGAGCCTGCCAGGGACGGCACGGTCCACCGGATGACGTTTCCCCCGCCTCGGGCGTTGCCTTGCGGCGCAGCATCTCATCCAACGGGTTGGATACACCCGCCAGATAGGCCGCGCCGGAGCTCCTCAGGTCCTCGGCGTACCACGCGGCGAGCGCGTCCACCCGGCCACGGACATCCGGCGGCAGCGACGTCCACTGCGGTCCGCTGTAGCGTTCCGCCAGCCGCCGCAACGCTTTTGCCGTTGGCAGCACGGCGAAGTACGACTCACGCACGGCGTTGAGCTGGCGGTTCGCCGCGTCCATGCCATGAGCGTAGTCCCACAGTTCCTTGGCTAGCGGCGGGGTGGTGGAGTAGATCCGGGCCGGAGCAGGTGAAGCCGTCAACGGCACAGCCTCCAACATAGCCGCCGAAGCGTCGGCAATCTCGGTGTGCGCCAGCGGAATCGATTGGATCGCGCGGATCAACTCAAGCCGCCGCCCCGATGATTCGGCGATGGCCCGCACGCTGAGCCCGCCGTCGGCGCGCCGGATCTCCGGAATTTCATTGCGGTCCGCGCCGATACGGTGCAGCGCCTCGCGCACCGCAATCTCCGCTCGTTCCACCGCGAACTCCTGCGGCTCCTGTGGAGGACGAGCATGGGCGGCCGGCAGCGCCGCAGTGACGGCGGCCTCTGCGGCCTCCTCGCCGGCCCGCACTTCATACGAGATCTGCCGTACAGCGAGCCCCGATGCGTCGGAGAACTCGACGTGTTTCGCGATGGGCCGCCAATCCGCGCGCCGCACAATCAGCGACGCCGCCACAATCGTGTCGCGACCGGCCTCGGTGCGTAGCGTAATAGCATCCGGTGACTCCTCAATTGTGTCCTTCCGGCTTCCCAACCCATCGTGCCAGCGTTCAAACGCCTCGACGCCCATCGGATCGTCCCACGAAATCGGCCCGTCCTCCATCCGCGGCAACGCGAGTGTGTCACCTGGCAAGGACGCAAGTTGAGCCGTGGGCCGCCGGCCCGGCTGAATGGTGATCTCACGCTGCTGAACCCGCTGGCCGTACCGGATCTCCACCCGCTCGTGGATCACGCGCCGGTCGGCGCTGGAACCGGTCGACCGCGCCAGGCGCGCGCGCTGCAGGAACACGGCGGCCGTGATTCTTGGCGGTTCAGCCAGCGGCAGCAGCACCAGCAACAGGATGGTGCTCGCAGCCACGAAGACAGAGGCGTAGCGGGCACGATTCAACGCAAACGCCGTGATCATCTCCGCGGCCGCTCTGCGCAAGGTAGTAAACGGCCCGCTGTCGCGCCGTCCTGGCTGCTGCCGCGCCAACGCCGTCGCCAACCGCTGGCGGCCGCCTTCCGGCGGCGGATCCTGCGCGGCCAATTCCTTGTTGCGCCACGCGATGAGCTGAGTGATCGCCTGTTCCATCTGCCGCAGCCGCGCGCGGCACGACCAGCAGGCTTCGATGTGCGTGGTCGCCTCCTGCTGGCGGGCGGGAGGCACCTCGCCATCCAGCATTCGCAGCAGGAGTTCGTCGTCGAGGTGGGTGGGCACGCCGCTATTCATTCAGCACCTCGATCAACCGCCCCGTGGCCCGCTGCAATTGGTTGGCTACGGTCGAAATGGGCAACCCCAGCACTTGGGAGATTTCGCGGTAACGCAAGCCCTCCGCGCGCAGGTGCAGACAGCGCTGCTGTTGTTCCGGCAAAGCAAGCACGGCGGCCCGCACCCGGCGCAACGACTCTTCCTTCAGCATCTTCTCTTCGACTTCCAAGGGGCCCAGCGCTGCCCTCGCGTCCGCCAGCACCCGCAGGTCCTCGGCGCTCATCCGCACTTCCGCGTCGCGCCGCTTCAGCGACACCGCCAGATTGTGGGCAACACGAAAGAGCCAGGCGCGCACCGTCTCGGCGCGGATCTTCTCCTTGTTCGAATGCAGGCGCAGGAATGACTCCTGAACCACGTCTTCTGCCTCCTGCGAATTCAAACGAAGACACAACAGGTACCGGTGCAGCGGGTCGCGGATCTGGTCGTAGAGCTGCAGGATCGCCAGAGGAGATCCAGGCTCCGACGCCTGGTTCGTCGACTCCTCGCCGCCCGCGAAGGCAGACTCGGCGGAATTGAAACCAGCATCGGCGAACCATGTCATTCGTGGCGCCCCGCTTCCAGCATTCTGCTCATCCCCAGCACTTCTTCCAATACGCGCGAGCACGGCCTTTTTACAACCGTGTGTCAATAGATTCGCTGGATGCGGGCAAAGTTGCGCGGGCGGCGATGATTTCGCCCGTCATTCGCTGAAGGCGGAGGGACGCCCGCGCGAAATGTAGTGGAGCCAGCTAAATGTTGGAACCGGAAAGGATACTTCGCGGCGCGCCGCCGCTCACGCCTCATCCAGCACGCGCCGGACCCGGTTCACCAGTTCATCCACCGTAAACGGCTTCGGCAGAAACCGGGCGCCCGGCGACAGCAGGCCGCGGCGGATGGCCTGTTCCTCGGAGTGGCCCGAGATGTAGAGAACCTTCAGCCCAGGTACGCGGCCGCGGAGCGTTTCCGCCAGCGGGCCGCCTCCCGCATCCGGCAGATTCACGTCGGTGAGCAGAAGTTGGATGTGCGCCTCTGGACGTCCCGCGATCTCTTCCGCCTCCTTGCCGTTGGATGCCTCCAGTACCTGATAGCCGCGCTTGCGCAGGATTGTCGTGATGAGGCGGCGGATGCCCTCTTCGTCCTCGACCAGGAGGATCGTTTCCGTTCCGGCGGGCGTGGCTGCGGCGCTCACGGCAACCGCCTCTGGCGCTCCCTCAACGCGGGGCAGGCAGATAGTAAAAGTAGAGCCATGGTGCAACGTGCTCTTTACCCGAATGATACCGCCGCCTTGATTGACGATTCGCTGCACCGTCGCAAGGCCCAGGCCCGTGCCCCCTGCCTTCGTCGTGAAGAACGGTTCGAAGAGCCGCTGTTTGGCGGCCGCGTCCATGCCGCAGCCGTTGTCTCTCACCGTAATCACAGAGTATTGGCCGGCCTGCGCGTGGGATTCTTCCGGGTTCAGGGCGGCGCGCCGCGTCGAGATGTGGATCGTGCCACCACGGCCGCGCAGCGCGTCCCGCGCATTCAGGACGAGATTGACCAGCACCTGATCGATGCGGCCACGCTCCATCGAGACGAAGCCGGCGCGGGGTGAGAGCCGGAACGTCAGAGTCATGTCGGGCGGCAGCAGGCGCCGCATCATGCCGACGAGGTCATAGATCGCTCCATTCAGAGGCGTCGCTTTCTGCGTGGGCGCGCACTGCCTCCGGTTGAAGGAGAGCAGTTCCTTCACTAGGCTGGAGGCTCTTTCCACCGCCTTGAGGATCTCTCTGGCGTTCTCCCGCAAGGGATCGAATGGCGGAAGGTGGTCGAGCAATAACTGGTTGTGACCGTTGACGATCGTCAGCAGATTGTTGAAGTCGTGAACAATGCCGCCCACCAGGTGGCCGGCGACTTCGATGCGCTGCACGTCAATGAGCCGGCTCTCCAGTCTCTTGCGTTGCGTGCTGTCTGAAATGAACGCAATCACGATCGGGGATCCGCCCCACGCCGTGTGACGCAGTTCGACGGCCACGGGAAACTCAGCACCATTCTTGCGTTTCCCTGCGAAATCCCCGCTCCTGTCAGGCTGCGAGAAATCCCCACTGAGAAAATAGTGAATGCGCGGATCGGGATTGGCGCCGTAGCCCGGATCGGGCAGCAGCATCTGGACAGGCTGGCCTGTCATCTCGGCCCGAGTGTAGGAGAACATACTCTCAGCGCTTCGGTTCGCCTGGAGTATGGTGCCTTTGGCGTCAATCATCAGAATCGCTTGCGGAGCCGCCTCGAAGACAGTCCGAAGCGTGACCTCGGAGGCGTCCGCCGGTCCCACATCGGGCTGCACCGCACCAGATGCCGGGCTCCTCTCATGAGCCATCGAGCCAGCCTCCTTGAGTGGACTCCGCCCAGCGCACTTCATCGGCAGGTGCTGGCAGTATAAATCGACGCGCGAGGAGTGTCCACCCTAAATTGGCAAAATGTGTTCGGTGGAATTGTCACGCTGGCTACAGGTTATGCCGGATCCTGCATCGTCCCGCAATGAATCGTTCCCAATCCGAGTACCAGATCGACGCAGTACAAGCCAATTACGTCGCGCGTGGGGAAAAGGCGTGCCAGAATATTCAGGGCAACTCGGTCGTTGGGATCCTGAAATACCGGAACCAGGACGACTCCATTGGCGATATAGAAATTGGCATAGGACGCAGGAAGGCGTTGCCCGTCGAAAAAGACCGGGCGCGGCATGGGCAGCTCGACGACGCGCAGGGCATTGCCATCCAGACCCTTCATTCTGCGCAGTAGTCGGACATTCTCCGCCAGCGGTTCGTAGTTTTCCTCTTCGCGATCCTCTTCCACGGCGATTGCCACCGTACGTTCGTCGGTGAACCGGGCCAAGTCGTCGACATGTCCATGGGTGTCGTCGCCCGCAATGCCGCGCCGCAGCCAGAGCACTTTTTCGATGCCGAGGTAACCGTGGAACAAGGCCTCGAGTTGCTCCCGTTCCAGGCCGGGATTGCGCGCTTGTATGTCACTGAGGAGACACTCCTCAGTTGTCAGCATCAGGCCCGCTCCGTTTACATCGATGCTGCCGCCCTCCAGCACCACGCGCCGGCCATTCCACTCCGGCTTGACGATCTTCGCCTTTGATGCGCGGGCCGCCTTCTCGCCGGCCGCGTCATCATTCTTCCAGTTCGGATACTTGGCCCAGCCGTTGAAGCGCCATTTCGTGGCGATCTTCTCGCCGCCTGGGCCCTTCACTGAAAGCGGGCAGTAGTCGCGCGTCCAGCTGCGGTTCGTCTCGGCCTCGACGAACAGGACGTTGCCGTTCCAGGCGCCGCACTTCTCCAACACCGACCGTGCCCGCTTCACGTGCTTCGGCGGGATGAGAATCCGCACCTGCTCGCGGCGGCTGAGGATGCGCACAATCTCCCCGTAGAGGAACGGAATTGGCGTGAACTTCCCCGGCCAATCGGTGGTCTCATGCGGCCAGCCCAGCCAGGTAGCCTCATGCGGTGCCCATTCGGACGGCATGCGATGCGTTACTTGTTGCCCAGCCACCGCTCGGTGATCCCCCCATAAGAGTCAATGCGGCGATCGCGCAGGAAGGGCCAGTTGCGGCGCACTTCCTCGATGCGGCGCCGGTCGCATTCGACGACGAGGATCTCTTCCCTGTCGTTGGATGCCTCGGCCACCAGGACACCGAACGGGTCGGCGACAAAACTGTTGCCCCAGAACTCCAGGCCGCGATCCGGCGTGCCTTCGAAACCGACGCGGTTGACCGCGGCGACATACACGCCATTGGCAATGGCATGGCCGCGTTGCACGGTGCGCCACGCGTCGAGTTGTGCGTCTCCGTACTGCGCCTTCTCCGCCGGATGCCAGCCGATGGCCGTGGGGTAAAACAAAATGTCCGCCCCTTGTAGTGCGGTCAGGCGCGCGCCCTCGGGGTACCACTGATCCCAACACACCAGCACGCCGATGCGGCCGAAGGGCGTTTCGAAGTTCTTGAAGCCCAGGTCCCCCGGTGTGAAGTAGAACTTCTCGAAGAACAGCGGATCGTCGGGGATGTGCATCTTGCGATACACACCCTGCAGCGAGCCGTCGGCGTTCAGGATGGCGGCGGTGTTGTGATACAGTCCGGCCGCGCGGCGCTCAAACAGGCTGGCGACAATGACGACACCGTGCTCCTTGGCGAGTTGCCCCATCACTTCGGTGGATGGCCCCGGTATGGGCTCGGCCAGGTCGAACAGGTCGGCGCTCTCGTCACGGCAGAAGTACTGCGACCGGAACAACTCCTGCAGACAAATGATTTGGGCTCCGCGCGCGGCGGCCTCGCGCACCTTGGCGGCCGCTTTGTCGAGGTTCTCTTGCGGATCCAGCGAGCACGCCGTCTGGACCAGCCCGATGCGGAACTTGGTTTGGGATTCCCCAGGCATATTACGATTGTTCCATATGGTCTTGACTCAGGTCACTCGCCGGCGGGCAATTCTTACCATTCTTTGCGCCTTCTCCGCCGTGGGCGCGGTGCCGGCTCCCAGGGAACACTTTGGGTTCACCCCCGGTGATGATCACAAACTGGCGAACTATCAGGAGGTGATCGGCTACTTCCAGAAGCTGGCCGCCTCGTCCGACCGCATCAAGTTGGTGGAGTTCGGCAAGAGTTCGGAAGGGCGCGCGACCTACGTTGCGTTCATCAGTTCGGCCGAGAATCTGAAGAAGTTGGATCAGTATCGTGAGATGAACCGTCGCCTGGCACTCGGCTTGGCCACGCCCGAAGAGGCCATCCGTCTCTCCAGGGAAAGTAAAGCCATCGTCTGGATCGATTCCGGATTGCATGCGACCGAGGTGGCCCCCGTGCAGCAGGCGCCGCATCTGGCCTACAAGATGGTGACCGGCGAGACGGAGGAGATCCGGCGCATCCGCGACAACGTGATCCTGATGCAGGTGCCGGTGATCAATCCGGACGGCCTGGACATGACGGCCGGCTGGTATCGCAAGAACGTGGGCACGCCGCACGAACTCGCTCCGCTGCCGACGCTCTATCAGAAGTACTCGGGTCACGACAACAATCGGGACTGGTTCATGCTCAATCTGCCGGAGACCCGCAACGTCTGCCGCCTGCTGTTCCGCGAGTGGTTCCCTCAGATCGTCTACAACCAGCATCAGGTGGCTCCGTTCCCGGCGCGCATCTTCATTCCCCCTTACGCCGAGCCGCTAAATCCGAATATCCCGGCGGCGGTGATGGAAGGGATCAACGGCATCGGTGCGGCCATGCGCGAGCGTTTTGCCCGCGAGAACAAGGCCGGCGCCATTTCCTACAACGGCTTCGATGCCTGGTGGAATGGCGGCCTGCGGTCGGCCCCGGCGTTTCACAATATGCACGGGATTCTTACCGAGACCGCGTTGTACCAGTACGCCACGCCGAAGGTCTACAAGCTGTCGGAGATCCCTGAGCGCTTCGCCACCGGCATCCCGGCGCGCGAACCGTCGGTGTTCTACGAGAAGCCCTGGCTGGGCGGACGCTGGGCCCTGATGGATGCGGTCGACTACATGTTGACGGCCGACTTCGCAATCCTCGAACTCGCTGCATCCCGTCCCCAGCAGTACCTCTTCAAGGCCTGGGAGATGGCGCATTCGCAGATCGCGGCCGGCCAGAAGGGAGGGCCGTTCGCCTACGTCATCCCGGCCGATGGCTCGAACGCCTGGCCGGCCGAAGAGATGCTGCGGCGCATGCAAGGCGCTGGAGTGGAGGTCCGCAAGACGACGGCGCCCGTCGAGGCGAATGGGAAAAGCTACGCCGCTGGATCGTACCTGCTGCTGGCCGCGCAGCCGTTCCGCGGGTATGTGGTGGATCTGATGGAACCGCAGAAATACCCTGAGATCCGCTCCAGCGCGAATGGTCCGGTGAAGCGGCCCTATGACCTCGCCGGTTGGACGCTGCCCTACCAGATGGGCGTGCAGTTCGCCCGGATCGACCAGCCAGTGACCATCTCGTCGGAGCTGATCGGAGACCTGCCTGCGCACGAGGCGCCCGCCTCGTGGTTGCCGAAACCTGGTGTGCCCAAGCCGCGCGTGGCGCTCTACGAGCCCTACCTCGCCAACAGCGATACCGGGTGGACGCAGTGGACGCTCGATTACTTCCACATCGACAACACGCTGGTGCACAACTCGGATTTGCGCGGCGCCGATCTGCGCTCGCGCTATGACACCATCATCCTCGCGCAGCAGTCGATGAACTCGATTCTTCACGGGACACGCGAAGGCGAGAGCAGTGGACGCGGCGAGCCCCGCAGCGGAGAGGCGCACAACCAGCAGCGGCCGGAATTCACCGGCGGCATTGGCGTGGAAGGCGCGCGCAATCTGCAGGAGTTTGTGCGGCAGGGCGGTACGCTGGTCGCCCTCGATACCGCAACCGAGCTGCCCCTGGCCCTGTTCCCCATTGGTGTGCGCGGCGTGCTGCGCGGCAGCGAGGGCGAGGGTGGCTGGTCGTGCCCTGGTTCTCTTCTGCACCTGAATGTCGACACGACGCAGCCGCTGGCACAGGGCGTGGCCCCGGATGCCATTGCGACGTCCACCGGCGGTCAGGCGTTCGAGATCTCACTGCTGCCCGAGTTCAACCAGGGCGATCGGGAAGTGAAGGCGGTCGCGACCTATGCCAAGCAGAATCTTCTAGCCAGCGGCTGGATCGCGGGTGAGCGCGTGGTGGCCGGCAAGCCGGCTGTGGTCTCCGCGCGGATGGGTCAGGGCCGCGTGGTGCTCATCGGCTTCCGGACCCAGTTCCGCGGGCAGAGCTTCGGAACGTTCAAGTTCCTGCTGAATGCAATCTATCAGAGCGTCCCGGCGCAGTAGCCATCAGCCCTTGATGACGATGTTCACCAGCTTGCCGGGCAGCGTGATCACTTTCACGATGGGCCGGCCGGCGATGAACGCCTGCACCTTCTCGTCGGCCAGGGCTAGGGCTTCCTGCTCTTCCTTGGTCGACCCGTGCGGTGCCGTGATGCGGCCACGCAGTTTGCCGTTCACCTGCACCGGAATCTCCAGCGCCTCTTCCTTGGCCAATTCCGGATCGAACACGGGCCAGGGCTGGCGGAAGACCGGACCGGTACGGCCGATGGTCGCCCAGAGTTCCTCGGCGGCGTAAGGCGCGAACGGCGCGATCAGCAGCGTGAGTTTCGCTGCCACTTCCTGCCGGACAGCCGGAGACATGCCCGGTTCCGCGGCCTGCAATGCATTCAACAGCTCCATCAGAGCCGCGATGGAGGTGTTGAAGTGCCACCGGTTGTCGAAATCCGATGTGATCTTGCGGATGGTCTGGTGGAGTTTGCGCAGGGCCTGCGCGTCCGTCTCGCCGCTGCCTTCGGTGGCGTCGGCATTGCGCGTGACCCACTTGAAGAGGCGCGTCAGGAAGCGGTACTGGCCCTCGACGCTGGACTCGTTCCAGTCCATGTTCTTCTCGGGCGGAGCCGCGAAGAGCGTGAACAGACGGCACGTGTCGGCGCCGTACTTCTCCACCATCTCATCGGGGTCGACGATGTTGCCCTTCGACTTCGACATGGTCTGCCCGTTCAACTGCACCATGCCCTGTGTGAACAGGTTCTTGAACGGCTCGTCCACCGTCACCAGGCCGATGTCGCGCATCACCTTGCACCAGAAGCGCGAGTAGAGCAGGTGCAGAATCGCATGCGTCACGCCGCCGATGTACTGATCCACCGGGAACCATGGCTTCACCGCCTCGGGCGCGAAGGGTAGCTTGTCGTTCTTCGGATCGACGTAGCGGAAGAAGTACCACGACGAGTCGACAAAGGTGTCCATCGTGTCCGTCTCTCGCTGGGCCGCGCCGCCGCACTTCGGACACGTTGTGTTCAGAAAGCTCGGATGATTCGCCAGCGGCGACTTGCCCTGGCCCGTCAGTTCTACGTCGGAGGGCAGCAGGACCGGCAGT
This sequence comes from uncultured Paludibaculum sp., assembly GCF_963665245.1. NCBI lineage: Bacteria > Pseudomonadati > Acidobacteriota > Terriglobia > Bryobacterales > Bryobacteraceae > Paludibaculum > uncultured Paludibaculum sp. Next base: position 3,484,416 of record NZ_OY762269.1, read on the forward strand.
TGATCGTCGGGCACCGGCACCACACCGCAATCCGGGCAGTGGATCACGGGGATCGGTGTGCCCCAGTAGCGCTGGCGCGAGACGCCCCAGTCCTTCAACCGGTAAGTGATCGCCGCCTCGCCAAAGCCCTGTTCCTTGGCCCGCGCGCTCATTAGTTTGCGGGCGTCGGCGCTGGGCAGGCCCGACCATTCGCCCGAGTTCTCCACGATGCCGTACTCGGTGAACGGCTCCGTCACAATGCTGACGAGCGGGCCGTCCACGGGCCGGATGACCGGCACGATGGAGATGCCGTACTTGGTGCAAAACTCGAAGTCGCGCTCGTCGTGCCCGGGCACGGCCATGATCGCGCCGGTGCCGTAGCCCCACAACACGAAGTTGCCCACCCAGATCGGTACAGACGCACCGTTGTAAGGGTTCACGGCGTAGTGGCCCGTGAAGAAGCCCTCTTTGACGAGGTTCTCGGGATCCTTCCGGCTTTGGTCGTCGACCATCGCCTTCAGTTGCACGGCCAATGCGCCCTCGCAGAGCTGCCGGGAGATGGGATGCTCCGGCGCCAGAATCACGCACGTCGCACCGTAGATGGTGTCGACCCGCGTCGTGAAGACGCGGATCTTCTGGTCCGTGCCGGCCAGCCCGAAGTCCACCTCGGTGCCTTCGCTGCGGCCGATCCAGTTGCGCTGCATGGTGAGCACCTGGGACGGCCAGCCGGCTTCGATCTGCTTCATGTCGTCGAGCAACTGCTCGGCGTAGGCGGTAATGCGCAGGAACCACTGGACGAGCTCGCGCTGTTCGACGGGCGTGGTTTCATGGCGCCAGCAGCAGCCATCCACCACCTGCTCGTTAGCCAGTACGGTGGCACACTCGGGACACCAGTTCACCAGGGAGACCTTGCGGTAAGCCAGGCCCCGCTCCATCATGCGCAGGAAGAACCACTGATTCCAGCGATAGTATTCGGGCTCACACGTGGAGACTTCGCGATCCCAGTCATAGGCGAAGCCCATGCGCAGGAGCTGCTTCTTCATGTGGGCGATGTTCGAGTGGGTCCACTCGCTGGGGTGCCGGTTGTTCTTGATAGCCGCATTCTCAGCGGGCAAACCGAAAGCGTCCCAGCCCATCGGGTGCAGCACGTCGAAGCCGCGCATCCATTGGTAGCGCGCGAGCGTGTCGCCAATCGAGTAGTTGCGCACATGCCCCATGTGGAGGCGGCCGCTGGGGTAGGGCAGCATCTCCAACACGTAGTAGCGGGGCTTGCTGCCGTCGTTGACGGCCTTGTAGAGATCAGGATCGGCGGCCCAGCGCTGGGTCCAATTTAGCTCGATTTCCTGGTGGTTGTACGGCTTTTCCGGCATAGTGATTTCAGTGCGTCCACATTGCGTTGGTCGTCGCCCGGCTGGTCGATGGGGGTCTCCAGCACAAACGCCTTATCTCGCAGCTTCGGATGGTTGAGTATCCTGCGAAAACCTTCCAACCCGATGTGACCTTCTCCTATGTTCGCATGCCGGTCCAGCTTGGAGGCAAAGGCCCCCTTGGAATCGTTGGTGTGGATGACCGGGATGTTCTCCAGGCCGAGGATCCGCTCGGCGTCCTTCACGGTCTGATTGAGCCCTTCCTCGGTGGAGACGTCGAACCCGGAGACATACAAGTGGCACGTGTCCAGGCAGTACCCAATGGGATAAGGAACTTTGCTCGACGCGAGATCCCGAATCGTCTTGAGATCCTCAAAGGTGCGGCCAATGGTGGATCCCGCCCCGGCAGTGTTCTCCAGCAGCAGCGTGAGGACCTCCGGTTTCAGCCCCTTCGAAGCTGTTTCCAGCGAGCGGGCCAGTGTTTCGATACCCAACTCCAGCGTGTGGTCCTTGGAACTGCCGGGATGGATGACGAGGTACTCGGCGCCGATGGCGATGGCGCGCTCCAACTCGCCGCGGAATCCGGCAACGGATTTCTCGCGGATGGCCTCGTCGGCGGAGGCCATGTTGATGAGGTAGCTATCGTGGATCACCAGCGGAGCCAGGTCGTTGGCTGCCCGGAAGTCCTTCATCTCCTTGGTCTGTTCCTGCGATGGCATCGCCGCGCGCCACATCCGCGGGCTGGCCGAGAAGATCTGCAGGCAGTTGGCGCCCAATTCCTGGGCTTTCTTGGCCGCGTTGACCAGCGCGCCCGACGTGGAGCAGTGAATCCCGATTCGCATTCCTCAGAGTGTAACCCGTTCCACGTCATTCGCCCAGAGACTAGGCCCATCCATAGATCGCTATCCTAGGAATGAAGATTTTGTAACCCCGCAGGTAAGGCAAATCGTCTAATCCAGTAGGGGTGTCCTCGCCCCGAATTGTCCCCGGCGCTCCACGCGAATTGGGGTTTGACTAACGGATATCTGCCAAATGCGGAGAACTTTCAGTGTGTCCCTCATGGGATTCTGTGTGATCAGTTTCCTCTGGGGGCAGTCGCGCTGGGGCGACATCCGGTCGTTGTTCCGCCGTGACGTGGGCACGCACTATTCCATCCCGAATTACCGCAGTCTGGACGAATGGCGTATCCGCCGGGCCCATCTGAGGACGCAGATCCTCACGGCGGCGGGCCTCCAGCCCATGCTGCCCAAATCCGCCCTCCACGCACGGCGATTCGACTCCCTGGATAAAGGAAGCTTTGTTGTCGAGAAGGTCTTGCTGGAGACAATTCCAGGATATTTTCTCGGCGGAAACCTATACCTTCCAAAGAATATGGACGGCAAGAAGGTCCCCGCCGTACTCGTGCCGCACGGCCACTGGAAGAATGGGCGGATTCACGACGCGTCCGACTACTCCGTGCCCGCGCTGTGCGCCAACTTGGCGGCCCAGGGCTATGCTGCTTTCGCCTATGACATGGTGGGCTACAACGACACCCGCCAGACTTCGCATACCTTTGGGAAGTCCGAGCAGGAGCAGGCGTGGGGCTTCAGTTCGCTGGGCCTCCAGCTTTGGAACTCCATACGATCCCTGGATTTCCTGCAATCCCTGCCGATGGTGGACCCAAGCCGCATAGCTGTAACCGGTGCCTCAGGCGGCGCCACGCAGTCGCTGCTGCTGGCTGCGGTGGATGACCGGCTGCAGGCGTCCGTACCGGTTTGCATGGTCTCGGCAACCTTCCAGGGTGATTGTACGTGCGAAGAGGCGCCGGGGCTGCGTTTGGGCACCAACAACATGGAGATCGCCGCGCTGATGGCGCCCAAGCCCATGTTGCTGCTGTCGTCCAAGAAAGACTGGACTCGACGCACGCCCGAGGAAGAATACCCCGCCATCCAGACCATCTACCGGTTGTATGGGCAGCCGGATGCCGTCTCCTCCATCCAGATCGACTCTGGTCACAACTACAACCGCAAGAGCAGGGAAGAGGCCTATCGGTTCCTCTTCAACGTCCTAAAGCCCGACATCCCTTACTCGGCCGCGCGCGAGAACATCCAGGTGAAGTTCCGGCCGCAGGATCTTCTCGTCGGCGCCTTGCCGGCCAATCTGCATCCACTCTCGCAGGAGGAGGTCTTTGCCAGTTGGCGGGAACTCTCCCGGCAGGGAGTGAAAGAGCTCACCGATCCAGAGGCCAGCAGGCTGTTGTCCGCCACTGTGGGGGCCACCTGGCCGCGCCGTGTGGACGCCATTCAGGCCGGCCAATTAATCTTGTTGGAAAGAGCCGGCTCGGGCGAGCGCGTGCCCGCCCGCTGGTCTCAGGGCCGCACCCGCGAGACGGCGCTGCTCATCGATCCTTCGGGCTCCGAAGCGGCCCGCCGCAGCCGTTCTGCTTCCCAATTCCTGTCTCGTGGCGCTTCGATGCTCACCGTGGACGTCTATCAGACTGGTATTGCCCAGAGCCCGGGAGTCAGTTGCGATCGTGCCTGCCTCACCTTTCAGCGCAGTGACGATGCCAATCGTGTCTCCGATATCCTCACGGCGCTCTCCTATCTGAACTCCACCCGCCCGTCGCGCATCACCATGTCGTGTTCCGGCAAGGCGGGTTCGTGGTGTGTCGTGGCCGCGGCGGTCACGCCCTCGACCGTGCCTCTGCATGTGGATTTGCTGGACCCTGAGATTGCGGCGCTGAACGACCAGCCCAGCCCATTGTTCATCCCAGGGTTGGAACGCGCCGGGGGCATGCAACAGGTACTGCGCCTGATCCGGGCGAACCACCAGTTGCGGATCGAGACGGCGGACTGAGTCTACTGGACGGTGAAGGGTAAAGTGACGCGGCTGGCGCCGTGCTCGGCGACGAGCACGTAGGACCCGGGTTTCAGAGAGGGCAGCGCGACGGTGGCATCCGGTGGGGTTCCACAGTACTTCGGGTTGCCTGTGCACACGTTGAACCACTTCTGCTGGTTGGACCAGGTCCAGGTCTCTTTTCCGCTCTCGTCGTAGAGCCGCAGGAACTGAGCGGCGTCCTGTTGGTCGTCAGCATATACGCGAGCCCAGGTCTTGTCTTCGTTGATGGAGAGCTGGATGCCGTTTTCTGGGCCCTTGATCACCGTTGCCGATCCGATGCGGGCGTAGACAAGTTCGTATTTCGGATTGGTCCCATCCGATGTGGAGAGGTCTTGCGTCACCATGCCCACGCCGTCGGCAAACACCTCCGCCACAGTCAGCGACCCTCCGAAGTTACCAACGCGGACATCGCCAAAGGAGAGTGCGATGCCCTTCGAAAAAGATCCCGCGGGCGTTTCCACAGAGGCGCCCAGGCTGGTGATGGTGGCGACACCAATCGTGCTGGGCCGCGCCGTCGGGTAGGTGACACCCACTTCTTTCGAAAAGTCGTACCAAACGGCCTCGTCCCCCGACGACTCCTTCCACTCCAGCACCCGGTCGCCGTCTCTGCGAAGCCAATACGATCCGTTCGGGGATCCCTCCAGATGGTAGTAGGTGTGCCCATTCACCTCGCGCGAATCCCCCACGCGCAGCACGAGCGGTTCGACGCGGCTCCCGCTCTTGCCGCGATAGACCCACTGATTCCCCGTCTCCAAAGGAAACCAGTCGGCCGCCAACAGCGCCGGAGCACAAGCCAGCGCAATCAGGAGATTAGTGCACCGCCATGATTTCAAAAGCAACGGTCCCCCCATACAGCTTGCCGCTATCGACAGTCAACCATGCTTCCACCGTATACTTGCCATCCGGCCAGGGCGCTGACACGGCCTTCGACTCTACGCCCAAAGGCAGGCTGACCGCCCAATTGGACTCGCCTTTCACCGTATGGCTGTGCAGCACGGCGGCAAACGACTTGTCGGCCGACCACTGGTACACCTGCTTGCCGCCGGCGTCGCGAATGACTAAATCGTAGACCTGCCCGGACGGGAAATTCAAGGTCAAATTGTCTTTCGTCGTATTGCGCAGGGTCATTCGCACCAACATGAGCGGCACGGCGCGATTTGCATCCACCGGCGGCATCAGATCCGCCACGTAGATGGAGCGGTCCAGCGAAATTCCAAACGACAATTCCGGCTCGGAAATGACGGTCCGGCCACCCAATCGCGCGTAAACCAGATCATAGGCACGGGGTCCGGCAAACGTGTTCCAGGTGCGGCGCAACAGACCCACGTTCGGCAGCCAGACATCGGAGTCGATGCCGGCATCCGCGCAGCCTTCCACCGTATAGCGGACCGCCAGAGCGGTCTCGAACTCGCCCACCGGTCCCTTGTAAGCCGCGTGGTTCGAGGTGATGATGCTCGACTTGTTGCAGGAGTCGACGCCCGTTTCAGATTCGACACCTTCCGTAGCCGTGGTGTCCAGCCAGGTCCGATCGCGCTGCGCATTGGCGTCCCAGAACAGGATCCGGCCCGTATCATCCTTGCGGAGAAGGACTTCCGGCTGCGACGGGAAACCACGAACTGGGAAATGCTCCAACTCGCCCAATACCTGCGATTCCCCTACCTGGACTGTAAATGCACCCGCGGAAGAACGGTAAACCCATTGATTCCCGGCCTGCAAAGGCAAGTAGTCTGTCTGCGCCCAAGCGGCGCCGCTCCCCAGCAGCATTCCTCCCACAAGGAGGCTAAGAGTAGAAATTCTTTTCCCAGGCATGGCGTCGTAAGATTTCGAGAACCGGAGCGGGTAAGACCCCCTTCTCTGAGACGGCCATATTCTGTTCTACGTTTCGAATCTTCCTCATTCCGGGGATTACGGTCGTAACCGCCGGGTGCGAAATGCAGAAACGAAGAGCCGTCTCTGCCAGAGTCTCATCGACACCCGCTGATTTCAAATCGGCGACCAATAAGTTTACCTTGTCGTAGACTAACTGCTTGTGATTACCCCGGAAATACCAGGCGCGAAACTCAGCCGGGTCGAATTCGGATTCCGGCGTAATTGCGCCGGTTAAAGCTCCTTCATCCAGGGGGACGCGGGCCAGCACGCCGATGTTCAACTCCTGGCACAGCGGGAAGAGGTTCTTCTCCGGCGACTGGTCGAACACGTTGTAAATCACCTGAACCGTGTCGATCAGGCCCGTGCGGCACGCCTCCAGAGCCGAATCCGGCTGGTGGTCATTGATCGAGATCCCCCAGAACCGCACCTTGCCGGCCTTCTTGAGGTCTTCAATCGCCTTCTTCCACTCATCCCGGCCAATCCACTCCGGATTCCAGACGTGGAACTGCTGCAGGTCCAGCGTCTCAACACCCAGGTTCTTCAAAGACGTCTCGGTTGACTCCACGACGTAGTCGTACGGGAATACGTCGTCCAACCCGATGCCGGGCTGCGCCGGCCAGATGCGATTCTTCGGCGGAACCTTCGTCGCCACGTAGGGCTTCGCACCCGTCTCCTTCAGCGTCTTGGCGATGAGCTGTTCGCTGTGGCCTTCGTTGTAGGCCAGGGCCGTATCGACGAAGTTCAGCCCCAGTTCCAGGGCCCGCTTCAGCGCCGCCAGTGCGTCGCCTTCCACATGGCCGCGCCACTGGTTGCCGCCTAGCCCCCAGGCTCCATAACCGATCTCAGAAATCTGCCAACTTGTGCGTCCGAGCGTGCGTCTATGAATCACGACTCCCATAATAGAGGAGGGAGTGCCATGCGCGTCGTACTCACGCTCATTTTCCTGACCGCCCTGGCCTGGGCCGACACCTTCAAGCTCTATCTGAAGGAGGGCGGCTACCACTCTGTTACCGAATACAAGGTGCTGGAAGATCGCGTCCGCTACTATTCCGCCGAACGCGGCGACTGGGAAGAGATCCCACTCGACCTGGTCGACCTGAAGAAGACCGAAGGCGAACGCAAGTCGCGCGTCGAGGCTGACAAGAAAGACGCCGCCATCGAGGACGCCGAAGAGAAATTCGACCGCGCCGTCAAGCGCGAGATCAGCCGGATCCCCGTCGATTCCGGAGTCTACTTTGTCGAAAACAACAAAGTCACCGAAGTGAAGACGGCCGAAATGAAGATGCGCGGCGACAAGAAAAGGTCGTTCCTGAAGGCCATGTCCCCGCTGCCCATCATCTCCAAGAAGGCGATTCTGGAACTGCCCGGCGACAACGCCACGGTGTCCGTTCCGGACGCCGCGCCCAACTTCTACTTCCGCATCGCCAACGTCCAGCGGTTCTCCATCGTCCGTCTGAAGGCGGAAAAAGGCGCCCGCCAGGTGGCCGTCTGGACCCGCGAGCCCGTCACCAACCTCGTCTCCTTTGAAATGGACCTGGTGGAAGTCTTCCGCCAGCAGTTGGCCGATGACCTCTATAAGGTATGGCCGACTAAGCCTCTCGCGCCCGGGGAGTATGCCATGGTGCAGTACGCCGAAGGCGAGGGCGAAATCCAGGTTTGGGACTTCCGCGTCCCTGCCCAAAACTGATCGGGTAGTAAGGCGGACCCCTGGTCCGCGGCAGGCGCCCCCACCTGCCAGCACCTCCAGTCTCCGGCCTCAAGATGCCCGGCGCCTCCCGAGCCCACTTGCGATATGCGATTGACCTATCGGAAGCCGGTCTAGCCATGTCCGGATGGAGTCGGCAAAACCTGAAACCTTGAGGACATGGTCAACATCTGATAGTTGAGCGCTCACGTTTTCATATAAAGATTTGCTCAAGTGTGGTAGACTCGCCTTGAGCTCATTCGGAAACTAACTATGGATCTCAATCGCTACACCGAAAAATCCCAGGAAGCCATCCGCGGCGCTCAGACCCTTGCCGCCCGCCTGTCTCACCAACAGGTCGATAGCGAACATCTACTTCTGGCCCTGCTGGAGCAGGAAAACGGTTTGGCTCCTTCTATCCTGTTGAAAGCAGGGGTCAATCTGGAATCCGCCCATCGCCGCCTGATGACCGAGCTCGACAAACTGCCCAAGGTGCAGGTGTCGGGCGGCGGCCAAGGCATGTACCTTACCCAGCGCCTCGCGGCCGTCATCGGCAATGCCGAACAGGAAGCCAAGCGGCTGAAGGACGACTTCGTTTCCGTCGAGCACATCCTGCTGGCCTTGCAAGCCGGCAACGGCGTCGCCGGGCAGGTCCTGGGCGACCGTGCCAATCTCGAATCCGCCATCAAGGAGATTCGCGGCAGTCAGCGTGTCACCTCGCAGAATCCTGAGACCACTTACCAGGCTCTGGAGCACTACGGCCGAGACCTCACCATCATGGCCTCGCAGGGCAAGCTGGACCCCGTCATCGGCCGGGACGACGAAATCCGCCGCGTCATTCAGGTCCTGTCGCGCCGCACGAAGAACAATCCCGTGCTGATCGGCGAGCCCGGCGTCGGCAAGACCGCCATCGCCGAGGGCCTCGCCCAGCGCATTGTTCGCGGCGACGTGCCCGAAGGTTTGAAGTCCAAGAAGGTCGTATCCCTGGATATGGGCGCGCTCATTGCCGGCGCCAAGTTCCGCGGCGAGTTCGAAGAGCGCCTCAAGGCCGTCCTGAAGGAAGTCGCCTCCAGTGATGGCCAGATCATCCTTTTCATCGACGAGTTGCACACAGTGGTCGGGGCGGGGAAGGCCGAAGGCGCAATGGACGCCGGCAACCTGCTCAAGCCCATGCTGGCCCGCGGTGAGCTGCACTGCATCGGCGCCACTACGTTGGACGAATACCGCAAGTACATCGAGAAGGATGCCGCGCTCGAGCGCCGCTTCCAGCCCGTTGTGGTCGACCAGCCCAGTGTCGAGGACACCATCTCGATCCTGCGTGGCCTGAAAGAACGGTACGAAGTCCACCACGGCGTCCGGATCAAGGACTCCGCTCTGGTGGCCGCCGCCACGCTGTCCAATCGCTACATCACTGACCGCTTCCTGCCAGACAAAGCCATCGATCTGGTGGACGAGGCGGCCGCCCGGCTGCGCACCGAGATCGATTCGATGCCGTCGGAGCTGGACGAAAAGATGCGCCGCATCATGCAGCTCGAAATCGAGCGGCAGGCTCTAAAGAAGGAGACCGACGCCCCGTCGCACGAGCGCCTGGCCAAGCTCGAGGAAGAGATCTTCTCCCTGAAGAAGGAGACCGACGAGCTGAAGACCCAGTGGACCAGCGAGAAGGACGCCGTTTCGAAACTCCGTTCACTGCGCGAGAAGATCGAGGACACCAAACGCGAGATCGAAATCGCCGAGCGGGCCTACGATCTCAGCAAGGTGGCCGAGCTGAAGTTCGGCACGCTCATCGGGCTCGAACGTTCGGTCTTCGAGGAAGAGAAGCTGCTCCACGAGCAGGAAAGCAATAAGCGTCTGCTCAAGGAAGTGGTCGACGAAGAAGACATTGCTCACGTGGTGGCCCGATGGACAAACATTCCGGTCACCAAGCTCCTGGAGGGTGAGTTGCACAAGTTGCTTCACCTGGCCAGCCAGCTCCACACGAGAGTTGTCGGTCAGGACGAAGCCGTGCAAGTCGTGGCCGAGGCCGTGCAGCGTGCCCGGGCCGGCTTGAGCGATCCCAATCGCCCCATCGGCAGTTTCCTGTTCCTGGGGCCCACCGGTGTGGGCAAGACCGAACTGGCCCGCGCGCTGGCCGAGACGTTGTTCGACGACGAGAAGGCGCTCATCCGCCTGGACATGTCGGAGTATCAGGAGAAGCACACCGTCGCCCGGCTCATCGGCGCGCCGCCCGGGTATGTTGGCTTTGAAGAGGGCGGCCAGTTGACCGAGGCCATCCGCCGGCGACCCTATGCTGTCGTGCTGCTGGACGAAATCGAGAAGGCGCACCCGGACGTCTTCAACGTGTTGTTGCAGGTGCTGGATGACGGGCGTCTCACCGACGGCCAGGGCCGCACGGTGGACTTCCGCAACAGTATTATGATCATGACCTCAAACCTCGGCAGCGATCGCATCCGGAACTACTCGGGCGAGACCGCGGGCACGGGTTATGAAATGATGAAGCTCGCCGTGCTTGAGGAATTGCGAAAGTCGTTCCGGCCGGAGTTTCTCAATCGCGTGGACGAGACGGTAGTCTTCCACGCGTTGAAGAGTGAGCACATCCGCCGCATCGTGGACATCCAACTGGGGCTGGTCCGCAAGCGGTTGGAAGCACGCCACATCACGCTCGAACTGTCCGACGAAGCCAAGGATCATCTGGTTCGCGTCGGTTACGAACCCGACTATGGCGCCCGTCCGTTGAAGCGCGCCATCCAGAGGGAGCTGGAGACCCGGCTGGCGCGAGGAATCCTCGAGGGCAAAGTTCGCGACGGCCAGCACCTCTACGTCACCGCCCAGCGCGGAGAGTTGATCTTTGAAGAACGGGAACCGGTGGCCGCGCAGTAGTCCGTCAAACTGCACGCCGCCGCGGAACCCAAAAGCTGGTTGCCGTAATCAAAGAAGCAGAAACGAGAAGACAGTAATCCAAGAGGCTGAAAGCTGAGAGCTGACAGCCGAGAGCTTTTCCAAGGAGCCCAATGCCAGAACAAATTGAATTCGTCACGCTGCCGGTTCTTCCGCTGAAGAACATCGTGCTGTTTCCAAAGCTGGTGCTCCCTCTGTCGGTGGGCCGGGACGCGTCACGCGCCGCTGTGGAGTCCGCCATCAAGGACCATGAAGGCGAGCTGATCCTGCTCGCCCAGCGCGATCCGGCCAATGAAGCACCCGGGCCGGCGGATCTGCACAACTTCGGGACCCGCGCCAAAATCCGCAAAGTGCTGCGGACCTCACCGGCCCTCATTGAGATAGTAGTCTCCGGGCTCGACCGCGTCGGCATCATCAGTGTGGAGCAGACCGGCGGCTACCTCTCCGCCAAGGCATCGCCCATGCCTCTGCTCGCCGATCATTCGACGGAAGAGAAAGCGCTGCAAACCGCCCTGTTCGAGGTGGCCGCCAAGGCCATCGAGCGCATCAATCCGCAGGCGGCCGAGCAGATCTCCAATCTAATGACGAATGCCGACGACCCGCAGCAGTTGATGTGGCTGCTGTCCACGGCCTTCAGCCTCGACATGCAAAAGCTGCAGGCGCTACTTTCGGCGGAGACCTTAAAGGGAGCGCTGGAGCTCGCGGTGCAGTATCTCACCGAAGAGATCCGCGTCCTGGAAGTCCGCCAGAAGATCGTCTCCGAAGCGCAGGAAGAGATGTCCAAGGAGCAGCGCGACTACGTGCTGCGCCGCCAGATGAAGGCCATCCAGCAGGAACTGGGTGAGGACGATCCGTCCAAGGCCGAGACCGAGGAACTGCGCAAGCGGCTGGCCGAGACCGAACTGCCCGACGAGGCCCGCAAAGAGGCCGAGCGCGAGTTCAAGCGCTTTGAACGCCTGCCCGACCAGTCGCCGGAACGTCATGTCCTGCGCACCTGGCTCGACCTCGTCCTCGACCTGCCGTGGACGAAACAAACCGAGGACAACCTCGAAATCGCCCGTGCCCGCCAGGTGCTGAATGACGACCACTACGGCCTGGAAGACGTGAAGGAGCGCATCCTCGAACATCTGGGCGTGCTCCAGCGCAACCCCAAGGCCAAGGCGCCCATCCTGTGCTTCGTCGGACCGCCCGGCGTCGGCAAGACATCGCTGGGTCAGTCCATCGCCCGCGCCCTCGGACGCAAGTTCGAGCGCATGAGCCTGGGCGGCCTGCACGACGAGAGCGAACTGCGCGGCCACCGGCGCACCTACATCGGCGCCATGGCCGGCCGCCTGATCCAGGCCATCCGGCGCTCCGGCGCGAACAACCCCGTGCTGATGCTGGACGAGGTCGACAAGCTCGGCCGCGACTTCCGGGGCGATCCCGCCGCGGCGCTGCTCGAAGTGCTCGACCCGGCGCAGAACTCCACGTTCCGCGACAACTACCTGGATCTGCCCTTCGACCTCTCCAAGGTCATGTTCGTCACCACGGCGAACACGCTCGACAGCCTGCCGCAACCGCTGCTCGACCGTATGGAAGTGCTGCGCCTGGCCGGCTACAGTGAGGAAGAGAAAGTCGCCATCGCGAACAAGTACCTCATCCCTCGCCAGATGACCGAAGCCGGTATGACGGAGGAGCAGCTCACTTTCCCGGCCGACGGGCTACTCAAGCTCATCGAGTCGTACACCCGCGAGGCCGGCTTGCGCAATCTCGAGCGCGGCATCTCGCGCCTCTGCCGCAAAGCCGCGTTGAAGTTCGCCGAAGGGCGCACCGAGGCGATCGCCATGGATTCAGCCATGGTTGTGGAACTTCTGGGGCCTGAGTTTTACGTGCCCGAGCCGGCCCGCGAAAGCCTGCCCGCGGGCGTGTCGACCGGTTTGGCCTGGACCCCGGCGGGCGGCGATGTCCTCTACATCGAGGCGACGCTGTTGCCGAAAGGTAAGGGGATGACCTTGACCGGCCAGTTGGGAGAGGTCATGCAGGAGTCGGCCAAGGCGGCTCAGAGCTTCCTCTGGGCGCATGCCGAGGAATACGGAATCGATCCGCAGGCGTTCTCCGACTTCGGCGTGCACATCCACGTGCCGTCGGGCGGGATCCCGAAGGATGGTCCCTCGGCCGGCATCACGCTGGCCGTGGCGCTGGCGTCGCTCTATACGAAGAAGAAGGCCCGGCACGATACGGCCATGACCGGTGAGATCACGCTGACCGGCCGTGTGCTGCCCATCGGCGGCCTCAAGGAGAAGGTGCTGGCCGCTCGCCGCGCCGGCATCAACCGGGTGATCATGCCCGAGGCGAACCGCAAGGACTTGCGCGATCTGCCCAAGCACGTCCGCGAGGAGATGCAGTTCTTCTTCGCCACCAGAATCGATGACGTCTTCCGCCAGGCGATCCCCGATCTCCTGCCGGAGCCGATCGAAGCCAAACCGGTCGAGGTGTAAGGCCGCGGCCACGAAACGAAGAACGGCGTGCCGGTTGATTCCGGCACGCCGTTTTCTTTAGCCGTGCGGGCGGCTAAATTCCACGTAGGGAAACCACAAAGTTATCGACGGACGGGCCCTTCTGCACGTTGCGGCGCTGCATGGCTACCAATTGATCCGCCTGTTCGACGGCCTGCCGCAGCCAGTCGAAACTGACGTGCCCGGCGATCTTCTGCAGCGATTCCCGCAGGTCGCGATTCCGGATGTGCGTGCCGCCGCCATGCAGAATGGCCACATCCTCCAGTAGTGAATAAAGAGGCTTGAAGTGATAGTCGAGCTTCTCCGACTTACTCGCTAGAAACGACTCGGATTTCTGCGCCCATGCGGCGAAGTTCGAGGTGCCCGCCGCGGCCTCCAGGAAGGCCATCATGACGCCGCGCCGTTTCTCGTAGACGGCCAGGTTCAGCGAGCACGCCATACCCGGACACCCTCCGGCCAGCGACACACGCCGCTCGGCGTCCTTCAATTGCTTGGCTTTGGCGAACGCCTTCATCTCCTCCTCAGCCACCGGAGTGAGATGGAAGATCACTGACCGTGACCGGATCGTCGACGGCAGGTCATAGGGGTTCTCCGCCGTCACGAACAGGATCATGTGGCTGGGCGGCTCTTCCAGTGTCTTCAACAGCGAATCGGCGGCCTGCAGGTTGGCGCGGTCCATCTGATCGATCAGGAACACCCGCCACTTGCCCTTCAGCGGCCGCATCTGCGCCCGCTCCTTCGCCTGGCGCATCTGTTGGATCGAAATCTGGCGCAGCGGCCCGTCGGGCGGGAAGGTCACGAAGTCGGGGTGCGAGGCGAACAACAGAGGATCTTCTGATCGCTTCTCGCTAGGCCATTTCTCCCGATCGGCAATGATGGTGCGATTCTCTTCGCGGCTCAGGTCGTCGCGCTCAATCTTCTCCGCGTCGCCCAGCAATTGGGCGGCGAAGCGCCGCACCAGTGTCGCCTTGCCCACGCCCTCGGGTCCGGCCAGCAGGATGGTCTGCGGAATCCGATCGGTCTCGATCATCTTCCACAGTGCGCCGGCGACGATGGGGTTGCCCCAGAAATCCCTAAACATGCAACTCCCTGTAGTCGTGGAACACCTGCCACACCCGTCCGGCCACGGTCTCCAGGTCGCCTCGTCCATCCACGCGCACCACCCGGCCCGGCTCTTCGGCTTCCAGCGCCTGATAGCCCTGCAGCACGCGTTCGTAGAACGCCCTGCTCTGGTCGTCCATTCGCGTATCCGCGGAATCTTCCTGGACGTTGCGCGACTTGGCCCGCCCCAGGCTGGTCTCCAGATCCACATCAATCCACAGCGTCAGATCGGGTTGCCGGCCCCGGCAGGCGATGCGGTCCAGCGTGCGGATCACGTCCACGCCCAACGCCCGGCCGTAGCCCTGATAGGCCCAGGTCGAGTCGGTCCAGCGGTCGCACAGGACGATCTCGCCGCGCGCCGTGGCCGGTGTCACGATCTCATCCACATTCTGCGCGCGGGCCGCGAAGTAGAGCAGCATTTCGGCGGTCGGGCTCAGATGATGATTGGCCGGGTCGAGCAGGATGCGGCGGATGGCGCCGCCGATGTCGGTGCCTCCAGGTTCCGCCGTTTCGATCACGGTGTCGCCCGCCGCCCGCAGACGCTCGGCCAGCATCCGCATCTGCGTCGTCTTGCCGCAGCCGTCCAGGCCCTCAAAAGTCAGAAAGAGGCCGCGGCGGGTCGTCATAGACATAGTGCAGAACTTTCTTCAGATCTTCCCATGCTTCACGCTTGGCCGTCTGGCCGCTGGTGGGCCGCAGCAGGTAGGAAGGATGATAGGTGGGCATCACTGGAATCTCCCGCCACATGTGCCACTTGCCGCGCAGCTTCGTGATGCCCTCTTTTGTGCCTAGCAGCGCCTTGGATGCGGTGCCGCCCAGGGCGCAGATCGCCCGGGGCTTCAACACCATCAACTGCCGCGATAGGAACTGTCCGCAGATCTCCATCTCGTCCGGTTCCGGAGCGCGGTTCTCCGGCGGACGGCACTTCACCACATTGCAGATGTAGACATCGGGCCGGCGGATCGCGAATCCCTCCTTGCCCGAGGTGTTGTCGATCATCTGCGTCAGCAGTTGGCCGGCCCGGCCGACGAACGGCAGTCCCTGCGCGTCCTCGTCCGCACCTGGCCCCTCGCCCACAAACACCAGCCGGGCACGGTCGTTTCCCGAACCGAAGACGATCGTCTTGCGGCCCTTGCACAACCGGCAGCGCTGGCAGTCACCCATATCCTCTTGAATTTTTACGAGAGAGTCATTGTCCGGAGATACGGGGAAGTCAGAGGCAAACAGCTTAGGCATCTCGGTGGGTCCACTCATGGCCGGAACTTCGATACGAGGAGCCGGAGGAACCGGCGCCGGAACTTTGGGGGTGACAACGGCGGGCGCGGCAACGACGGAAGGAGCGGCACTGGCGCGCGCGGTCCGGGGTTCCACGAAGACACTCTTCACCCCCAGGTCGCGGTAGAACTCCAGATACTGCTTGAGCAGGTCGCGGTCCATGGTCCGTTCCGTACAGGCCCCTACTGCCTCTGGTGCAGCGCCAAGCGTAGCTTCAGCACCTCGTTCAGAATCTGATCGGCCAGCACACGCTTCGAGGCGCGCGGCAGCGGCTGAATCTCACCAGTGCTCATCACCAGCACGAGTTCGTTCTGATCGCTTTCAAAGCCCACGCCGTCAATTGAGACGTTATTGGCCACTACCATGTCGCAGTTCTTGGTCTGCATCTTGCGGCGCGCTTCAGCCACCAGATTCTCGGTTTCGGCGGCGAAGCCGACCAGCAACCGGTCCTGCTTGCGGCGCCCGAGTTCGGCCAGGATGTCCAGCGTCGGGTCGAGTTCCAGCGACAGGCGCATGGCGGACTTTTTGACCTTCTGGGTGGGCACGTTGGCTACATGGTAGTCGGCGACGGCCGCGCACTTGATGACGATCGTGCTGGTTTCCAGTTGGTCCATCACTGCGTCGTACATCTCGTGGGCGGTTTGGACTGGGATGACTTCCACCCCTTCGGGCGGGGCCAGTTCCACCGGGCCGCTCACCAGGATCACCCGCGCGCCGCGCAAGGCGGCGGCTTCAGCCAGTGAATAGCCCATCTTGCCCGACGAGCGGTTGGAGATGAACCGTACCGGATCCAGAGGCTCGCGGGTCGGCCCGGCCGTCAGCAGGACTGTCTCGCCATCCAGATCGTGCCGTCGCGTCAGCGTCCGCAGCACGGCATCCGCGATCTTCTGCGGATCCGGCAGCCGGCCCGGCCCGGTCGTCCCGCAGGCCAGCAGCCCTTCGTCCGGATCGAGGATCACGTGGCCGCGCGCCTGCAACGTTGCGATGTTGGTCTGCGTGGCGGGATGCTGCCACATTGCCGTGTTCATCGCCGGGGCCAGTACCACGGGTCCCTCAAAGGCGAGATACAGCGTAGTGAGAAAATCGTTCGCCAATCCGTTGGCAAACCGTGCCAGCAGATCGGCGGTGGCCGGGGCCACCACCAGGATCTTGTGTTCCTGCGCGACGCGGATGTGCTCAACGCTGGAGGCGAGCACGTCGTCGGCGGAACCCGAGCCGAACATGTCCGTGATCACTTTGCGGCCAGTGAGCGCGGCGAACGTCAACGGACGGATGAACTCCTGCGCGGCCTCCGTCATCACCGTCGTGACGGCAAAATCGCGCTCCATGAGGGCGCGAGCGAGTTCCGCGGCCTTGTATGCCGCGATGCCTCCGCCCACACCCAAGACGGCAGAATACGATGCCATGTCACCCCGCGGCTAAACTTCGGGTTCAGTGTCCGGTGCCGGCGTGTCCATCCCGGCGTCGTAATAGCTCACCAGCCCGCGCCGGACCTCTTCCATCGCCGCCACCGTTGGCTTCTTTGACGTGCTGGGCAGGAACGAACGGGCGCCGCCCTGCAACTGGCGCGCGCGCTTCGCCGCCACGATGATAAAGCGGTAGGCGCTGCCTTCCGGATCGTCCGGAATCGCGTGGATAGGCGTGCGGTTTACTCTATCGGCCATAATCTTGCTCGACCTCTTGTTCTGTTTCAAACGTCGCCAGAATCCGGTCGACTCGCGACTGCATCCCGGGATTCTTGCGCTGCACCCGGGCGGTCATCACGATACAACACAGCAGATTCGAAGCGACTTCCACATCATCGTTCACCAGCACATAATCGTACTGGCGATAATCGCCGATCTCCCGGACCGCCTCGGCCACCCGTTTCCGGATGACCTGCTCGGACACATCCCCCCTGGCTTTGAGCCGCTTTTCCAGCTCTTCCCGCGATGGGGCCAGGATAAAGACACTAATTGCTTCCGGGATCTTCTCCCTCAATTGTCGCGCACCCTTGACGTCGATGTCGAGGATGACGTCCTTGCCCTCCCGGCGGCCCTGGTCCACATAGCACCGGTGCGTCCCGTAGAAATCATCGAAGACCTGCGCCCATTCGATGAAGTCACCGCGATCGATCATGGCCCGGAACTCCTCACGGGTCACGAAGTTATACTCCCGGCCGTGTTCCTCCTGGCCGCGTGGGGCGCGGGTCGTATAGGAAACCGAGAAGATCAGGTTCGGGTCCCGCACCAGCAGGTTGCGCACGAGTGTCGATTTGCCCGAGCCCGACGGGGCCGAGATGATGATGATTTGGCTCATTCCAGATTCAATACCTGTTCCCGGATTCGCTCAATATTTGCCTTGGCTTCCAGGCCGAGCCCGGTGATCTTGAGCCCAAGTTCGCCCACGCCGGAGGTCTTCGAGAGGATGGTATTCGTCTCCCGGTTCATCTCCTGCATCAGGAAGTCCAGTTTCTTGCCGAGCTCGCCGCCTTTGTCCAGCAGCACGTCGAGTTCCCGCGAGTGAACCTGCAGCCGGCCCAACTCCTCGGTGATGTCGCTGCGATCGGCCAACACGGCGGCTTCCTGCGCCAGCCGCTGCGGATCCATGGCTACGCCTTTCAGCAATTCCGCCAATCGCTCCTCCAGCCGTGCCCGGAAGTGCTCGACGGCGGGCGCCCGCAACTTCTCAATCTCCACCGCGTCGCGCCGGATGTCGGCGTTGTGGCTCTTCAGCAGATCCCGGATCTCGGCGCCCTCGCGCTCCCGGAAGACGTTCAAGGCCGCCAGAGCCTCCTCCAGCGTCGAGGTGACCAGCATCTCCAACTCCGCCGGAGCGTCTTCCTCTTCCTGGGCCTGGGCCAGCATTCCGGGCAGACGTAGCGCCTTGTGGATGTCGGGCTGGGCAATCACCTGATAGTCGCGCTCGGCCTCCTTCAAAGCAGTCAGATACGCCTCGAACAGCGGCCGGTTCAGCGCCGCCGCCGCCGTCGAATGTGCCGGCAGAAAGCTGATGCGCACGTCCACGTGGCCGCGGGAAACGAACTTCTTCACCACCCCTCGCAGCAGCGGTTCGAACTGCTCCAGTTCGCCCGGAATGTGCGTGTGCAGGTCCAGGGCGCGGTGATTCACGCTCTTCACCGTGGCCGTGACTTCGCCCAGTTCATTCGTTTTGCGGATTCGGGCAAAGCCCGTCATACTGCGGAGACTCATAGATCAGTGCTCCAAATCAACATACTGTAACTCGTGCAGGCGCTGGTAGATGCCACCCTGGCTGACAAGTTCGTCGTGCGTGCCGATCTCGCTGATGGCGCCGCAATCCATGACGATAATGCGGTCGGCCCGACGGATGGTGGACAACCGGTGCGCGATGACGATCACCGTCCGGTTCCGCATCAGGTTGCCCAGGGCGTGCTGCACCAGGACTTCGCTCTCCGTGTCCAGCTGCGACGTAGCCTCGTCCAGAATCAGGATGGGCGCGTTCTTCAGCAGAGCCCGGGCAATGGAGAGCCGCTGCCTCTGGCCGCCGCTCAGGTTGGTGCCGCGCTCGCCGACCAGCGTATCGTAGCCCTGTGGCAAGGCCTCAATGAACTCCGCCGCCATCGCCTTTTGCGCGGCATCGCGGATGTCGTCCATCGTAGCCGCGGGCCGGCCATATCGAATATTGGCTGCCACCGTATCGTTGAACAGAAACGTATCCTGGCTCACCACCGAGATCTGTAGCCGCAGGCTGTGCAGGCGGACGTCCCGGATGTCGCGGCCGTCAATGCGAATCACCCCGTCGTCGACGTCGTAGAAGCGCGGCAGCAGCCCGGCGATTGTCGATTTGCCCGCGCCGCTGGGGCCCACCAGCGCTACCACCTCGCCGCGCCGGACCTCCAGGCTCAGGTCACGAATAGCGAAGCCGTTCGGTGTGTTGGGGTAATGGAAACTGACGTTCTCAAACCGGATGGATTCGTGGAACTCCGGCAGTTGCGGCGCCGCCGGCTTCTCAATGATCTGTTGCGGCCGGTCGATGTACTCAAACACCCGCTGGCTGGCGCCCTCGGCCTGCTGGAAGATGTTGTGGATGCCGGTGAGGCGCTTGACGGGCTCATACAGCAGCAGCAGGGCGACGACAAAGCTCATGAAGTCGCCGCTGGTCATGTGATTGGCTTTGATTTGCGTCCGCGCGTAAGTGAGCAGACCCACGATGGTGGCCGCGCCGAAGAATTCGATGATGGGCGACGGCAGCGCCTGGAACGAGATGTAGCGCAGCGACGAGCGCTTGAACTTGCTGGCGGCCTGGCGGAAGCGGTCGCTCTCCACTTTCTCGGCCGTAAAGCTCTTCACCACCGCGTGGCCGCTGAAGGCTTCCTGCAAAATCTGGCTCATCTCGGCCGCGTGGTCCTGCGCGCTGCGTGTCGACCGGCGGATTCGCTTGCCCAGCCGCGCCGTCGGCAGCAGCACGAAGGGCAGCACCGTCGTCGAAACCAGGGCCAGCACCCAGTCGCTTTGAAACAGGACATAGATCATGCCGAACGCCGCGAATACCTGGCGCAGCCAGTCCGCCAGCATCTGCGACACAGCCAGTTGGATCTTCTCGATGTCGGTCATCAACGACGACATCAGCCGGCCGGTGGAGTGGCTGCTGAAGAACTCGTGCTCCTCACCCACCACCTTGTCGAAGGCCTGCTGGCGCAGATCGGTCACCGCTGAGAGGCCCGAGTAGCTCACCAGGTAGTTGCCGAAGTAGTCGGCAATGCCCTTGAGAAGAAAGACAACCAGAATGGCGACAGCCACCAGGGTCCAGACGTTGTGGATGTTGAAGGGAATGATCTGGTCGAGGTAAAGGTGAATCCCGGTGAAAGCGGGAAAGGGTATGGCGACGCGGGTATCGGCGGAGTCGGGCTGCAGCACACGGTCGAAGATCGGTTTCAGCAGGATGGGCAGCATCGTCCGCCCGACACCGGAGATCACCATCAGGACGACCGCGAGAATGAGAGCCGGCGTGTAGCGCCTCGCGTACCCAAGCAGGCGGACCAACTCCCTCACTGCGCCACCCCCCGCAGCCGTTCCACGGCGGCGATGGCGTCTTCCACCGGTACGCCGGCCAGACCGCCAGGGTTGGAAAGAATCTGGCTTCGTGTTCTCCAGGGCGCCCAGATTACAGGATCGGATGTTCCGTAAAGCACAACCACCGGTACTCCAAAGGCGGCCGCCATGTGAGCAGGGCCGCTGTCGTTTCCCACGAAGAGCTCCGCGCCGGAGAGCAGCGACTTCACCTCTTCCAGAGGAGCGCCGGCCAGCATCTCAAACCCGGAAAAGGCGGAAAGATCGTCGCCCGGACCGCCGATGATCACGGGCGGCAGCCCCGACTCGCGCAGATGCCCGGCGAGGACCAGGAAGCGACTGACCGGCCATGTCTTGTCGACAGCGGAGGCCATCGGATGCACCACCGCGTATGCGGCGCGCCGAGGCGGAGGCGCGCAGAACAGGCGCGCGCGGGGAATGTCACTGGAAGGCACACCCAGATAGAACACGGCCGAAGCCAAATGTTCCGCAGTATGCACCACTCGTTCTTCGCCCAGGATCTGCTGGGCTCGCGGAATGTGGATGTTGTAAACCCACTGTTGACGGAAATGGCCGAAACCGGCGCGGTGCGGCGCCAGCGACAGCCCGGTCAACGCCGCGCTGCGTGATCCGCCGTGAAAGTTAATGGCCAGGGTGGGATGAAAACCGAGAACCGCGCGTTTCGAGGGAGGGAGGATGGCCGTCACGTCGGGGTTGCCGGAGAAGAGCTGCGCGAAGCGGCCTTCCACCACGACGGCGATCTCCAGGTCTGGACGGTGCTGCTTTAGCAGTGATACGGCGGGGGTCGTCAGAACACAGTCACCCAAGGATCTGAGCCGCACAACCAGAACCCGTGCGCCGGGGGGCAACTGCTCGACGACGGATGGCATGGGCGCGCCGCGGTGAGGCGCTACTCCTCGACCCGTGCTTCATCCACCAGCATGACTGGGATGTCGTCGCGGATCGGGTAGACCCGATGGCACGCCGGGCATTTCAGGCCACTCTTGTCTTCGGTCAGCGCCACGGATTCCTTGCAGACCGGGCACACCAGAATCTCCAGCAGTTCTTGACTGACAGCCATGGGATTTCAATCAATTGTAGCAATCCGCAACCATGGACGGCACGACGATTCTCGCTCAGGGCCGGACTTCACAGCGCGCCTTCAGCGCCTCATTCATGGCCCGGAAGCCGACCTCCGTACGGTCGAGCATGCCGGCGAACAGCGGGCCCACCAGCAATCCGGAGAAGTGCTCTGATTGCTTCAGTTTGGTCCGGCCATCGCCGATGGGCTCCAGCAGGAACCGGTGCTCGCCGGTGAATATGCCGGGCACCGCCAGACCGCCGCGCCAGGCAAGCTCGCGGTTCGGTGTGATGGTGACGATCCTCACCACGAAGTCCATTTCACTGTCGCCGGGTGGCCGTACGGTTACGTGCAGTTTCTCGCCGTCGGACAATGTCCCCGAGAGTGTAAGGATGAACGGATTCCACATCGCGTAGTTGCCGGTGTCGGTGAGGATGCGCCACACCGCCTCAGGTGGTGCCGCGATAGTGATTTCCGTGTCAATCGTGCGGTCTTCGTGCGTGATGGTGAGGCCAATCCAACAGAAGAAGATCACCAGGCAGAACGCCAGAACAAAAAGTGGGAACCCGCGAGGCATGGAGGTGTTCTCCGATTATAATCACGGGCCTCGCCGGTCCGTGCATCGTGGTGGGTTCGCGTTCGTATACTGAAGGCATGCCGAAGTGGACTTGCGTCCCCCTGGGAAGCCGGCTCGTGCTGTTCGTCGAAGCCGAAGGCGACGTGCTGCGCCGCGCGTGGTTTGAGAAGCGGGCCGAGGATCTGCCGCCTGGATGGACCGCCGAAGATCGCGACGACACTCTTCCCGTCCTGGCGGAAGCGCGTCGACAATTGCAGGAGTATGTGGCGGGACGGCTGCGGCACTTTACTGTACCTTTCCGGCTGGATGGCACGGCATTCCAGCAGGAAGTCTGGCGGCAGTTGACGCAGATTCCCTGCGGCGAGGTGCGGAGCTACGCCAACGTCGCGCAGGCGATCGGCCGGCCCAAGGCGGTTCGCGCCGTCGGCGCCGCCAACGGCAGCAACCCGTTGCCGGTGTTTGTTCCCTGTCACCGGGTGATCGGCAGTGACGGGTCGCTCACCGGGTTCTCGGCCGGACTGGAAGTGAAACGGGCTTTGCTGGCTTTGGAAGGCGCGCCTGTTCAGCAGGGGCTGCCGCTGGGCGAGGAGTAGGCGCGCTACTTCATTGCCTTGTGGATGAGCGCCAGCAAATTGGCTTCGTCCGTAATTTCCAGCCTCAAGCTGATCGCGGTGACATTGCACGCGCGTGCCAGGTCGGGGTCGATGTTCAGCAGATCCTTCTCCGTGGTCAGCAACACTTGGGAACGCATGGCCAGCGGTTGCAGGTCTTGCTCCTCGTAGTGATGATGATCGGGAAACTCCATAAAGAATTCTACGTTTAGCCCCAGTTCCTTCAACGTCCTTCGGAAGCTCTCCGGCTGGCCCAACCCGCAGAATGCGCCCACCGTGGTGCCGGGCGGAATGGGCGGCGCCTCCGCCACGGAACGTGCCAGGAAGATGGGTACGTGCTGGTTGTGGCGGCGAATCTCGACGTTCAAACCCAAATACGAGCGGCCGGGCTCGGTGCGGGTGATGACCACGGCTCCGGCCCGTTTCAAGGCAGAGAAAGGCTCGCGCAGGGTCCCGCCCGGGAAAAGTCCGTCGCGGAACGGATCCAGCGCATCGATCAGGACGATGTCGAGGTCGCGGTGCAGGCGCCAGCTTTGGAAGCCGTCGTCCAGGACTACGACATCAAACGGGTACCGCTTGGCCAGGGCTTCGCGGGCGGCCCGGCGATCGGCACCGACGCCAACAGCGGCGTGGCCCGACCACAGGACGAGTTGCGCTTCTTCGCCGGTTCGTTCCACGGGTACGGTCTCGCTGGGCAGGGCCGTGACAATGGGTTCGCTCGATGCACGTCGATAGCCGCGCATCAGTACGGCAGGGTGATGTTGTTCTTTAGAAAGATGCTGGCATAGCCATAAAACAAAAGGCGTTTTTGCGCTTCCTCCCATGGCCAGGTTGCCGACGCTGATCACCGGCTGGGTGGGGAGGTCGAGGGAAAGACTCTTGA
Organism: uncultured Paludibaculum sp.; assembly: GCF_963665245.1. NCBI lineage: Bacteria > Pseudomonadati > Acidobacteriota > Terriglobia > Bryobacterales > Bryobacteraceae > Paludibaculum > uncultured Paludibaculum sp. Next base: position 3,508,143 of record NZ_OY762269.1, read on the forward strand.
TGCCACGATCGACGGCCATGCCTGCCCGCCAGAGCCAACTGAGCGGATTCCAGCGGGTTGGGCGGACGAGGGCTGCATCATAGGCGTGGACAACCGCGCTGACCGCTCGGGCGGTGGCTCCGCGGCGTTCGTCCGAGAGCTGCCTGCCAATCTCGCCCATCTCGCGGTTGTAGAGCAGTTTCGAGACGGTCAAAGCCAAATCCGCCGGATCGCGAACGGTGGCCACCGCGCCCGCGGCCCGGAAGGCTGTGGCGATCTCCGAGAAGTTCTCCATGTGGGGGCCGGTCACCACAGGTGCGCCAAAGGCGGCCGGTTCCAGGATGTTGTGGCCTCCCCGGTGGGGGAACGTGCCACCCATGAAGACGACGTCGGCGACGCGGAACAGGCCGCTCAGTTCGCCGATGGTGTCGACGAGCAGTACTGATGTCGGAGCGTCGCCGAGTTTCGAACGCCTCTGGAATGGGATGCCACGTGCGGTGAGTTTGGCGGCGGCTTCGTCGAAACGCTCCGGCCGGCGAGGTACGAGAATCAGCAGGAGGCGCGGGTAGCGCTCCTGTAATTGCTGGAAGGTGTCGAGAACGATGTCGTCTTCATCGGGGTCGTCCGGTTCGGCGGGCGGCATGGTGGACGCGGCGATCCAGATTCGCTCGGGATCCGTGCGGCGCAGCCAGTTCTGGATGGCGGGTGCTATCGTGGCCGTTTCGGGATCAAAGTCATACTTTAAATTACCTGCGGTAATTGCCTGAATAGCACCAAGTTGTTCATACCGTGAACAGGCAATTGCATCCTGGGCCAGAATGGCATCCGGCCAAGAAAGAGCAGCCTGGAAGAACCAGCGGAAGCGCAGGTATTTGGGCAGGGCTTTGTCGGAGATACGCCCATTGATCACCAGAAGGCGTGCGCCGGAACGGCAAGTTTCCCGATAGAGATTGGGCCAGATCTCGGTCTCCATCACGACAACCACGGACGGTTTCAGAGAGCGGAGCACGCGACGTACTGCAAAGCGATAGTCGATGGGAGCGTAGAAGACTCCGTCGGCCAGGCCTTCCAGCTTCTGCTCGGCCATGGCGCGTCCAGCCAATGTCGTGCAGGACACATAGATGGGTGCGTAGGGCAATTCCTGTTTGAGGCGCTTCAACAGACCAACAGCCGTAATCGCCTCACCGACGGAAACGGCGTGCAACCAGATGGCGCCGGGTACCGTCCGGTGCAGGGGGCGGGGGAGGAAGCCGAACCGCTCGGAGACCCGGTTGGCATAGGCGGAGTTCCGGTGGATGCGAAGCGCGAGATACAGTAGGAGAAATGGAAAGGCGAGGGCCTGTAGGGTCCAGTAGAGGAGATAAATGAGTTTGGCCCGCAAACCCCTGATTTTAGCCCTTTGTGGCGCCGCCGCGGCGACTCTTTTGTTGGCTCAGAACACTTTCAAGCATAGTCCGGCTTCGTCGTACCCGTCCGTCATGAATATCGGCAAGCTGAAGATCGCCGCCGTGCGCTATGAGAGTGACACGGAGACGAAGCAGGCATTCGGCAAAGTAAACCCCAATGAGTATGGTGTGCTGCCGGTGTTGTTGATTCTGGAGAACGTCGGCGACCAGACCCTGCTGCTGGACCGGATGAAGGTGGTCTATCAGTATCCGGGGAACGAGGTACTACCGATTGCCGCGACCGACCTGCCCTACCTGTTGGGGGTGAAGCGGCCCAATTCGGGTGTGAAGTATCCGTCGCCGATCCCGTTGCCCAAAAAGAAGAACCCGCTGAGCGCGATCGAACTACAGACGCGGGCGTTCGCGGCGAAGACCATCATCAAGGGCGACAGCGCGTCGGGGTTCTTCTACTTCGAGACGCGCTATCGCAAGAGTGCGGTCATCTACGTCACCGGAATCCGAGAGGCGATCACGAACAAGGAACTGTTCTTCGCCGACGTCCCGCTGGATTCGCCGGTGCCGGAGTAACGTTACTTCTTGGCGGGCGCCTTTGTCGCCGGAGCCTTGGTTGCAGGTGCCTTCGTGGCCGGCGCTTTGGTGGCTGGAGCCTTGGTCGCGGGCGCCTTCGTCGCCGGTCTGGCGGCCGGGACCGGGGCGAGAACGATGCCGCCGGGTGGCACGGGGCCTACGCGCTCAAACGTTACCTTGGCGATGACCACCGCTGGCGACGGCTTGTCGCCCATTTTCGGAACGCGAGCGATGCGGCTCACCAGATCCTGACCTTCCACCACCTGGCCGAAGATGGTGTGCTTGCCGTTCAGATGCGCCGTGGGCACTTCTGTGATGAAGAACTGGCACGAACCGGTGCCCGGGCCGGCATTCGCCATGGCCAGCCGTCCGGGTATGTCGAACTTCAGGGTCGGGGCGAACTCGTCCTTGATCACGTCGGTCTCGCCCATGCCGGTACCGGTGGGGTCACCGCCCTGAATCATGAAATTCGGGATCACGCGATGGAACGTCAGGCCGTTGTACAGGGGGCGGCGGACGCGCGTTCCGGTCTTGGGATCCTTCCACAGCTTGCGGCCGAGCGCCAAGTCGACGAAGTTCTTCACCGTGATCGGCGATTCCGTTTCGTACATCTTCATCACGATGCTGCCCATGGGTTGTCCGCCATGGGTGATTTGCAGGGTGGTGTAGAGTCCGTTTTCACGGGCGGGCTTGGGGGCGGAAGCGGCCGGAGCCGGAGTCGGGGTCTGCGCGGCCAGGGCGCCGGCCAGGGCCAGGGTCGAAAAAAGGGCTGAGAACATCCTCATGACCCCATGGTACCAGCGGCTGCAAGGGCCGCTGGGGTTTTGGAGTATTCACGAGCGCGTCACGCCAGATTCAAAATTGACGGCTAGGTTGTCGGTGTAGATGCAGCCGATACCAGTCTTCCAAAGCGCCTTGCGGCGGTTCGCGCCGGAGCCCGTCGCCGGAGCGCTGGGCAAATTGCTTCGATTTGAACGACTGGAGGAGGTCGTTCAAGGTGTGCGCGCGCAGCAGAACGCCGGGGCGTTTCCAGAGGAGATGCTGCGCGCGCTGCGGGTTTCCATCCGTGTGGAGCCGGCCGACATGGCCCGGATTCCGGCTGCGGGCCCGCTGGTGGTGGTCGCCAATCACCCGTACGGTCTGGTGGAAGGGGCCGTGCTGCAGTCGATGCTGGCCCGGGTGCGGCCCGACGTCCGTCTGCTGGCCAATTCCATGCTGGGCATGGTGCCGGAACTGCGCGCCAGCCTCATCCTCGTGGATCCGTTTGGAGGAGCCGCACGGGAGAATGCGCGGGGGCTGCGTGAGGCCCGGCAGTGGCTGCGGAATGGCGGCGCCCTGGCCGTGTTTCCGGCCGGCGAGGTCTCGCACGCGGACTGGGGGCAGAGGGAGATCGTCGATCCCCCTTGGAATGACGCGGCGATGCGGCTGGCGCGGCAGTGTGGTGCACGCGTGGTACCTGTCTACTTTTCGGGCTGCAACAGTGCTCTGTTTCAAATTGCCGGATTGGTGCATCCCAGGCTGCGCACCGCGCTGTTGCCGCATGAACTGCTGAACAAGTGCGATACGGAGATCGAGGCGCGCGTCGGCCATGCCGTGAGCAGTGAGGACCATTCGACGGCCGAACTGCGCCGCCGGACCTACTGGCTGTCGGAGCGGAAGCCGCCGAAGCCGCGTGTGGTGCGGCGTATGAGGCCGGTTGGACCGGCCATCCCAGGAGAGTGGATGGAGAAGGAGCTTCTCGCTCTGCCGTCCGAGCGGCTGTTGATCAGTGCGGGGCCGTTGCGGGTGTACTGTGCCAACGCTGAGGATGTTCCGCTGACACTGCGGGAGACGGGCCGCCTGCGTGAGGTGACGTTCCGGGCGGCGGGCGAAGGAACGGGCCGGCCATACGATCTCGACCGCTTCGACTCCTGGTACGACCACCTGGTCCTGTGGCACGCGGAGAGACGCCAGGTGGCGGGCGCCTATCGTTTGTGCGGCGCGGATGTGGGGCGGGAGCTGTACGCTTCAACGCTGTTTCGATTCAGTGACGCGTTCTTTCACCGCCTGGGACCCGCTTTGGAACTGGGGCGCTCTTTTGTTGCGCCGGAGTTTCAAAGGGGTTTCCAGCCGCTGCTGTTGTTGTGGAAGGCCATCGGGCAGTATGTGGTGGCGCGGCCCCGTTACCGGTTTCTGTTTGGACCAGTGAGCGTGAGTGCCGACTACTGCCCGGCATCGCGAGCGCTGTTGGCGCGGTTTCTGGCCGACCACTGTTTCGATGGACAACTCTCGCAGTGGGCGGCGGCGCGGTCGCCCTATCGCGGCAAGCCGTCGGCGGACTGGCCGCGGCCGGCGGATGTCGACGATCTGGACCGGTTGATCCGGGAACTGGAACCGGACGGCAAGGGTGTGCCGGTGCTGGTGCGGCAGTATCTGAAGCTGGGCGGAAAGCTGTGCGGGTTCCACCTGGATCGGGGGTTTGGCGACTGTCTGGACGGGCTGATTGTGGTGGATCTGGAACGCTGCGAACAGAAGCAGTTGGAGCGGTATCTCGGCAGGGAAGGGGCGCGGGCGGTGCTGGAGCGCGCGAACGTGCCGGCGTCGGTGCTGTAATGGCGGAATGGAGCTCGTACTGGAAGACCTGCCGCAGCACGGCCTGTGGTTGATCGGGCCGAGTTCTCCCCAATACGACCAATATCTGAGTGAGATCCTCCATCGCCGAGAGGAAGGCGTTGGCCGAGGGCGAGTCGCCAGAGCGGGCCGGCCGATCGATGAATCTCAGCGGGCGGGCTCGGCGATTCTAGTCAATGGAAGCGGCAAGGACATCGCGGCCGTGGCGCTGATGTGGCGCTACGAGCGGGATGGGCCGTTTAGCTCCAGTCGAGTGGTATCGCAGGGTATGCACGGATGCCCCTCGCTGTTGCTTCCTTTCGGCCTGGTGGAGCAGGACCGCGAGTCGCTCTATTACTGGCTTACGATCATGGCGGGGTCCAAGAGATATGTCGGGCCAGGGCCCCTGGTTGGTGACAACCGCGATGTTCATCCTGCCGTGCCAGGCGGAATGATGGGCGAGGTGGCGGTTGGCGATCACCGTGGGAAGCATCCACCGGACTGGCGCGAGTTGCGGTCCATAACGCTCAGTCTGGATGGTGTCTTCTTTGCGGACGCGGAATTCGTCGGGCCCGACCGGAGCGGAAATTGGGTGCGCGTCACAAGAGAGGCAGAGGTCCATCGTACGACGGGCCGGCTTGTCCATGAAGGTCTCCAGAGTGGGGATCGGCCGGAGGACATTTTTGCGCGAGTGAGTGCCCCGGACAAAGATGACCTCGAGCCGGGTGCGCCGCCCGAACAGATCTATGGTCCGCGGATCACAATGGCCGAACAATCCCCCAGGAGCTACACCAGACGGGACGAGGCAAGAATGTTGAGTATGTACCGTCAGCATTTCGGGGATGAGAAGACCATCGAGCGCCTGGCCTCGTGGCATGGCGCAGTCCTGCCCGATTTCCGCCGCCTCTGATACATTGAAAACATGAAAAAAGAGAGTATCCTCTCCGCAATGCTCGAGATCGGCATCGTTCCGGTCGTTCGTACTCCTACCGCTGACAGTGCCTACAAAGCGATTGAGGCCATCTATAAAGGCGGAATCCGCGCGGCCGAAGTGACGATGACGGTGCCCGGCGCGGTGAAGGTGCTTGAGAAGCTGGCCGATGAATTCGGCGACAAGATGGTGTTGGGCGCGGGCACAGTGCTCGACCCGGAGACGGCGCGCATCTGCATGCTGGCCGGCGCGCAGTTCTTCGTCACTCCAGCCCTGAACCTGAAGACGATCGAAATGGCGCAACGCTATTCGCGGCCCATCTGCCCGGGCGCGCTGACGCCTACCGAAGTCCTGACCGCCTGGCAGGCCGGCGCCGATATCGTCAAGGTGTTCCCGTGCGACAACGTCGGCGGCGCGAAGTACATCAAGGCCTTGAAAGGACCGTTCCCGCAGATCGAGATGATCCCCACCGGCGGTGTCAGCCTGACGACAGCCGGCGACTTCCTGAAGGCCGGCGCCTGCGCTGTGGCCGTGGGCGGAGAGTTGGTCGATGCCAAGACCATCAAGGCCGGCACCTACGAGGTGTTTACGGAGCGGGCGAAGCAGTTCCTGGAAGTGGTGGCGAAGGCTCGCGCGGAGATGCGCGGCTGAGTAGTCCGTTGCGGAATTTCGGTTCTTAGCTTTCAGCCGTCAGCTCTTAGCTCCCGAACGCTGCTTGGGGCTGATTGCTGATGGCTGATTGCTTTTTCGAATGGCGGTAGAAGCGGGGTCAGGGGACCCCGCGCGGACCTGGGGGTCCGCCGTACAACAGTGGAGTGCGGAGCTCTTCGCTACGGTTGAGTTTTACCGGATCGCAGGAGTGGAGCTGACTGCTGATTGCTGACCGCTGATTGCTATTAACTTACCTCCGTAACCTTTTCGCACTTTCTACACGGGGCGCTGCACCATCCTTGATTGGTATGGTATTGTCACCTCATCGACTGGGAGGTCCCATGAAACGACGCACGTTCCTGACAACAGGCGCCGGCGCAGTCAGTCTGAACGCCTTTCCGTATCATCTTTTTGCGGGTACCACGCAAAAGCTGGCCAGCGATGTCGTGACGCTGGGGCCCCGTAAGATCAAACTCAGCCGGCTGGCCATGGGCACCGGCACGAACGGCTCGGGCGGCAGCTCGAACCAGACCAAGAAGCTGGGGTTGGAAGGCGTCGCCAATATGATGCGGGCGGCCTTCGATAACGGCGTCAACTTCTGGGATTCGGCCGACCAGTATGGTACGCATGCCCACCTGAAGGAGGCTCTGAAGAAGACGCCTCGCGAGAAGGTGGTGATTCTTTCGAAGACGCATGCTTCCACCGAAGCCGAGATGAAGTCGGACATCGACCGCTTCCGGCGCGAGATCGGCACGGATTACATTGACATCCTGTTGCTGCATTGCATGATGGACGCCGATTGGCCCCAACGCAAGAAGGGCGCCATGGAGTACATCAGCGAACTGCAGGAGCGCGGGATCGTGCGGACGAAGGGCGTCAGTTGCCACACCATGGGCGCATTGAAGGCTTCGGCTGCGTCGCCCTGGGTGGAAGTCGATCTGGCTCGCCTGAACCCCGCCGGCGTTGCCATGGACGCTTCACCCGCCGAGGTGATTCCGGTGCTGAAGCAGATGAAAGCTTCCGGCAAGGGCATTATCGGGATGAAGATCTTTGGGGCAGGGAAATTGCGGAACAAGACGGACGAATGTCTGCAATTCGCGCTGTCACAAGGCGTGCTCGACTGCTTCACCATTGGCAGCGAGAGCATCACCGAAATGCAGGAGTTGACGAAGAAGATTCCGGCCGCCAGTACGCGGGGCTGACGCAGCATGTGGCGACCCCTCGCGTCCGCTTGCTGACGCGCGCGGCTCGGTTCATGGTTTGATACAGCACGCGGCGACAGCTTCGCGTCCGCTTGCTCGCTCGTGGCTCGGTTTGTGGTTTGGAAGCCCGGATCCGCGCCCTCCGGATGGCGCGAGTCCGGGCTTTCGTGCGTCTGTTAGCCCTTGGCGCTGGCCGCGCGGATGGACGCGATCTCGGCCTGAGGAATGTTCAGGTACTCCAGGAAGCGCTGGTGCTCCTTGGGATCGCTACGCTCAAACTCAGCGTGCAGTTTGTGCATCTGATCTTCCGTGATGCCAGCCGTACGCAGGATGGCTACGAATTTGTCTTTCGTCATGTCTGTATGACCTCCTGCAATCCACGTTGAGGCGTGAAGCGATAGACGGGTCAAGCAGTTTTCTATTTCTTCGGGACCAGCAGTTCAATGTCCTTGAACCAGATGTCGGTGGGCCGTTTGGCGCCGTGGGTTTGCAGCGCGAGCGCACCCTCGGTGCGGCCGGGCGTGTCGTCGGGCAGGTAGAGCGTTTGCGCGCCGTTCACGTGGAAGACGATGCGGTGGCCGTGCAGCGAAGCTGTAAGCTCATTCCAGTCGTTCGGCTTCGCCAACCCGTTGTCCTCAGGGCCGGTCACCCACTTGCGGCCGCCGGGGCCGGTTTCCCAGAAGCCGCCGGTACCCTTCTTTTCGTCAATTTCCACTTCGTAGGCGGCGAGGTTCTTGGGGTCCGTACGGACGAAAAAGCCGGAGTTGCCGCGCTGCATTTTGAACTTCAGACGGACCGTGAAATCGGTCAGCGACAGGTCGGAGACCAGCATGCCGATCTTCTCGTCGCCTTCGACGGAGTGCGCATAGATGGCTCCGTTCTCGATGGTGAAGCTGCCGCCGCCCCGCGGTTGCCAGCCGGTGAATGTCTTGCCGTCCCAGAGCGCTTTCCACGTATGGCTGCCGAGGTCTTGAATTCTGATGTTGCGCCAACGCACTTGCGCGGGCTTGTCGCCTTTGAAGGCGTGCACCTGCAGGGCGATGAAGCCCGACAGGTCCTCTGAGTCGGTCAGGTTCGCGCAGGGGACGCCATTGATCCAGGTCTTGATGGAATCGCCCTTGGCTTCGACGCGGTAGTGGTTCCACTCATTGTCTTTGAACGCCTTGGCGGCCACCGGATTGGTGGCGATGTTGTCGAGCCAGCCGCGCCGCGACTCGTCATAGATGCCGCCGGAGGCTCCGGACTGCTCGTTGGCGATCTCCACCTGATAGCCGTAGACGCGGCCCTTGGGCTGTTTGTGCTGGGCGCTCTTTTTGCCGTCGAAGGTAGTCACGACGGTGTCCTCGGGGTAGCGGTGAGCACGGATCTGCACGCCGGAGTTCAGCACGGGGTCGGTTTTCGTGTCGAACTCGAGCACGAAGTCGCCGAACTCCTTCTTCGTGCAAAGGAAGCTGTTGGGGCTGCCTTCGGTGGTGGTGCCGACGATTTCGCCCTTTTCCACGGCATAGGTGGCCTTGCCGTTGCAGACCTCCCAGCCTTTCAGCGATTTGCCGTCGAAGAGTGCGGTGAAGGGCGCGTCGGCCGCGCTGAGCGCCGCCGCGGAGAGAAGGGAAAGAAGTAGGATTCGATGCATGGGGCCAGAGACATCGTATCCGATGTGGAGGCCGGCAGATCAGAGGCTGAGAACGTAGACGGCGAGAGCGTGGCGCAGGCGGGCATCGAGATTGCTGAGATCGACGGTACCCGTGCTTTCGGTTCGCTCCAACAATTCGGCTTCAGAGTAGCGGTGGCCCAGACGGTTCACGGGCTTGACGTTGCCGCCGGCATAGGAGCGGTCGGACCCATCGGCGCCGTGGCAGCGGCTGCATAGTGACGTATAGATGTCGCGGCCGGTCGACCACGCCTTCAGGTCGGCGGCGGCTTGCTGTTGGCTGGTCATCACGCGTCGCGGACGGGCGGACTCATCGATGAGAATGTAGAGGCCATTGGACAGGGGCAGGACAAAAGGCGCGGGTGGAGCGGCGGCGAGGAGCAGGGATAAGAGGAAGGCCTTCAAACGGGCAGGGTAACACAGCAAGGGAAGACCGGAGCCGCAGGGTGGATCACGTTGGGGGCATGCCACCCTGCGGCCGGATCTACTCCGGATCAGCCCATCGGCCAGCTATTCACTTGGGAGGGCTAACGGCAAGCTTACTGACTGGTCCGGGAGCGCATTGCCTGAGGACCACCGCGGCTCATTCCCATGCCGCCGGGGCCGTGAGGCGTTGAATCGAACTTGGTCTGTTGATCGGGTGTCAGGATCGCATAGAGGGCGGCTTCCGCCTTGGTCTGGATGGCCAGCACCTGGCCATTGACGGTGCCGATCTGAGCGGCCGTGGCGTCGATGGTGCCGGTGTTGTTGGTCTTGACCGCGGCCGACAGTGTTTCCTGCAGGGTCGAGAGGTTGGCGCGCGCGGTTTCGGCCGCCGTTTCCGCGTCGGTGTAGATGGTCGTCGCCGAGGCTTTCTGGGTGTCGGTCAAACCGAGCCGTTTGGTGAGCATCTCGACGCGGAACTGGATTCGGGTGGCGGGATCCGCCTGGTTGCCTCCGCCCATGCGGCCCATGCCGGGGCCTTGCGCGAAGACGAGCGCCGAGGTGAGAGCCGCGGCGGTGAAGAATCTGCTGAGTTTGTTCATCTGGTTGCCTTGAACCTCACAACCATAGAACGCTGATTTCCGGAATGGGGTTGCTCCGGATGAGGTAAAGGATTGTTAAGTGCTGACTATCGAGCGATGTACGTCGACGGCTAGCGCTTCTTCAAGGTCACCGCCAGGCCGCCGCCCTGGCTGTAAACCAGGGTTTCGAGATCGGCCCGCGCGTTGACGGTTTTCATGTACTCCGGCACCATATCCACATTGTGGGCGAGGATCAGCCCTCCGGGCCGCACCAGTGGCAGCAGCTTGTTCAGGTAGTCGATGTAGCCTTCTTTGTCGGCGTCGAGAAATACGATGTCGATGGGTTCTTTCAGGCGCGCGACGTTCTGATGCGCATCGCCTTGTACCAGGGTGACCATCTTTTCGACGCCTGCCTTGCGGAAATGCTCCTGCGCGACGGCCGCTCGATGCGTATCGGCTTCAAAGGTAGTGAGGCGGCCCCGGGTGCGATCCAGCGCCATGCAGAACCAAAGGCCGGACAAGCCGGTGGAGGTCCCGATCTCGACGACATGCTTCGCTCCGGTTGACTCGGTCAGAAGGCGCAGCATGCGGCCGTCGGGCTCCGGCACGTTGGCGTAGAGTTCCTGTGCCTGAATGGCTCCGGCGAGTGTCGCGAGGATCCGTTTCTCCATCTCGGAACGGGCCTGAGGCGGTCCAAGTTCATCGTTGGTGGGGTTACGGCGCAAGCGCGGTTGCCCACTACCCATTGCGAACGAGTAGGTGACTAGTAGTCCTGGTAGGATTATACGTTTCATGGATGAAGCCACGGAGTACTGCTGACAATCTACAACGGCCGGGGGCCCGAATGAAGGGCCGGGTCCCGGCGACGGCAGGCAAATAGATTGTGAAACCGCGGGGCGGTCCGTTTCATCTGGACCGCAATTGTATGAAGAGGTCAGCTACAAGGACCGGGCAACGAGGTCCTGCGCCTCGCCCACGATGGTCTGAAGATGTTGCTCACTCACCAGGCTTTCGGCGTAGAGCTTGTAGATGTTCTCGGTGCCGGAGGGCCGGGCGGCGAACCAGCCCTGCTCCGTCACCACCTTGAGCCCGCCGATCGGTGCGCCGTTGCCCGGCGCCGAGGTCAGTTTTGCCGTAATGGGCGCCCCGGCCAGTGTCACGTCCGTGACGGCCGACGGAGACAGCTTGCTGAGCTTGGCTTTTTGCTCCGGTGTGGACGGAGTGTCGATGCGGGTGTAATAGGACGAGCCGAACTCGTTCGTGATGTCCTGGTAGTGCTCGCCGGGATCGCGTCCGGTGCGGGCTGTGATCTCACAGGCCAGCAGGCCCAGGATGAGGCCGTCCTTGTCCGTAGTCCAGACGCGGCCGTCCTGCCGGAGGAAGCTGGCTCCGGCGCTCTCCTCCCCGCCGAAGGCCACGCTGCCGTCGTACAGTCCCGGAGCGAACCACTTGAAGCCCACGGGCACTTCGTAGACTCTTCGCCCCAAGCTGCCCACCACTCGATCAATGAGCGCGCTGGAGACGAGCGTCTTCCCGATGGCGGCATTGGCATTCCAGGCGGCGCGGTGCGTGAGCAGGTAGCGGATGGCCACGCACAGAAAGTGGTTGGGGTTGAGCAGGCCGGAAGAACGGGTGACGATGCCGTGGCGGTCGGCGTCGGGGTCGTTGCCGAAGGCGATGTCGAACTTGTCCTTCAGCTTCACCAGGCTGGCCATGGCGTAGGGGCTGGAGCAGTCCATACGGATCTTGCCATCGTGATCGACGGTCATGAAGCCGAACTGGGGATCCACGTTGGTATTCACCACCGTCAGGTCGAGGCCGAACCGCTCGGCCACTTCGGCCCAATAGTGCACGGACGCACCGCCCAGGGGGTCGACGCCGATCTTCAAACCGGCTTTGGCGATGATGTCCATGTCGAGCACGGACGAGAGTCCGCGCACGAAGCCGGGAATGAAATCGCGCTCGTGAACGCAGTCGGCCCGAATGGCGCGCTCGACCGGGATGTGGCGAACACCGGTATTGTTGCCCCGTAGTAGCTCATTGGCGCGGTTCTGGATCCAGTTGGTGACGTCCGTGTCGGCGGGGCCGCCATCGGGTGGGTTGTACTTGAAGCCGCCATCCGCCGGGGGATTGTGCGATGGGGTGATGATGATGCCATCGCTGAAGCCGGAACTGAGCCCGCGGTTGCGCTCCAAAATGGCATGGCTGACCACCGGCGTCGGCGTGAACCCGTCGTCCATCTGAATCAGCGTGGTCTGCTCGTTGGCTGCCAGGACTTCCAGGGCCGTACGCTGTGCCGCGGCCGATAGGGCATGCGTGTCCTTGCCCATGATCAGCGGGCCGGTGTACCCCTTTGACTGACGATAGTCGCAGATGGCCTGCGTGATGGCCAGGATGTGCGCCTCGGTGAACGTGCCGTTGGTGGAGGTGCCGCGATGGCCGCTGGTGCCGAAGCTGACGAGTTGGTGCGCGTCGGCCAGGTCGGGCCTGTTGGCGTAGTAGGCGCGCTCCAGTTTCGTCGTGTCGATCAGCAGTTCAGCCGGTGCCGGTTTGCCGGCGAGGGGATGCAGGGCCATACGGACATGATAGTCAGCTATGCCTTGTGCGTGTGGCGCAGCCTACATCTGTTCAAAATACCGGCCCGGCGTCTGGCCCAGCTCGCGGCGGAACATGGCGATAAAGGCGCTGGTGCTCTGGTAGCCCAGTTCCTCGGCGATGTTCTGGACACCATGCCCGGCGGCGAGGAGTTTCAGGCTGTGCAGCAGCTTCTGGCGGCGCAGCCACTGCCCCAGACTCATGCCCGTCTCCTCATGAAACAGGCGCTCCATCGTGCGGCGACTGGCCCCGCAGGCGCGCAGGAGTTTGGGCAGTGGTGAGCCTTCCGCGGCGGCTGAGGCGGCCAGGGCCGCGAAGCGCACGGCCCGAGGGTCAGTGGGCGCCGGCAGTTGCAGGGGCATGGTCCGCAGCAGTTTCAGTTCGTCCAGCAGGACCCCGATCAACCGGCGCTGTTCCGGCTTGCGGGTGTCCAGCACGCTCCACTCGATGATGCGCAGGAGGACCTCGCGCAGCAGGCCGGTCACGTTCACTACGCAGCAGTCCTGGGGTAGCGCCCGCCCGGAGGCGCGAAGATCCGCCCGCACATAGAGATTGCGCAGCGCGACGGTGCCGGTGATCTCCAGCCGATGATTCACGCCCTGCGGAATCCAGACGGCCCGGTGTGGCGGCAGGACCCAGGCAGCCTGGTCGGTACGGACGGTGAGCACACCTTGTGAGGCGTAGATCAACTCGTGCCAGCCGGGGGCATGGGGTGGGATGAGCGCCATGTTGGAGAGGGTTACTCCGAAACTACGCACCAGGACTGTGGGATCGAGATACGGTTGGCGGGATTTCGGCATTATCTGGCAATATAGCGTGATCCTGCCGAACGGCGCATCGCGTACGATTGCCATAGTTCACGGATGGAACTGGAGGGACGGGATCATGCCAAACCAAGTAGCGCACTTCGCCATCAATACTTCCGATCTGCCGGCCTCGCGCGCCTTCTATGAGGGCGTCTTCGGCTGGAAGTTCAACGCCTGGGGGCCGCCGGGCTTCTACATGATCGACACCGGAGGGGCCGCCGGGCCGCTCCACGGCTCGCTGCAGCAGCGGCGCGAGATTGTGCCGGGCGTCGCGATGAATGGCTTCGAATGCACGATTTCCGTGGAAGATGTGGCTGCCACGGCCAAGGCCATCGAAGCGCACGGCGGCAAGATCGTGATGCCCATCTGCACGCTGGCTGGTGTAGGCCAGTTGCTGTTCTTCCAGGATCCGGGCGGCACCATCGCTGGGGCGATGCAATTTGAAACTCCGGCGGCGTGAGTTTACCGCGAGGGGTGGCAAGGCGCGCGACAATGGATGCCCATGAGGACTTCCCTGGGTGCGCTACTCCTGTCTTTTGCTGTTTCCCTCCCGGCGGCCGAATTACCCTCGCCGGCTCTACTGGTTCTCAACAAAGCCGATGCGACGCTGGTGGTGATTGATCCATCCACCGGAAAGATCACCGGCAAGACCGCCACGGGCGAGGGGCCGCATGAGATGGTCGTGAACGCCGAAGGATCCGTGGCGTTCGTCTCCAACTACGGCAGCGGCTCCGCGCCGGGGCAATCGATCTCCGTCATCGATCTGGCCGGGCCTACCGAGTTGCGCCGCTTCGATACGGCTCCGCTACAACGGCCGCACGGGCTTGCCATGTCCGAAGGCAAGCTCTGGTTCACGGCGGAGGCCAATAAGATCGTGGGCCGGTACGACCCGCAGGCGCAACGCGTCGACTACCTGCTGGGGACGGGCCAGAACACTACGCACATGCTGCAGTTCAGTGCGGATCAGAACAAGCTGTTCACGGCCAACATCGGCTCCGACAGCATCTCGATCTTCACCCGGCAGCCCGGCACCATGAACTGGAATCAGACGGTGGTTCCCGTGGGCAAGGGGCCGGAAGCCTTCGACATCGCGCCGGATGGCCGCCACCTGTGGGCCGCGCATTCGCGTGATGGCGCCGTCTCCGTGATCGATATCGCCGCCGGGAAGGTGGTGGAGACGCTGCTCGTTGGCACAAAGCGATCGAACCGGTTGAAGTTCACTCCGGACGGCAAGACGGTGTTGATCTCCGACCTCGAAGCCGGTGAGCTGCTGTTTATCGACGTCGCCTCACGCAAGGTCGTAAAGCGGCTCGCATTGGGCCAGGCGCCGGAGGGCATTCTCATCGAGCCCGGCGGCGCCCGCGCCTACGTGGCCGTCGCAGGCGCCGATCATGTCGCCGTCATCGACCTTTCGACGATGGCCAAGACCGGCCAGTTTGAAACGGGTGGAGCACCGGACGGCATGGCCTGGATTGGCGGACCCCGCCGCTAGCAGCCCCATAAAGCCCATCGGGTTACTGGCGAACGAACGGGCAACCCCCGGTTATCGGACGATTCGGGTGCTTCGCCCTTGTCCGCGGTGGTCAAAATTACCAATTGCACCCGCCTAGAGTCCTTTGGTGGGCAGTTGCCGGAATTGTGCAGCCTGGAACAACCGCAACAAAACAATTGGATTAGTTGTGCAGCACTGCGTATGGCCCACTGATTGCCATCTTGAAGCCAGTAGTGGAAATGGAGGTTTCTAGATGAAACAGATTCTGGGTATTACACTTTTGGCTGCCCTTCCGCTGTTGGCAAAACAGCCGCCCGCTGTACAGCGACTGGACGATTCGGCCATCGTGCTTTCCGAGATCATGGGTACGCCCGACAAGGGCATCCCGCAGGACCTCATGGAAAAGGCCCACTGCGTGGTAGTGGTGCCAGGCCTGAAGAAAGGCGCGTTCATCATCGGCGGCAAGTATGGCAAGGGCTTCCTGTCCTGCCGTCAGGCTGATCGCACGGGTTGGTCCGCTCCGGCGGCGATCCGTGTGGAAGGCGGCAGTGTTGGCTTCCAGATCGGCGGATCGGAGACCGACGTGGTGATGCTGGTGATGAATGAGAGCGGCTCGAAGAAACTGCTCAACAGCCAGTTCACGCTGGGTGCGGAAGGCTCAGTGGCGGCTGGCCCGGTGGGCCGTACGGCCACGGCGGACACCGACGCCTACATGCGTGCCGAAGTCCTTTCGTGGTCGCGGGCTCGCGGTGTCTTTGCCGGCATCTCGCTGCAAGGCGCGACGCTGAGGCAGGACATGGAAGAGAACGAAACGCTCTACGGTAAACGGCTGACAACGGAAGAAGTCGTCCATAGGAGCACTCCGCCCGCGGCGGCGTCCCGCCTGATGGGCCTGCTCTCGAAGTTCTCACCCCGCGAAAAGTCCGGCGACTGAATTTCACCATCTTAAGGAGAACGTAACAATGAACAGAGACAACATCTTTTTCGCATTGGCTGGATTGGGCCTGGGCGCCGGGCTGGCACTGCTGTTCGCGCCTGAATCAGGCCAGCATCTGCGGGGCCGCATCGCCTACCGGGCGCGCGGCGAGGCCCGCCGCCTGAAGCACCAGGCCGAGGATCTCCAGGCGACCGCCGTGAACCTGGTGGATCAGGGTAAGGAACAGGCGTTGCGGCAGCGCGACGGCATCGTCAACGCTGTGGAGGCCGGCAAGCGCGCCTATCTGGAAACTGTATAACGCATACCGCCTCGGCTACCGTCCGGCACAAGGAGGTGCTGAATGTTATGGACAATCTTCGTGATCCTATTGGTCTTGTGGCTGCTTGGAATGGTGACGTCGTACACGCTGTATGGCTTCATCCACATCCTGCTGGTCGTGGCGCTGGTCATCCTTCTCCTCCGCGTCATCGAAGGCCGTAGGGTCCTCTAGTTCCGGCCGGTCCGGGCGTCTCACAGCGGTGCGGCGCCCGGACCGGCCCGTGTTCTGTCCGCCCGCCCCGCTTCGAAAACTAGCGAAAAATGGGGATTTTCGCTAGAATAGTATTTCCTTGATTTCCGTCAACAATCTCACCATGCGCTTCGGCGCCAAGATTCTGTTCGAAGACGTCACCACTACGTTTTTGCCCGGGCGGCGCTATGCGATCTCCGGACCGAACGGCGCGGGTAAGTCGACGCTGATGAAGATCTTCACCGGCGAGTTGGATGCCTTCAAGGGCACGGTCACCAAACCGAAGCGTATGGGCGTGTTGCGGCAGGACCAGTTCGCCTTCGACGCCTATCGCGTGCTGGACGTGGTGATCATGGGCAACGCGCCGCTGTGGCAGGCGATGCAGGAGCGCGAGGCGCTCTATGAGAAAGACCCGGCGCTGCTCACCGACGACGACGGCATGCGGCTGGGCGAACTGGAAGGCATTGTCGGCGAGGAAGGCGGCTACAGCGCCGAGAGCGACGCGGCCATCCTGCTATCGGGTTTGGGCGTCGACGACGAACTGCACGAGCGCCGCATGGGCGAGTTGCAGGGCGGCCAGAAGGTCCGCGTACTGCTGGCGCAGGCCCTGTTCGGCAACCCCGAAGTGCTGCTGCTGGACGAGCCGACGAACCACCTCGACCTGGACTCGGTCCACTGGCTGCAGGACTACCTGTGCAAGTACGAGGGACTGCTGATCGTTATCTCTCACGACCGTCACTTCCTCAATAGTGTGTGCACGCACACGGCCGACATCGACTACGAGACGGTCATCACCTACACCGGCGGCTACGACGACATGGTGCTGGCGAAGATGCAGATCCGGTCGCGCATTGAGGCCCAGAACGAGCAGCGCGAGAAGAAGATTGCGCAGTTGAACGAGTTCATCGCGCGCTTCTCAGCCGGCACGCGGTCGAGCCAGGTGACGTCGCGCAAGAAGGAAGTCGAGCGGCTGCAGAACTCCGATCTGGCCCGGTCGAACATTCAACGGCCGTTCATCCGCTTCAATATCGAACGCCCGTCGGGCCGCCATCCCCTGGAGATCCAGGGCCTGTCGAAGGCGTATGACGATCTCAAGGTCGTCACGAAGTTTTCGGCCAAGATCGCGCGCGGCGAGAAGATCGCCCTGATGGGCCGCAACGGTTGCGGCAAGACCACGCTGCTGCGCAGCGTTCTGCGCAACGCGCCCGGCGGTGTCGACGACAAGGACAGGCTATTCCCCATCGACGCGGGCACGGTGACGTGGGGTCATGAAGTTTCGGTCGGTTACTTCGCCCAGGATCACAGCGAGTCGATTCAGCATGGCATGACGGTGATTGAGTGGCTCTATCAGTTCGATCCGCGTGCGTCGCAGGAAGAATTGCGCGGGTTGCTGGGGCAAATGCTGTTCAGCGGCGACGATGCGCTGAAGCCGACACAGGCGCTGTCGGGCGGCGAGGCGGCACGTATCATCTTCTGCCGGCTGATGCTGCAGAAGCCCAACCTGCTGGTGCTGGACGAACCAACGAACCACCTGGACCTGGAGTCGATCAACGCGCTGAACATTGCGCTGCAGAAGTACGACGGCACGGTGCTGCTGGTGACGCACGACCACGACGTGATCGACGAAGTGGCCTCGCGCATCTGGCACTTCGACCACGGCAAAATCGAAGACTTCCCCGGGACGTACGAAGAGTATCAGGCAGCGCAGGGGCAGCAGCAACGGAGGTAAGGGCCGGAACGCGTCCAGCCCCTCCCATGCCAGCTCCGGCCGCTGCCGGTCTCTGCTCTATTGGGGCCTATTGGACCGGCGTCTTTACCGGCTCCGGCATCTGTTCCTTGGTGAAGCGCGGCAGCATCTCATCTCGATTGGCCAGGTGCCACACGGCTCCCGCAATGACGATGGAGGCGTTCATGGCATCCTCCGGCACGATGCGCTCATAGGTGTCGAGGTTGGTGTGCCAGGTGGTGCCGAAGTATTCAATTGGATCCTGACCCAAGCCGATCCCCGCCAGGCCCGCCGCGTTGAAAGACGTGCTGTCCGTGCCTCCGGTGCGGCGGCTCTTGCCGGCCGAGGCTCCGGCGACTCCAAGATCGGCGAACGGATCCAGCGCCGACTTCAGCACATCGGCCGCTTCCTGAGGTCCAAAGACGTTGGCCATGCGGACGCGGCCCGTGCCGCTGTCGATGTTGAAGTAGGCTACCAGCTTGCCGAACTCCGCCTTCGGCTCTTCAAACGTGCCGAAGTGCTCTTTCACATAGGCCTGCGAGCCCAGCAGGCCCTGCTCTTCCGCGCTCCAGAGGGCGATGCGGATCGTGCGCCGGGGCTGGATGCCCAGCGTTTGGATGAGCCGCGCGGCCTCCATCATCATCGATGAGCCGATGCCGTTGTCGGTCGCGCCGGTGGCCGAGTGCCACGAGTCCAGGTGTCCGCCCAGCATCACCACCTCATCCGCCTTGTCGGTGCCGGGGATCTCCGCCACCACGTTGTACGTCGTCTTGCCCTCCGGATAGACGTGGTTGGTGATGTCGAATTCCATCTCCACCTTCTCTCCGTCGTCCAGCAGGCGCGCAATGCGGCCGTAGTCTTCATTGCGCAGAACCACCGTCGGCACCACCTTGGTCAGGTCGTAGGTCCGGTTGTTGAACGCGCGCACCATGCCGTGGGCCATGCCCGCGTCGTTGACGCGTACCGGCGCTCCGTTGGCCACCAGCCATGCATCGATCTGCGTATTGATCTGTGCGGCTGTGAGCTTGCCGGGTTCCGGCTTGGCGGCGGGCGGACGGCCCGGTCCACCCTGGCCCGAGAGGCGCCGCTTGATTGCCTCCTCGTCCATGCGCTTGTTCAGCGGTTCGAAGCTGACGGGCACCACGGCGGCCTTGCCGACGAAGACGATGTGGCCGCCGACCTTGGTCTTGTTCTCTGCCAGCCAGGCGGTGAATTCTTCCTGCGTGGGTGCCTTTGGCGGGTCTACCAGCACAACCTGCGACTTGGCCGGGCCGTTGGTGGAAGGAGTCCAGGAGAGCACTTCGAATACCAGATTGTCCTTCAGCGGAGCCGTGACATAACCGGACGCGCGATCGTTGAGCCAACCCGGATGGCCAAAATCCCAGGGCTCCAGATGGGCGTTCTTCAAGCCCCATTCCGTCATCTTGTCGCGCGCCCACTTGGCGGCGGCTTCGTGATTGGGGGAGCCGGTGAGGCGCGGGCCGTAACGGTCGGTCAGCATATGCAGGGTCTTCATTACCTGCGAGTGGGCGGCTTCCTCCTGGCGGAGCTTCTGGTTCACGTCCGAATTGATGCGCTCTTCGGCGGTGACGAAGAGAGCGGTGGCAAGCAGCAGCAGAGCGAGACGCATATGGAGACAGGATACCCCGGCGCGTTACCATATTCATTGCCATGGAACTGAAATCGGTCCGTCTGAGCATTCCCGAAGACGGCAACATCATCCTGGGTCAGAGCCACTTCATCAAGACCGTGGAAGACCTGTACGAAGCCATCGTCAACACGGTGCCGCAGATGAAGTTCGGCCTCGCCTTCTGCGAGGCGTCGGGCGCGTGTTTGATCCGGGCCGACGGCAATGACGAGGCTTTGAAGACGCTAGCCATCCAGAACGCCCAGGCCGTGGCGGCCGGACACACGTTCGTCATCTGCATGCGCGAGGGCTACCCCATCAACCTGCTGACCCGCATCAAGGATGTGCCCGAGGTGGTGGGTTTGTTTTGCGCGACGGCGAACGAGGTGGAAGTGATCGTGGCCGAATCGGAGCAGGGACGCGGCGTGCTGGGCGTTATCGACGGCGAGCCGCCCAAGGGCGTGGAAGGTCCGGCCGATATCGAATGGCGGCATGGGTTGTTGCGCAAGATCGGCTACAAGCGCTAGCTCCGCCGATAATGAAAACAGCATGGTAAGCAAGATCGACCGACAGGGGCCGGGACGGGTTTCCCGCCTCTACGTAATCAAGGGCCGGGTGCAGGGCGTCGGCTATCGCTATTTCGCCCAGACGGCGGCGGCGGAGTTTCACATCACCGGATGGGTGCGGAATCGGGATGACGGCGCGGTGGAGACCTACGCCACCGGGACCCCGGAGCAGTTGGCGGCCTATAGCGGCCGGCTGCGGATGGGGCCGCGATTTGGCGAAGTGCGCAGCGTCGAGGAGATCGAAGCGCCTCTGCTACAATCGGATGGGTTTTCCATCAAACACTAGTTTCCCCTATTATTTATGACCGATTTGAAGTCACTCATCCGCGAAGTGCCGGACTTCCCGAAGCCGGGTATCAACTTCTATGACATCACCACCCTGCTCAAAGACCCGGAGGGCTGGAAAGCGACCATCGACGCGCTGAAGGCGCGCTACGAGGGCGTCCAGGTCGATGTGGTGGTGGGCATCGAGGCACGCGGGTTCTTCTTCGCCCCGGCGATTGCTTACGCCTTGGGCGCCGGGTTCGTTCCGGTTCGTAAGCCGGGCAAGCTGCCGGCCGCGACGGAAACGGTGGAGTACGCCCTGGAGTACGGAACGGACAAGCTCCAGGTGCATAAGGATGCGATCCAGCCGGGGATGCGTGTGCTGATTATCGACGACGTGTTGGCCACGGGCGGTACCGCATCCGCGGTGGCTGAACTCATCGAACGCATGGGCGGGCAGGTGCTGAGCCTGGGCTTCCTCATCGAGCTCGACTTCCTGCACGGACGAACAAAGCTCGAGGGCAGGGAAGTCTACTCGGTCCTGCACTACTAAAGTGTCCGCAAGAATCGCCAAGGTCCGCGCGTATGCCAAGGTGAACCTCAGCCTGAAGGTGCTTTACAAGCGCACGGACGGCTTCCACGAACTACGCACGGTCTTTCAGACCATCGGACTGCACGACACCATTGAATTTGAGTTCACTCCCGGCAAAACTACGTCTGTAGAGCTGGAGGACGCGCTGGCCATCGAGAACAATCTCGTGACGCGCGCGGCCCGGCTGTTCTTCGAGCGGCGCAAGGTGCGTGGGCAGTTGCGCATGCGGCTGAAGAAGCAGGTGCCCATGGGGGGCGGCCTGGGGGGCGGCTCGAGCGATGCGGCGGCCGTGCTGCTGGCGCTGCCAGCCCTGACCGGCAGGAACACGAACCTGCCTGATTTGATGGAGATGGGCGCCGGATTGGGCAGCGATGTCCCGTTTTTCCTGGTCGGCGGAGCGGCCTTGGGCCTGGGGCGCGGCGAAGAGTTATACCCCCTGCCGGAGCCGAAACCCCAGCCGATGATCGTGCTGGCGCCGCCCATTCATGTGTCGACTCCGGAGGCCTTCAAAGCCCTGGGGCGCCCGACGTTGACTTCGCCGTCTGAGTTCCCTAAACTAAATACTTTCCAGTCGTTTGTCTGGCAGGCGTATCTTGCGTCTGACGCGGAGAACGATTTCGAGGTAGCTGTCTTTCAGCTTCATCCGGAGTTGAGACGATGGCGGAGAAAACTCGAACGGCTTGGGGCTCATGTTGCACGGCTCTCCGGCAGCGGGGCAGCACTCTTCGGGGTGTTTCCAAACCAGGCCAAGCTTCAGGGAGCCCTTCCGCAGTTTCACACGGAGCCTCTCAAGGTTTTCTCAACAACAATGTTGACGCGCGTGCAGTATCGCGCGCGTTTGTGGCGTAGTGTGCGAGAACACGCAATAGAAAATACATGGCCGCCCCAAAGCCGGTACGCGTAATGAGATCTGAGAGACTGAAAATTCTAGCCGGGAATTCGAATCCGGCGCTGGCCACCGCGCTGTGCGCGGAACTCGGGACAGTGCTGGGCGGAGCCCGGGTGAAGACGTTCTCCGACGGGGAAATCTGGGTTCAGATCGAGGAGAACGTGCGCGGCAACGACGTCTTCGTGGTGCAATCCACGTGTACGCCGGCCGACCGCCATCTGCTGGAACTGATCCTGATGATCGACGCGCTGAAGCGCGCCTCCGCGGATCGCATCACCGCCGTGCTGCCCTACTACGGGTACGCCCGGCAGGATCGGAAGGACCGCTCGAGGGTGCCGATCTCGGCCAAGGTCGTGGCCAGCATGCTGGAACGAGCCGGGGCCGACCGGGTGCTGTCGCTCGACCTGCACGCCGCCCAGATCCAGGGGTTCTTCGATATTCCGGTCGACCATCTGTTCGCCGCACCGGTGATGATCGATCACTTCCGTGCCAATGGCGACCTGGACCGCCTCACCGTGGTCTCGCCCGATGCCGGCGGCGTGGAACGCGCCCGGGCCATTGCCAAGCGTCTGGAAGTGCCGCTGGCCATCATCGACAAGCGCCGCGAGCAGCCCAACGAGGCCGATGTGATGCACATCATCGGCGACGTCGAGGACCGTGATTGCCTGATTATTGACGATCTCATCGATACGGCCGGGACGCTCGTCAAGGGCACCAAGGCTTTGATCGAGCGAGGCGGGGCCGCCAGTGTTTCGGCCTGTGCCACGCACGCCGTGCTCTCCGGGCCGGCTGTGGAGAACATCACGAATTCTCCCCTGAAGGAAGTCGTTTTTTCGGACTCCATTCCCTTGCGTCCGGAGGCCGCCGCGTGCGGCAAGATCCGGGTGCTCTCGGTGGCCGGCCTGTTGGCCCGCGCCATCCAGAGCATTCACGAGGAAACGTCCGTCAGTTCGTTGTTTGTCTGAATCGATAGGAGCGTAATATGCGAAAGGACATCACCATTGCCGCCGAACCCCGCTCGTCGCGGGGTAAGAACGAAGCCCGGCGGCTGCGGGTCCAGCAGCGAATCCCCGCCGTGGTGTATGGCACCGGCAAAGACGCCGTGGCCGTGACGGTCAGCCCCAAGGAAGTGAACAAAATTCTGCACTCCGGTTCGGGCGTCAACACGATTTTCAACGTCGACATCTCGGGCGTGGAAAGCACGCCGGTCATGGTCGTCGATTGGCAGCACGATCCGGTGAAGAACAACCTGCTTCACGTGGACATGCTGCGCATCGACCTCAGCAAGCGGCTTCGGGTGAAGGTGCCCGTTCATCCGCTGGGCGATCCGAAGGGCGTCAAGGCCCAGGGTGGTCTGCATGAGATCGTGTCGCGTGAAATCGAGGTCGAGTGCTTGCCGGATGACATTCCGGAGAAGTTCGATATCGACGTAACGCACCTGATGCTGGGTGACGCGCTGCGCGCCAGCGATCTGCCTCTCACGGGTTCGATGAAGCTGGTGAATGCGCCTGATCAGGTTGTTTCCCACGTCGTCGCGGCTCGTGGCGGCGCTGAGACCACTGAGGACGAAGCTGCCAAGACGGCCGAGCCCGAAGTGATCAAGAAGGGCAAGAAGGAAGACGAAGCGGCGCCGGCTGCCGACGCGAAGAAGAAGAAGTAAGACACATTGCCGGGGATTGACGTTCCGGCGGAGTGAGCTGCATGGCTCCTTGCGCCGGAACAGTCGCCCTGATTTGAGAGCGGAATGCCGGATCCGGAGATTTTGGTGGTGGGGCTGGGTAACCCTGGTCCCGAGTATGAGCAGACACCCCACAATCTCGGGTTTCTGACGCTGGATCGTCTGGCCGCGCGCCATTCCGTCCGGCTCAGCCGGGTGGAATGCCGGGCGGTTGTGGGTTCGGGAACGTTGGAAGGCAAGCCGGCGCTGCTGGCCAAACCCCAGACGTTCATGAATCTCAGCGGACAGTCGGTGAAGGGGTTGTTGGAAAAGTACAGCCTCAAGCCGGACCGCCTGATTCTGGTGTTTGACGAGTTGGACTTGCCGTGGACCCCACGTGCGAGTCCGGCCCAAGGGCTCCGCCGGCGGACACAATGGCGTCAAGGACGTCATCC